>JAJTIC010000036.1 GCA_021300175.1 Pseudomonadota bacterium
CAACCACAAGTGCGCCTTGCTGCGAAGTCACATTAAAAGACTCACTCGAAGGAGTTGGTGTACAACCAAAAAACCTGAAAATCTTCAGCTCCATTTAGATATCTTCATCCTCATGCAGTTCGTGAAGTCCTTTTAAAATCCAAAATGACACCTAAAGAGCTATCTTCGACTGCAGCCCTCGACCAATCCCCCTTCGAGGACCTTCAAGAGGATCAGTTTCTAATGAGAACCTATTCTCGCTGAGCCTTGATGGTGGCAATTTGCCCCTGACAAAAATGGTCTCCTTTTTGCTCAAGTATTTGTCGGGCAAAACACTCACAGAAGGAGACGACCCGATGAAACCTACTTCCTCAATGTTTGCAGCCGTTCTGATCTCAGGAATTTCCATGAACTCCTACGGGCAGACCATCGTTGAAAATAAGCGATGGAAACTTGCTGAACTGAGCACAGATCAGGGTGTTTATTGTGTCGCTTCGACAAAGGATGATGCTGTGTTTCGAGCAGAGACCTTTCACTTAGAGTTGATCAAGCTAAAGAATCAGGCGAACAAGCCAGTGGAAGTTCTATTTAAGATCGAAAAAAATAAGAAGGGCTCTAAAGGGGCAGTGGCCGAACTTCCAGGTGGTAAAATGGTGTTCTCAGCCCTCAGTACAGATAATCGAGAGAATTTTTGGGGGTTGCCTCGGGGCATTTCTGCTTTGATTGAAAAACTGAAGTCTTCAGAAGACACTGTTGAAATGAAAGCCATTGGAGGCAGTAAAGAAATTGAATTCAACTTTGACGGACGCGGCTTTTCGGCCATTCTTTCTGAGATGGAAAAGAGATGTAATGCTGGACAAGTTTTGGTTTCCAAAGAATTTGAATCCCGGTTTTCAAACTCTATTTCCTCTCAAGTTGACCCTTTGAGAATTGGTAAAAATCTCACGGCACAGCTTCGCGGCATTTACTACTCAGCTTATAATGATTTCATGGCTATGAAAGAGACTCAGCAGGGACTGGCCAGAGTTTTGGCAAAGTACCAAGGTCATATCACTGAACTGAACTCCGTCAAAGCAACTCTCGAGAATTTGAATTCCATCGAGATTCCAACGGCTCAAAGAACCTTGGATTCTGCTTTTCAGCAGCAACGAGTGGCCGAAGCAGAAATTGTAAGGCTTGATCAGCTCATTCCGCAGCTCCAGCAAAAGGTGAATGCTTCTCAGGCGGCCTACGATCAAGCTCGATCTGTTCTTGCCCCTTTAGAGCCGGAGAATAGTCGCCTTCTTTCAATTCTAAGAGACGCTCAGAATCTTCTGTCCTCATCTGAAGAGCGCTTATCAGAAATAGAAAGCCGATTGAGTCAAATCACTCGAGAGCTGAGTTCTCTTCGGCAAGAGCTGGAATCTTTAGAGCGTCAGCAACCTTTCCGTCGTTCAGAATTGAACCAAGCGCGGAGTGAATTGAGAGATGCGGAAAGACGCCGTTCTGCTTACAACATCAATTTCGAGAGAGAGTCTCGTCTCAGAAATAATGGTGAGTACCAAAACCTCAGAAGCGAAAGAGTCCAGATTGAAGCTGTGGCTTCTCAGATGGCACAGGAGCTCCGTCAAGTGCGTGGCGAAAGAGAGCGAATTGCTCGGATGCTTGAACAGTGTCGTGCTAACAATGAAAGTATCGTTCTACCTGGGGAGTCATTGAATCCAGAGCCCGTTACCGGTGAAGATAGTAACGGCGGAGCTTCCGGCACTATCGGTGAAGTACCAAAGCCAAAACCTGACATTGCAAAGCCAGCGACTGACTGCACGGCGCTGGAGCAGAGTTTGGCAGAGGCTGATCGTCAAATTCAAGAAAAAGAAAACGGCTTGAGAGAAGTTGAAAGAAGAAGCCAACAAGTGAATGGTCGGTTGGATGAAATTGAGCGAATCGTAGATAATAACGTCCGCCGCGAGTACGAAATCCTCAGTCGACGTGAAGACGAAGCTCGTGACCGTTTGGAGCGCATTGAAGACATCGTCAGAAGGGAAGAAACGCGAATCTCCGACTTGAGAATTTCTTTAATTCCTCGAATCGAGAGAGAGGAATTTCAACTCAGTAATGAGCGACCACGAGTGATTAACTCGATCAATCAAGCTCGCGCCAGCAAAGCTCGGGCAGAAACAGAGCTCGCGACTTTCAGAAGCCGAAATGACTGGGATCGGAAAGCAGCTGCGGTCGATTCCGCGGTAAGACAATTGCGTGACGATCAATCACGCCTGAGTGGAGCAAGCGGTGAGCGCCGTAACAATGTTGCTCGTCTTGAAGAGGGCAAGCGTACTGAAGCCATCATGCGGGGTCGTCTCCAAGACTTAAATGGCCGGGTGGCAGGGCTGCGATTGCGGGAAGCAGAGCTCAATCAATTACTTGCAGGATTGCCTGCAGAGCGAGCACCATTTGATCTTAAGATTGCAGAGCTCTCTGCAAAAATTGACCAACAGAGAGATCAGTTTTTAAATCTGACTCGACAGTAATCGGAGCATTAAAAGATTGATTTTCATCAAGGCCACCTCATGGTGGCCTTTTCTATTTGAGATTCAGAAGTTAGATACTTGGTCAGCTAGCTCAGGGAAATCGATGAATGGATTACGAACTTTTTGAATTTTGAAGATTTCCTCATTACGCTGATACTCCGCTTCGTCAACGGGATCTTCCTGGTTCCATTTTTTGAGGAAGGCCTCTTCGCTATCGGAGATTTTCATTTCGTATCTGGTCGCAAAGTAAAACAATGCGCGAGCCACATTGCCTTTATGATGGTTTGGCGGCTCAAAAACAATTTCGCCTGACTCTGATCTTCCCAGCCTTGAAAGATTGCATTTTAAATGTTCGACGTCAGTTACCACGTCACCAAAGCGCAAGCTAGATCTGTGTGAGTTCATTTGTGAATCGGTAGGAAACAAATGATGAAGATCACATTTTTGAATATCTTTAGGGTAGCGGTTTGTAAATCGGCTCTGTGGCCAAGTGTGTTCTGCGTTGATCAAAGAAGCTGATGGAATTTGGCCAGGCCCAATAGCGCCTTTTTTGTTGGTCACTTTAAAATCACAGTAGACTTCCGTGACGGAGTACTCCCCACCTTGCTCCTCGAGATGAAGCTTTCCAAACAGCTGTTTTCTTGCTTGGTCGTAGCCAACTGGGGAATGTTGGTAACAGGAATTTTGTGCCGTACAGTTATGAACAATCTTGTCGTAACCTTTGGGGGAAGAAATATGTCCACCCTTGAGAATGTCGTTAAGGGCGAATCTGAGAGAGTCGTCTTTGAGATTTTCTTTGGATCGGTAAAAATCCTCGCCGTAGTACATGGGTAGAGTTGCTGGAGGTTTGCCTGCTTGAGCTGCAAATCCTAAGAAAAGACTGCTGAACAGAATAATGACGAAACTTCGAAGCATGTTTCCCCCTGTTATCTTTTTATAGCAACCTCAGTCCTAAATTTTGCGTTAGGGTTCTGTCATGATATTTCGCGCTAGACGCGTGGCAAAATTAGCTCAAGCTTTGGATTTTTCGTTGAGGATCGCCCAGCGATCGTATTTTTTTTCGATCTCAATTTGCAGTTTTTGGATTTTCTCAGAAAGCTCAATCAGTTTTGAACTATTTGAAATCACTTCAATTCTAGAAATTTCAATTTGAAGGACCGCAAGTTCCTTTTCAAGTCCCAGGATCGTCTCTTCCATTTTTTCGAGTTCGAATTTTTCTTTAAAAGACAGTTTGGTTTTGCCTTTTGCATTTGCAGACTCTGAACCGCTGGTAGCTCTGGATGCAGAACTTTGAAGCCATTCTTTCTCTTGGAGGTACCAAGTTTCCCATTGCTCGAAATCCGCAAAGGTCAGAATTTCTTTTTTTGGGGAGCCTGTCGGCGGGAAAGCAAGAATTTTTTGAGCGACCTGATCCATAAAGTATCGATCATGGGTCACTAAAATGACGGCACCTGGAAAACTTTCAAGAGCATCTTGAAGCACGGTCAGTGTTTCAACATCGAGATCGTTCGTAGGTTCATCCAGAATCAGAATTTGCGAATCTTTGAGCATCATTTGAGCGATTCGCAGTCGGGCTTGCTCGCCTCCGGAAAGCTGTTTCACCGGTAAATTCACTTTGTTACCAAAGAAAAGGAAACGTTCAAGGTAGGAGTTCACATGGACATAGCTCCCTTGAAACTTCACATAATCACCTTCACCCACAATATTTTTAAGAACACTGAGCTCTGGCTGCAAAGTATCGCGTCCTTGCTCGAAATAACTAAACTCGAGTTTTTCGAACTTCATGACAGTCCCTGTCGAGGGCGAATCTTGGTCCAGAAGAATTCGTAGCAGGGTCGACTTTCCAGAACCATTTTCTCCCATCAAGGCTATTCGATCTTTGGATTTGACGATCAAATTCAAATTCTCAAATAGCACTCTTTCGTCGAAACTTTTCGAAAGATCCTGCACATCTATGAGTTTTTTGGCGTTCTTTTCACTTTCTGCAAACGAAATTCCAACACTTTGATTTCGATTTCTTTGTGATAAGTCCTCGACAGTGTCCTTCAGCGTCTCGGCCTGGTTGATTCTTGCTTTCTGCTTAGTTTGCCGAGCGATAGCGCCTCGACGAAGCCATTCAGTTTCGCGGCGAAGAGTATTTTTGAGGACTTGCTCCTGTCGTTGCAGAGAATCTAAAAGAGCCTTTTTGTTCAAGACATAATTTGCGTAATCTCCTTCGGAGCTGAACAAAAAATTGGGATTCTTTGGATCCAAGTCCCAAATCTTATTGACCACACGTTGCAAAAAGAGCCGATCGTGAGTAACAACAAGAAAGGCAAAGTTTGAGTGGGACAGGAAGTCCTCAAGCCACATGATGCTTTGGACGTCGAGATGATTGGTCGGCTCATCAAGTACGAGAAAATCTGGACTTTTCATGAGCTCTCGAGCTAACGCGACTCGTTTTCTCCAACCGCCAGAAAAATCTTTGATCAGAGTTGACTCAGGAAACTGGCTTAAGTTGAGCTTTGCTATCCACTCATAAGCTTTGGTCCACACATCAGGATCATCATTCTCAGAAGTGAGTGCTGAGAGTAAGGTGTCCTCAGGATTAAACTCTGGAGTCTGCTCGAGGAATCCAACCCGGAGCCCCCGTTGGTGGGCCAAAGTTCCAGTCTCGCTTTTGAGTTTTTGAAGAATAATTTTTACGAGTGTGGATTTGCCGGCACCATTGGGGCCGACAAGACCAATTCGGTCCCCAGGAGAAATAGCAAATGTGAGATCTCTAAATAGAGTCTTCTCGTTCGTTGAGTATGTAATGAGATGACCAGAAACTAAAGACATAGTGCCGCCTACCTGGGCAGCACTCCAGCAGGTCGATTGA
>JAJTIC010000134.1 GCA_021300175.1 Pseudomonadota bacterium
AGAAATTTACAACGACTTTAGACCCCACAGGTCACTTGACGGAAAAACACCGAAAGAATTTGAAATTGAGTTCAGAAAGAGTTACCAACAACCAGAACTGCTAAGTCCATGACTGTCTAAATCATGGGGAGTCGGTCAGTAATGCTGACGGCAAAGCGTTGGGTCTTTATAGTGGGCGTAAGGGCTTCACGAACTGGTGCTTTGATAAAGGCGAAACTGATTTTGTGGGCGTGGCAAGTTGGCTTGGACACTTAGATACAGCAACCACATACGCAATCTACTTAGACCGTAGTAAGGTTTTAATAGGCAACAGTGGAACTCCACCAAAGGTTTCGGGGATTTAGGTTTTTAATTTTTGTTTCGTTATTTTAAGGGCAAATTCAGTGCTTGAAATCAACTGTGGATTTGCTTTTTTTATTCTCAACGAGAGGGTTTTCTCAAAACATTCAAGAGCCTTTTCGTATTCGCCCTTATCAAAAAATAATTTTCCTAAATGTTGGAAATAGAAATCTTGATAATCCATAAATTGATGGGTCAAAAGTATCTGCTCTGCTTTTTTCAGTATATCCCAAGCCTCATTAAATCTTTTTTCAAACCGAAAAACATCGCCCCATCGCAAGTAATTGACCATTTCCATTTGAGGATTGGTGTTTTTAAAATATCCAGAAGCCATTTTAAACAATTCGTGGGCTTCGTTATAGTTTCTTAATTGCCGACAATGAATTGCCAACCGACTCATTCTTTTGTGCTTTTCATCACCAATAAGATTAAGAATTTCCTGCTTTTCAAATTCAATGAACTTCTTTAAGTCCTCTGGACTTTCGGGATAATCGTGAAGGTCATCACCGAAGTATGTATTTAAATTCAATGTTGATGTATCGCGCATCAAACTTCCTTATATGGGTCAAAATTATCTTCAAACTTATTTGTCCAGTCATCAGGCAAACAATAGCGTGGAGCATAGACCACTTCTAACTTAATTTGGTCTGCTCGCAAAGAACTGGTCCGGATAAATCTTAGAAGCTGCGTGACAAGTGGTCCTCAAAAGTCCAAAAAGGAGGATCTATGAAGAAGTCACGATTTACCGAAGAACAGATAGTCCATACTCTGCGCCGAGCCGAGGCTGGGGAGCAGATCAAAGACCTGACCAGAGAGCTCGGAATCACTGAACAGACGTTCTATGTCTGGAAGAGAAAATTTGCTGGCCTTGGTGTCACAGAGCTGCGCCGTTTGAAGCAACAAGACGATGAGATATCTCGATTGAAGAAACTCGTCGCCGATCTCTTGTTAGGCAAGCAAATGCTCCAGGAAGTTATCTCAAAAAAGCTCTGAAGCCTGCAAAAATCAGAGGAGCCATCAAGCATTTGGTGGCCCGCTACCACGTGAGTGAACGCTACGCTTGCAGGCTATTCAATCAATGGCGTTCTTCAATTCGCTACACGCCACATCCGCGAGATGACCGTGCCGTTAGGCTTCGCTTAAAAGAGCTGGCACAAGATCGTCCTCGGTATGGCTACCGCAGGCTTCATGTTTTACTTTTAAGAGAAGGATTTCAATTGGGCAAAGACCAAGTACACCGGATTTACCGGGAGGAGAATCTCTATGTCCGAACACAGCCGAGACGTCGCAGGAGAGTAATCACCCAACTTCGCGTGCCACCACTATTTCCCCAAAAACTGAATCAGGTATGGACGATGGATTTTATGCACGATGAACTCATTTCTGGCAAAAAAATCAGAAGTCTAAATATGATCGATAAGTTGAGTCGAGAATGTCTCTGGATCGAGTTGGATTTTAAGCTCAACTCAAATCGAGTGGTTGAGGTGCTAGACCACCTTAAGTGCACGAGGGGACTTCCAGAGGTCATTTGCGTGGACAATGGCTCAGAGTTTACCTCAAAGCTTCTTGATCAGTGGGCTTATATAAATGGCGTAAAACTATTTTTTATTCGCCCAGGAAAGCCTACAGAAAACGGACACATCGAGGCGTTCAACCGAAGGCTACGCGATGAATGCTTGCACGTTCATTTATTTCGGTCTGTTCAGCACGCACAGTACGAAGTCGAAAAATGGCGAGTTGAATACGACGAATGGCGACCACACAGTTCAATCGGGAACTTGACACCGAGAGAATTTGCGAGGAGAAGGATGCAACAACAGACCGCTTGTTGACGCGAAACTTCTAAGTCCAACACCGGACCGATCTAGCTAGGCAGACCAGATACTTTCAAATTAGGCTAGAAGTGCTTTTATGTTTCTCAGACCTTTATTTTCGCAATCCAGTGATGCAATTGCAGGATATACCGGAGCTTGAGGACAATGACATCCCATATGGCCTTATAGCTAACATGCCCGTGCTAGCTTTGACTGATTCACCAGATGGAAGGCCAAGCTTCATATCTGAAATTCCGGTTTCGGCAATACCCTCGCTTGAGATATTGACTCTCGAGGATGCAATGCAAGTATAACCGTTTTTTGCATCCAGACTCACAGACAAATATTTTGTTTCTTCAGGGTTAGAAATAACTTCTACTACTTTTTGATGAACAAGGTTAGGTACCGCAGGTCCGCCAATACGAATATTGCACTCCAGTGAAGCAACGGATTCGGCCGCCGTCGCGAATGAGGTTGAGCACAATACTATTAAAATTATAAAGGTCTGATTTTTCAAAGAGTCTCCTTTAGAAACTAACCTATATCACTTATCTATTCTATTCTATGCAAATTAGAAAATACTAAAGAGATTTTGTAAATCTTTCAGTGCATATACGGCGGTTCTCCCAAGATTCTGTGAGTCAGAGATTCTGAGTCTGGTGGCGTTAGCTTGCTAACATTGTTTTTTTCTCTTTTGCAAACTCTATCGGTGACTTCATGCCCAGTGCCGAGTGTGGATTGATGTTGTTGTATCTCCAGTGCCAGTCGTCGATCTTAGCTCTCGCATCTTCTAAACTGAAAAACACATGCTCATTTAGACACTCATC
>JAJTIC010000125.1 GCA_021300175.1 Pseudomonadota bacterium
GATCAACAACTGGTAAGTGAGCATAGGATGACATCGATGACCCAGCGATCCCTTCTTGAAGAGTCTTGAAGTGAGCGATCACTCCTGCCCCTTTTTTCCAAGGGCCTTCAACCAAGTTTCTTGGCTTTGGATTCAGAGCTGCTCCCGCGGCCCCATCGCCTTTCCCTTCGGCACCGTGGCACATCGCACAGTTCGTCGCGTACACTTTACCACCGTGTTTGATGAGATCATCAGAAGAGACCCAAGGCTCAGTGATTTTAGAGACATCAACAGCAGCGACTTCTTCAACAGCATTGTCTGCTTCTGGAGTACGAATATTTTCTTGGAGATCAACTCCCGGATGAATCGCTACCACATAGACGAAAAAAACAAAAACAAAGGCCATCGAGAAAAGAAAAGCCAACATACCAGCGTGATTGTAACTACCATGATTCTCAGACATCGAATCAGACTCCTCGGTGAAAAACGAAAACACTTTTTGTTTTAGGGGCTATCGCCAACCTAAACGATTTAATGTTCACGGGCAACTCATTGAGTGCCCACTGCTCGAGCATGACTATTTGCGAAATAACATGGATTTAGAAGAGAAACTGGTTCACTCGCTCCACAAAACGAGAAGGGTTTTCAACATTCCCACAATGGCCCACTCCCCGAAAGACCTCAAACTGCCCTTGCTTCTGCAATTGGGCCAATGCCTGAGAATCTGCCACTGATAAAAGTTGGTCAAACTCCCCATGCAAAACTAAGCAAGGTGTATTGATGCTTGAAATCTGAGCAGTCAAATCTAGACCATCCAGGGCTTTCAAAATTTGTAAACCCACAGTTTGAACAGCTCTGAACGCATCTTCAACGACCACTTGTCTGAAAAAATCAGTCTCGGGATTGTTCTGGTGGATGGTGGAACCAATCACGAGTCCCACAAGTTCTTTGTTGGTCTTCATTTGCTCAAAAGCCTCTGTCATCGATGGATCAAATTTTACACCTTTGGCTCCTACAGGATCTAACAACACCATTTTTTGAACGGTCCCAGGGGACTTGGCAGCCATGGCTGCAGCAATCAATCCGCCAGTGGAGTGTCCGACCACATTCACTTGCTTAAGGCCGAGGTGAGCCACGAGATCCAAATAGTCTTGTGCTAAGCGATCCATCGTGACTTCACTGGCCGCCCGAGGAGCTGAGCTCTTTCCACACCCACGAAATTCAGCAAGGATCATAGATCCTTCGAGTTTTCTCTGAGATTGCTTTTCCCAAACTTCAGAAGCCGGATACCACCAACGGTTTGAAGCAAGATTCCCATGGATAAACAAAGTGGTCTCAGGCAAAACACCCGGAATCACTTCATAGTTCATTTTGAACTGAGTTCCATCTTGAACTTGAAATTGTTTTTCATTTTTTGCCATTGAGAACTCCCTTCACCCAACGAGCCGCTTCGGAAGGCTTGGCTTCAGGAATTTTGTGTTCACTGCCCTTCAGAACAGATTTGCTCCCCCGTTGAGCGACGGGAACGGCTTCCCAAAATGTTTCGAGCACATTTCTTTCGATGTACTGATCATTTTCTGCGATCAACAAATGAACTGATTTTTTAGGGAGCTTGGCGACATCCCGATCTGCTCTCCATTTCCGAATCCCTTGAACCATTCGGAAAGTGGCTTCGAGCTTGAATGGATTCTCAAGAACAATCGGCTCGGCCGCAGGATAGGTTGTATAGACAATCTGTCTTAAGAAATAGTCATAAAGATCGTCATCAGAGTAAGGATTCAAAGGGTAAACTTTACGTGTGTACCAAACTTGGGATTTGATCCACTGGTCTTGGGAAGCTACGGGCTCGGTAAAAGGAGCCATCAGCATTAAGCTTTTTACAAGCTTTGGATTTCGAGCAGCAAAAGCCATCGCAATCCCACCGCCGTAAGAAAGCCCTACCAAGTTGACGGGAGTTTCAATCTCAAGAGCTTCGATCAGTTTTTTAAGGTCTTTCACTTGGTCTTCGTAGGAGATCATTGAAACAACAGGTGCATACTTTAAAAGTGTTTGCCCCATCCCCATCATGTCGTAACGAACCACTCCGATGCCACTTTTGATGAGTTCTTTACGAAAAGACGCAAACTGTTTTGTTGAATACGTCAAACCATTCAGCAAAATCACCGTGGGTTGACCTTCTTGAGCTTCATCCCACTGAACAAAAAGCTCTCGCTCGGGAGCAATTTTGACAAAACCTTCAAAAGCTCCTGCGGTCATAGGAACACCGACAGCCATTGCGATCAAAATCGAAAAAAGCTTTCCCCTCATAACCCCTCCGAAATTCAGTTAAAGAACAATGCCACCATCAACGCTGATCACAGTCCCGGTGATGTAAGAAGCTTGCTCACTCGATAAAAACAAACAGGCGTTTGCAATATCTTGCGGCTCACCCATTCTGGCTGCTGGGACTTTCGCCACCATTTGATCCAGAACTTCTTTCGGCATTGCTTTCGTCATTGCGGTCATGATGAACCCTGGTGCAATCGCATTCACAGTCCAACCTTTACGAGAAAGCTCCTTCGCCCACGTCTTTGTCATTCCGATAACACCAGATTTCGCAGCTGCGTAGTTTGTTTGTCCAAAATTCCCGTACAAGCCAACAACGCTTGAAACATTTATAATCCGTTTGTTATGAGACTGGGTATTGAACTTGTCGAGCAGCGCTTTTGTCACATTGAAAAGACCCGTCAGGTTTGTCGCGATCACAGAATCCCAGTCTTCTGCTTGCATCTTCACGAAAGACTTATCTCGAGTGATTCCGGCATTATTAACAAGAATATCCACAGCCCAAGGCAAACTCGTGGCTGCTTTTGCCACAGAATCACGATTGGTCACGTCGACTTGTGCAGTGTGAAGCTGATGAGAAAAACGAGAGAGTTCACTGTGAGCTGTCTTCAAAGCTTGCTCTGAATAATCCCAAATCGAAACTTTCGCACCAGCTTCCAGATACTGAAGAGCAATTTGAAAACCGATTCCTTGTGCGCCTCCAGTGACGACTGCTGTTTTCTGAGATAGATTGAACTTGAGATCAGACATGAATTCCCCCTGCATAAATTTCGTGCTGAACCTGTCCCATAGAGTGGAAGCTCAAGTCAAAGATTAAACTGAAGTTTTATGCGCAGATTAGAGTAACAGCTCTATTTATTTTTGCTGACAGGTGAATTTCCATTGGCTTATCCACTGGTAACTCTAGGAGGATGAATGAGAGCAAGCATCATAGGAACTGGCCTTTACGCACCCGAAAGAGTCATTTCAAACCAGTACTTCAACGAGATGTACAAAAAAGACATTGATACTTTTCTGAAAACTCAGAGAAATATCTATGAGAGACGGTGGATGCGAGAAGACCAAGCGACCTCAGATCTGATTGTTCCTGCCGCCGAAGAAGCTCTTAAAAACGCAAAACTCACGGCCAATGAAATCGACCTGATCGTGGTCGCCACGGACACCCCAGATTACTTGTCACCTTCCACAGCGGCCGTTGTTCAACACAAGCTGAAAGCAAAGAATGCAGGCACTTTTGATATCAACTCCGCTTGTGCGGGCTTCGTGACTGCTCTGGATCTGGCGTCAAAGTACATCGTCGCAGATCCAAAGTATAAAAACATCCTCGTCGTTGGCGCTTACGGAATGTCCAAATACTTGAACTTTGATGATTTCAAAATCGCCACTCTGTTTGCGGATGGCGCGAGTGCCGCAGTGGTCTCTCGAAGCACTTCAGAGTCTGGCATTTTAGGTTCTGAATTGTACACGGATGGCCAGTACCATGATTACATGGGCATCTACGCTGGCGGGACACACCAACCGATCACTCACCAAGTGATTGAAAGTCGCGGGCACTTACTCAATTTTGCAAAAAAAATCCCTATTGAAACCAATGGAACTCACTGGCCGCGACTGACAAGAATGCTTTTGGATCGTATTCACCGTCAGCCTGAAGAAATAAAGCATTTCTTCCTGACTCAGATCAACATTCAAAGTATTAACGAAGCTTTGGACAATTTAAATCTACCCCGCGAACGCTCTCATAATATCATGGATCGTTTCGGCTATACGGGCTCCGCCGCCGTAGGAATGGCTTTGGCAGACGCGGCTCGCTCCCATAAACTGAAAAAAGGAGATTTAATCTTCTTGCTGGGTTCAGGTGGTGGCCTTTCAATGGCTGCTCTGGCTATGGAATGGGGATATGACACGTGAAGTTCGAGCTCGACTGGCTTAAAAAGTGGAACTTGTACTCACCCCAAGCAGCAGCTCTTGTGGATGGGGACACTTTTCGTACTTTGAGCTACTCAGAGCTTTATCAGTTAAGTCAGAAAATGGCTCACTGCCTTCACTCGGTGTTTCATGTTCGAAAAGGAGATCGAGTGGCTCTGCTCTCTCAGAATCAACTCGAGATCTTTGTATTGTTTTTTGCTTGTCAACGCTTGGGCGCCACGCTCGTTCCCATGAACTACCGTCTGGCCTCGCCAGAAATTGAATTTCTACTCAAGGATTCCCAGCCCAGCTTGCTTGTCTATGAGAAAGAGTTTCTCAATCTTCTGTCGCAAACAACCCAGTTCCCGAAATTGCAAAGTGTGCAACTTTCCGGTGACTCTTCGGCGCTCGCGGAGCAAGTGACAAAACAAACTGAGCTCTTCTCTGATTTTGCGGCTTCAGAAGAGGACATTGCCCTGATTCTTTACACGAGCGGCACCACAGGTTTTCCTAAAGGCGCTCTGCTGAGCCACCGTATGCTCCAC
>JAJTIC010000037.1 GCA_021300175.1 Pseudomonadota bacterium
AAGGAAATTCCTTGAACAGCTTTCACGGAAGCCACTTGGCGAGAAAACAAGCCCCCGAAAATAGGAAACTCTTTCACTAAATTTTCAACTTTGAGAAGAGTTTCACTCATGAAATTTCCTTGAGTGCTTTTCCATCAGTATGAAAGCACGCCACTTGATGGTCTTGAGAAGAGCTAGGGCAATCTGATTTCTTCAATTGCGGAATCTGAGCATCACAAGCTGCTGTCTTCTTTTGGCAGCGCTCAGAAAACCGGCATCCCGGGGGAAGCTTTAATAAACTAGGGACTAAGCCCGGAATGGTCTGAAGACGCTCCAGCTTTTTCCCAGAATCAAAATGGGGAATGGATTTCAGTAAACCCTGTGTGTAAGGATGCTGAGGTCGGTAAAAAATATCTTCCACGGTTCCGTATTCGACGATTTTTCCAGCGTACATCACAGCCACTTCATGGCACATCTCAGCCACCACACCCAAATCATGGGTGATGAGGATCATGGCTGCATTGAGTTCCTTTTGAAGCTTTCTCATGAGATCGAGAATCTGCGCTTGAATCGTTACATCCAAAGCTGTGGTCGGCTCATCGGCAATCAATAGATGAGGATCGCAAGATAAAGCCATGGCAATCATCACACGCTGTCGCATGCCGCCTGAAAGCTGATGGGGGTACTCATGAAAACGCTTCTCCGGAGAAGGAATGCCCACCAAGCGAAGCATTTCGATAGCTTTCTTTTGGACTTGATCGGGCGTGAGATCTTTTTGGTGGAGGGCAATGACTTCTTCAATCTGATGACCACAAGTAAAAACAGGGTTCAGTGAAGTCATGGGCTCTTGAAAAATCATGGCGAGGTCATTCCCGCGCACAGTTCTCATCTCATCATCAGAAATTTTCAGCAAATTTTTACCTTGAAAAAGGATCTCGCCAGAAACGATCTCGCCAGGCTTTTGAATGAGTCTCATGATAGAAAGTGAGGTCACGGACTTCCCACAGCCGGATTCACCCACAATCCCCAAGGTTTTCCCCTCGGGAACATTAAAACTGACATCATCGACGGCAAAGAAGGAGCCATCATCAGTGGTGAATTTCGTCTTTAAGTTTTTAACTTCGAGAACAATGCTCAATTTGACTCCTCAATTTGACCCCTTGAGTTATAGCAGAAGCTAACTCGGGTTCAAGCTCTCGATCACACTGGGGAGCTCTGTGTAAGAAAAAAGCGAAGCTGAAGGGTTGTATTTTTGAAGCTCAGACCACTCTGTATAACCAAACCGCACGGCAATCGACTTTATCCCAGCCGCTTGGGCCGCCATCATATCAGGCAGCCCATCCCCAATCATCACGGCTTGTGAGGGGTGGAGGCCCGCAACCTTAATTGCCTCGAGTAAAGGCCGGGGATGAGGTTTCTTTTCTGGGAAAGTATCGTAACAATGAATCGCTTTCCAGAAGTTCTCTCCCAAGTCATAGTGGTTCAAAATTTTATAAGTGGGGTGAGAATTTTTATTGGTGACGAGGGCTAAGGGGCCGTCCCACGATCTCAAAAACTCAAGTGCTCCAGGATAAAACTGGGCATGGGTCAGGCAAATCTCTTCGTAGTACTTTAAAAACTGACCTTCCATTTTGAGGAACTCTTGATCTTCCATTTTGATCTCGGGGAAGTAGCGATGTAGAAGGGCTCTGAGGCCATTTCCGAGCCCAAAAATGATATCTTGTTTTGTTAACGAAGGATGGCCATGCTCTGTCAAAATTCGGTTCACTGCAAAAGTATAATCTTGTGCAGAATCAATCAAAGTGCCATCAAGGTCAAAAATCAGTAGTCGAATCATCTTTGACTGATTTTAAACATCATGCGACAAGTTGTCATGCGCGAACTCAGGCCACAGATGAATTATTTAGAAGAACTCTCTCAGCCACCCGCAGAACTCAAATCTCTTTTGGATCAGGCTCGCCACTTTTCCGACGAGCTCAACAAATCTCAAATTTCACTCAGTCATCATGAAGCAAGTCTTGTCGCCAATTTTCTCAAACTGAACAAAGCTAAAACTGTTGTCGAGATTGGAGCGCTGACGGGTTTTTCGGCCCTCTATTGGGCTTGGGCTGTGGGGCCCGAAGGCGCCGTGTGGACTTTAGAGAAAGATGCAGCTCATGCTCAGAAATGTCGCGAAATCGCCGAGAAGGCCAAGGTAAGTCTCAATCTTTCAATTCATGTTGTTGAAGGGGACGCTGAAGTGACTTTGAATGCAAGCGCCGGGCACGGTATTCCCAAGACTGTGGATGCCGTGTTTATTGATGGGAACAAAGCTGCCTACGGCAAGTATTTAGACTGGGCTTTGGCACACACTCAATCGGGTTCTGTGATCATCGCCGACAACGTCTTTTTGTGGGGTGGAGTTTGGGGTGATCAGAATTCCGGTGCTTCGCCAAAGCAAATTGAAGTGATGAAATCGGTGAATCAAATTTTGATGGATCCCAATCAATTTTTAAGCTTTATGATTCCGACAGCGGAAGGGCTGCTCCTGGCTGTTCGGAAGTAGAGTGTTCCTCAAGAAAAAGCTCGACACCAGGTTTGTATTCGTTCGGAAAATCCTTCAGGCCGTTCAGGTGTCCACCCAAAGGTAAGCTGAGTTTTTGCCAATCCAAATGGCTATGCTTTTCAAAAACCTTGTCGACCATTTGGGGAGTGACGAGTGGATCTTTCCATCCACGAATCGACAAGAGAGGGAAATTTTGGGGGAGCTGAGCGACTGCCTCCTGAAGTTGTTCGTTAAACTGTGGGTGCCAAAGAATATTGGTGAGTGTTGCTGCGCCCGCTTTCAGTGGGAAAAACTTGAGTGGCTGCTCGTAAGTAAAATAGTTGTAGAAAGACTTCCAAAGATCTCCACTGGGTCCACCATCGCAAATAAGAGCTGAAATGTCGGACGCACCTCTTCGAACAATGGCTGCAATCGCTGCTGCTGAAGGATTTGAAAACGAGAAAACGATTTTTTTTCCAGGCACGGCATTGAGAACTGCTTCAATCTGATCGGTCCAAACGTTTTTAATTCCAAAGCTCAGCCGAGACGTAAAAAAAAATGTTTTCACCTTCTTTGGAGTGTCTAACAGTTCAAAGAACACGCAGTCATAGCCAATCTCATTCAACCATTCAATATGCCTTTTGAGCGAAGCTTTGCGAGCGCCGTAAAAATGAACGAAGACAATAGTTTCCTGGTACTTTTTCTTTGGAGCTCGCAGTAGATCTCCGTGAAAAGGCAACTTCATAAGGTCTCTTCTTTCCCTCTCACTAGTGGCGATTCGATGGCCGAGTGGGCCACAAATCTGTCCACTTAGAAGGACTATTCTGTGTCAATGATGAATCACCCAAAACTGTTTGGCTCACTTTCACTTCTTCAAGAGCTGTTTCAGCGAGGACTTTTCCACAAGCTTCAACGACCGAAGCCGCATCGATGCTGTGATACTCATAGATGTCTTTCGGGCGACCACACTTTGAGTGCTTGTAAACAGCCAGTGCTTCTTGACGAACTCCCACGATGGATCCTAAGTTATCCAACAAGCCAGCTTCTCCATCATGAACTGATACAATCGGAACCCGACGACCAGCCACAGTTACAAACTCGTGCCCATTCAAATGTTCCGTCGGATGCACGTGGAGAGTTGAGTTGATTCCCAGTTTTGATTTCAAGTAATCATAATCATCTTGATGGCCAAGGATTCCGCACAACAAATCGTGAGAAGTGACCACGACGACGTTGGCGTAAATTCCCTTTGTCAGCAAAGCTTCAGAAGCTTTTAAGGCTTCAGTGGTTGGGCTGCCCATGGAGAAAATATTCACCACGTTATCGCCAGGCTCATAACCCGCATACCCGCGGTAATCCACGAGGTGATAAGCTCCTGCCAGAACTTCTTGTCGAATAGTTTCCATGATTTCTGATTCATTGATGGTTGCCACTGTCGACTCTGCGGTTGCGCCAGTCAAAGCGAATTCGTCACGGCAAAGAAGTTGCGGCTCAGACTTGAAGCGTGCTTGACGCTTCAAGTAGGTCATCATGTCCTTTTGTTCGATCCCGCGAGTAACCCCACGGATCAGAACGCCGCTGCGACCTTCGTTATTGAAACTGAGGTGACGTTGAACCGCATCACATAAAATCCAGTCCAACTCTTGGCAGAAGAAAGGTTCCCATGTGATTTGGTTGGGAATCTGGAAATCAGATTTCCAACCGTGCTGTGCCCCTTCAGGCGACAGAGTCACACCTGAAGGAGTTCCCACGCAAATAAAAGAAGATTTCCAGTACAAGTTATAAAAATACTGATCCAAAGCCCGTTTAATAAAGAAATCGTAAACAGTCATCAGCGGCATGATTGGAATGCCCAGAGTGTCTCTCAATCTTCCGAATGAGCCCACGCAAGACATGACGTTTCCTTCAGCGATTTCAAAACGCAAGAAGCGGTCAGAAACTTCTTCTCCAGGAACAAGATCCGGAAGTTTATTATCTTTCACTCCATGATCTTGCTCGAAGTCTGGTACGACAGGAGCGCCGAAAATCTTTCCATCCATCGCTGGATTCAGATTCGTCGAAGTTCCCACATCAGGAGCCATGGTCACTAAAAGTTCTGCAGGTGTTTTCCAGGACAGTTCGCTGCCCGCTAATGCTTTCTGACCTGGCTTCAATTCTTTTTCATTCAGCGAAGTGTTTGCAATACGAGTGAGTTTCGCCGTGAGCTGGCCGAGCATCCACTGAGTGTGAGGGTAGCTCGCCATTTTCGTTGAAATATCCAAAGTGTTGGGGATTCCACCCCGGCTTTGGATTTCTTCGTTAAATTTTTTGATATTTCGAGCTTTCAAAGCATGTTGTTCTTTGATTTGGCCGTACAGCTCGTCACCCCGTTTTTTGAGGTACTTCGCTTCTGCAGAAGCCTCTTCAAAACGAGCAAACAAAGTATCTCCTTTGAGACCTTGAGCTTTTCTCAGTTCTTCTATCTCTTCTTCGGCTAGGAGCGCTGAGTGATTGCCGGGAGCTGCTGCCATTTTGAGATTCCAGCCCTTCACCGTGTGGGCGATGATCATGGTTGGTTTGCGTGGATTCTTTTTGCTCTCGAGCATTGCTTTCGCAAGCAAGATCATATCATGGCCACCCAAATCGCGAAGTCCTAAATAGAGCTCTTCGTCAGAAACTGACTCCAAGAACTTCTTCATACTTGGACGCTCTTTCGCAATTCCTTTTTTCAAAGCTTTCATATCGTGCACGAGTAAGAGAGCTTGGAATTCATAATCTTCGAGTTCTTCTTCGAGGAATTTACGAAAAGCTTCGCCACCTGATTTTTTGAAAAGAGCTTCACGGAGCGACCCATGTTGCAAGTTAATTACGTCCCAGCCGTTCGCGAGCATCGTTCGCTCAATTCTCTGGGCGTCTGTTCCCTGCATGATTTTTTTATTGGTGATGCGGTGACCATCTAACGACTGACGGTTGTAATCCACGATCCAAGTGAGGTTTCCGAGTTCTCGCTCTGCAAAGTCAGGGATTGCTTCATACATAGAACCTTCTCGGAACTCTGAATCTCCTGAGACGGCCCAAAAGTGAGCTTGAGGGGCTTCATATCCATGCTCTCGCGCAAAGCGGTAGGCCAAGGCCATATAACCAGCGTTCACTGGTGGAATACCCACAGTGCCTGATGGGAAAAAATTATGATGATCAGGATCAAATGCTGAATGGTAAGACTGAAAAACGGGTTCACCATTTTGAGAGAACTTACGAAGTCCCATCATCGCCGTATTGGCTTCAGTCAGAGAGAATCTACTCAAATCTGCTTTCAGAAAAAGATCTAAAAGATAATTGTAAGAGTGATCAGCGGGCGAAGCGTGAGGCTTATTCGCGATATGATCGAAGCCTGATTTGACGATCAAGTGAAGAGCACCCAAAATATGAAGAGCAGAGGCTGATGCAGAGACGTGACCACCAATTTTAGGGTCGCCTTTGTCTTTGTCACTGCGATTGTTGGCTTGGAAAATCATTTGAGTTGCCAAGTAATGGGCTCTGCGAGCGATACTTTCTAAAGTGCTTTTTTCGTTTTCGATCTTCACGGGCTCTTCCTCCGTTAATAAAGTCTATAGATCAAATGCTCTAAGGGGCAGAACCTAGCACTGAGATTCACTCAATGCAAATCGGCTCTTCTGTGAGTGATATCGAACACAAAACGCAGCGCAATATTAAGCTTCAAGGATGAAATCCCAACGGATTTTAATATAGCCGTCTTCGTCGACCATGCCTTCGGGAGGGTTGGGAAATGGAGCTGAGGACTTAAACGCCTCAACAGCCGCTTCATCCAGCTCTCGAACCCCTGAGTCGCCAATAACTTGGACTTTGAAAACTTCGCCTTGGCGGTTGAGCGTCACCAATAATTTTGTCACTCGGTCTTCGGTGGATGCAATCGAACGACCTTGCTTATACATGTTTGACATTTTTTCACGAACTTTGGGGCCCCAATTTTGATTCAACTGCTTACGAATTCGGGAATAATAAGTGTAAAAAACAAACTCTTTAGTGGACAGCAGTGTCTCTAAACCGGGATCGATGTCTTTGATGTAATCGATACTTTGCGAGCCAGAGTCCCCAGTTTCACCAGCCTTCTTAGCCTGAGCCACCTGGCGTTCCGGCATTTTGTTTTTTTCCTTCTGTTTCTTAAGAATGGCCTCTTTTTCAAAAGACTCTTCTCTTTTCTTTTCGCTCTCGAGATATTTCTCATGAGCTTTTGCATAATCAAAAGCAGGTTCGAATTTTTTAAACTTTGAATCGGATTTTCCGCCATCATTGCCCTGGGGCTGTTCTTGAGAGTTGTTAAAATCCCCACGTTTTTGAGCTAAAGTTTCCTGGATCACTTTTTGGTTGTGAGCCGAGAGGTATTTTGCTTTCTCGTCGACTTCGTCATTAACGGCTTTTTCGTCTTGCTCCACGATCTGTTTGGGCTCCTCTTCTTGAGTCGGAACAGGAGCGGGCTGAGGGGGTTGCACTTCCATGAAAGAAACTTCCACCGTTTGGCTCTCATTTTTGACATCAAAATTTGGCAGAATAATTGAAACCAGTAAGAAAGACGCGTGCAGAACGAGCGATGCAACAATTGCCATTTGAATATCAAAATAAGACCGCGGCTTCATTCAAAAACGTATCGGCAAATCTTGGGTGAAACTAAGTTTTTTGTGGGTCCAGAAAGGAAGTTTACCTATAGTCAGTTGGGGGTGGATTGCCTATGATGTCTTAGTATGCAAATTCATGTGTTTTGTCGGACGGATAAGGGCAACAAGCGAGATTCAAATCAAGATTCCTTCTTGGTTTCGCAGGACCTTGGTCTGTATGTCGTGGCTGACGGAATGGGTGGACACTCGGGAGGAGAAGTGGCTTCAAGCATGGCCGTCTCGACGTTGGAAGAGTTCGTCCGAGAGCAAAGAGATCGCTTTCCAAGCACTCGAGACCTTCTCGTCGGTGCTTTCTCTGAGGCCAGTCACAAAATCTATGACCGTGCCCACAAAGAAAAAAATTACTGGGTATGGGAACTACCATGGTTTGCGTTTACATCACAGCGAGCACAGCGTTTATTGGAAATGTGGGTGATTCTCGGGCTTATCTTTTTCGCAGTTCCAATTTGTGGCAGTTGACGGAAGACCACTCTTTGGTGAATGAGCAGCTGAGAGCCGGCATGATTACTGAGCAGGAGGCGGAAAATTTTTTAGGCAAGAATGTGATCACGCGCTCAGTGGGTTATGAGCGCGAGGTCAGTTTGGATGTTCTTGAGCGCCCTCTTCAAAAAGGCGACGCCCTTTTACTTTGTTCTGATGGGCTCTCGGGAATGGTTGAGGACGATCAAATTGAAGAAATTCTCTCTCAATTTTCAGGCGAAGCTGCTGTTGAGGAGTGTGTCAAAACCGCTCTCAAAAATGGGGGATCTGACAACGTCACTGTTCTATTGGTTGAAGTCACTTGAGAACTTTGCCTATAATATTGAGGCATTAAATTTGAAAGAAACTGAAAAATGAAAGAAACGATTCCCGACAAAAAACAAGTGACTCTTTTTATGGTCAGTAATGACGCTGGACAAGTGAGAAAAATTGTTTTGCCGGCTTCTTATTTGAAATCAGCTGTGGCTCTGGGGGCCATTGTTTTAGTGGCCTTGTCGGCGATCGTCGTCGATTACTCAGGACTTCTCATGCAAACAGCTGAAAACAAAAGACTCAAAGCCGAGAACGCTCAGCTTACGAAACAATTTCAAGTGGTTGAAGGGAAAGTGGCCGCTCTTGAAAGCAGCTTAGAGAGAGTGAAGACATTCACGACCAAACTGAAGTTGATCACTAATGTAGATGGTGAAGATAGATCTTTAAAACTCGCGATGGGAGCAACACCCGCAGCTGGTCAGCCTGTTGACGAGATGAATGAAGCTCCGGGTGGACGAAAGCCTCTTGAAGACTTGGCCGCGGCCGATGCTCCTTTTGTTGAAGAGGCTCCCGTCAATGAGCAAAAAGGTGAGTTAGTTGTCGAAAGTGGTAAAGACTATCAAACTTTGGCCATTCGAATTGAAAAATCGATTCGCGAAAGCCAACTCAGAGAGCAAAGTGTCCTCGATCTTTGGGAGTCTCTTTCTGAAAGGCAGAGCTTACTCAATGCCACGCCAAATATTCGGCCTGCCAAGGGGTGGTTCACGTCTCGATTTGGTTACCGAGTCTCTCCATTCACCGGGCGTCCTGCCTTGCACACAGGTTTAGATATCGCTGCGGCACCTGGTTCACCGGTTTATGCGCCTGCGGATGGCGTAGTCACTTTTGCTGGCTATGATGAGGGCTATGGAAAAATGATTACGGTCGATCATGGGTATGGGCTGACGACTCGATATGGACACAACGCTCAAATTTATGTTCAGGTTGGTCAGAAAGTTCAGCGTTGGGATGTGATTGCCAGTGTCGGTAATACGGGCAGATCCACAGGGCCACACTTGCATTACGAAGTGCGGGTTAACGGTGTTCCCAGAGATCCCGCACTTTACATTTTGGATGATTAGTTCATCACTGAAAGAGCATCTGGCATTTCACAAGAGAGCTCTTTCATTTTTTGAGAAACAATCTGAGCCCGGCTCTTAAAAGATTTTTGAACGAGTGTTGTTTGATTTTTGCTAATCAAACTTTGTCTATTCCTTTTCCCATCGAATCCGATATCTCCATAGCAGTGGTCAACAATCTTTTTTTCCACAGAGCCATCCACAAGATTTCTGATTGTCCTACAAAAGAAATCCTGTGCTGCTAAATGATCAAGAGCTGCTGCCCATTCAAGCCAAGTGTTCTCGAGCCGTTGGCAAGCAGCGGTGTGTTGGGCCGTGCCCATGGGAGCTACTTTAAGGGTTAAGTTACCCAAGTTCTGAGAGGCTTTACGATCTCTCATAATAGCTTCCATCAGAGGATTGCTCATCACCACAAAGCCACCGGTAGCGGCACCGAGCGCGACGAGGCGTTCGTAGTTCCCAGCGCCGGCTTCCGTCATTTTGTAGGCTCGGTTCACCATGTCGTTCCACTCAGACTCAAATCGGCCAGCCGCTCTGGCAAATTGCTCATTGGAAAAATCCAACCAAGCATAAACGGGGGATTTACGCATGAATGATTCAGAATTGAATAAAGAAGCTTTGAGCAAATACATTTGAGTGTGCATTTCTGACTTATCAATCACGGAGTTGTCTTGGTTTAATCTCTCAAGAATACTTCCCACTTTAGCCAAAGTTTCAATTTCTCGAACGGCGGCTCGCTCTTTCGCTTGGTAAGTGGCGTATTCAGGATCTTTCATCAACTGAGTATTGAGCGAAAGTTCATGCTTTCTGATAGTTTCGTCTGTGCCGATGACTAGCTGCTTGAGTTGTTCTACATAGATCTTTCCAGATCTAGCACAGTCATTCAAGCGAGCTTCTAGATTAGCTTCCGGGATAGCCGTCAGTCTTTCCCTGAACTGAAGCTCTTTAGCAAGAATCCGAGCTTGAACTTGAGTCATTTGGTTACCTTGATTCTTGATCAAAAATCTAAAATTTTCTACAGCAGTGCGAGGAAATTGATCTTCTTGATTATAATTCCCTGCCAAAAAACGAGCTTCTGTGCAATAAAGCATATCATCTTGCGTTTGTTGAAGCTGTCTTAACATCGCATTCAATTCAGAAGAGTCCTTACGATTTTGTCGGCGAGCGGCTTCCAGTTTTTCTTGGATGTCTTCACGCGCTTGAACAAGAGTCATCACTTTGTCGGAAGCTTGACTGAGCATCACACGCTGAGTTCTATTTTTCATCATTTTAAGTTCATTGGTGACCAGATCGATTTGGCCTGACTGGGCCAACTTCAAGAAACGAACCCGCTGAGCAATCTTCGAGAACTCGCAAGTGTTCTGAAGAACAGCTAAGCGATTCTCTGGCTTTTTCATATCGAGGACGCCTTCGTCATTCATTTCAGAGAGAATCTTTGAAAGAGACCCAGCACCGGTTACTCCCAGAACCACTTTTACACCGACAGACCATGAAGGATTAATAGAGGCTCCTAAAAGCGCAAAAGGAGCTAAACTAGTCGCGAGATCTCCGAGTGCTTGAAGAATTCCAGTTCCTGTCATCAATTGGCGGCCACACTTTGAATTCATCAGGGAATTGTTGGTGAGTGTTTCGCCAATCATATTCATTCCTGAAACCATGGACTCCATTTGTCTCTGAAATTCGGAGAGCTGAGTGGGATCAGCAACAAGTGCATCTGGATTCTTCCACATGGCATTGAGAGAGGCTCCAGAGGATCTGAGTTGTTCTGCAAGTTTGGACATTTTCTCGACTTCGGAATTGTTCTGACATTGGTCGATCGGATTGATGTGACGGTAAAGATTTTCGACAGCTGCAAGGAGTTCTCCATGGGGACGATTATCGATCAAAGGACAACTCATTCCAGGAACACCACTGGTTGCAACACCAGCCATGGCTGATTTTTCATTGGTTTGTGCTCGGTTGCCACCTCGGGGGTTTCGCGGAGTCGGGCGGTTCACATTGGGTGAACGAATAATCACTGGAAGAACTTCAATCCCAGTATCTTCAGTGAGGCCAGTAGTGCCGGATGTCGATGGCGCCGCTAGGGACACCGTTGTTGTCCACGAGAAAACACCAATCATTGCGATCTTTAAAAGTCTCATACGGGCTCCTCTGTCGAATTTTTAGCTAGAATCGTCTACGCATGAGACAAACACCGACTCAAAATGAATCAAAGAAGTCCTCAGGCGTTCCCAGTTCTAGCTGCCAGAGCTCAGTGCAAGAGGTAAGCTCGTGTGAAACTCTTGAACAAGTGCCAGCCAAAAAACATCTCAATTCAATAGGTTAGCAAGCAATCACTGCAGATTTTTGAACCCATGATTGGCCCAGACATTGAAAGGGAATGTGGGTGAAAGAGGACAAAATTGGGCTCAATCAAGACGAAATTACTTATCATCATCGCCATCCACGTGTTGTCCTGCTGGGCATTGGCTCAGTCCTTACGAGAGCCCGCTGCTATTCATCGAGGGGTGATGGCTCTCGTGAAGCCTTCGCAGATTTTCTATGGCCAAGATGGTGAAGGGATTTCTCCGGATCTGGTGGCCAATTTTAATCAATTTGCAAAAGTGAACCCTCTGGATGCAAGCCAATACATTCCCGTGAGTTTAAGGCCCGAAATGGGGACTCGCGAAGTGATGAGTAAGATCGCCGACCGCTCGATGAGCACTTGGTTTCAGTCCGATCAGGTTCAGAACTCATTTTTGGGTCGCACAGCTAACAATGTTGAAGAGACAGTCCGATCAGAAGTGCAGTTAGGTGGACACGATGAGAAAACTCATCACAAATTGAATTTTGAACTGAAAGCATTTCAGTCTCAAGCTATGGTCAAATACACAGGTTTTGCCAACGCCAGCTTGACCTATCAGCTCATCAATTCTTCAGTGGGTTTAGAAGTTTCAGAAAAGGTGTCCCAAGAAGTTCAAATGATCTTCAGTCATGTGGCAAAGTCAGGCTCAAAAATCAGTGCTGTCAGTTGGCGTTGGGAATTTTAGATCCAATGTCTGTTCTCATCTGCATGCCATCAAACCCTGTTTGTTGTGCGAGCTCATAAGATCTTTTCAAAGCTTGCTCGAAATTACTTCCGAGGCCAACACAGCCGAGGACTCGACCACCCGAAGTTTTGAATTTTTTCGAAGTTTGGGTCACTCCGGAAAAAATATAATATTTGTCTGCGGATTCTTGTGTACTTAATCGAATCTCATCACCTCGTCGAGCATTCTCAGGATAACCAGGGGCTGCAAGTACCACACAAGATGCTGCTAGATTGGGATTGATTTTCAAGCTTTCAACTTTACCATTAGCAATGTTCCAAAAAAATTCAGTTGCTGAGTTTTCAATGAGCGGAAGGATCACTTGCGTTTCTGGGTCGCCCAAGCGGCAATTGTATTCCAGAAGGCTCGGGCCATTGGGAGTCACCATGATTCCAAAGAAAACAAGCCCACGAAAATTCCAATTTCTTTTTTGAATTTCGGTGAGGGTGGGATCGATGATCATTTTCTTGATGTCTAATCGCAGTGACTCTGAAATTTGAATGGGCGCCACAGTCCCCATGCCCCCCGTATTTGGCCCTTGATCATAGTCTTTCAATCGTTTGTGATCTTGAGCCATCGGTAATTCACTGTAGTCTTTCCCATTCGTCGCAATAATCAAAGATAATTCCCATCCTGGGGAGAATTGCTCAAGCACCGCTTTTTCACCAGAGGAGCCAAGAATTTTCGTTTCAAAAAAATCTGCAGCGGCTTGATAAAGCTCTTCTTTGGTTTTGCAGATCACAACACCTTTGCCAGCGGCAAGTCCATCGGCTTTGAGGACATAAGGGGCTGTGAATTCTGTAAGTACGGACAGGCAATCCTCGACCGACCGAACGACTCTGAAGTGCGCAGTGGTGACGCCCGCTGCTTGCATAAACTCTTTGGCAAAGATTTTTGAACCTTCGAGCTGAGCGGCTTGAGCTTCTGGTCCAACAACGGCGATGTTTTGATGCCGAAGATGATCAGCAAGACCAAGGACAAGCGGATCTTCCGGGCCGATAAACACGAAGTCAATCTCATGGGATTTGCAGAATTGAGTGACTGCGCTAAAATTTCGCCAATCTGCTGCAACAAGAGTTGCCGCAGATTGCATTCCCGCATTACCCGGAAGAACAAAGACAGTGCTTCCTGAGCTTTTAAACGCTTTCGCAAGAGCATGCTCTCGTCCACCCTGCCCAATGACCAAGACTCTCATGATTTTCTCCGTTGATTGGCTGCTCGTGTTGAGCCTACTCTATGTATCTATGGAAAAAATAGTCTTTATATCGGGCAAAAGAACTGGATTTGGATCTTTTGGGGGCTCCCTCAAAGAGGTTTCAGCGACCGACTTGTGTGTGGTTGCAGCAAAAGCGACGCTCGAACAAGCGGGGTTGAGTAGCGACCTCATCGATCATATTGTGATCGGGAATGTGGTTCAATCGGGGGCTGATGCTGCTTATTTAGCAAGGCATGTCGGGCTGAAAGTAGGCATTCCTCAGCAGGTTCCCGCTTACATCGTAAATCGCCTGTGCGGGAGTGGATTTCAGTCGTGGATCAACGCAGCTCAAATGATCATGTCTGGCGAAGCACAAACAGTTCTCGCTGGTGGCGTAGAGCAGATGTCACAAATTCCATATGTGGCCAGGGGGGCACGGTGGGGGCAACGCATGGGACATTTCGAGCTTGAAGACTACATGACAGCTTCTCTGACGGACGCGTACGCAGGAATTCCCATGGCCATCACAGCTGAGAATTTGGGTGAAAAATATCAAGTCACTCGGCAAGAGGTGGATCAGTATTCTGTTTTTACTCAAAAGCGTTGCAAAGAAGCTTTGGATGCGGGGAGGTTCAAAGAAGAGATGACGCCCGTAAAATTGGAATCTAAAAAAGGCATTGTTGATTTCATGCAGGATGAACATCCTAAACCCGAAGTCACTCTTGAAAAAGTGAGCATGATGAAACCACTGTTCAAAAAAGAAGGTCTTGTTACGGCGGCTACGGCTTCTGGGATTGTGGACGGAGCTGCTTGCAGTCTTTTGACTTCTGAAAGTGTTGCTAAGTCCAAAAAACTAAAGCCACTTGCACGGATTGTGTCTTATGCAAGTGTTGGTTGTGATCCCCAAATTATGGGAATAGGTCCTGCCGCGGCAGCTAGAAAAGCTTTGCAACAAGTGGGAATGAAGATGGATCAAATGGATCTCATCGAAGTGAATGAAGCTTTCGCAGCTCAATACTTAGCCGTTGAAAAAGAACTTCAACTGCCGAGAGAGAGAACGAATGTGAACGGCGGAGCCATTGCAATCGGTCACCCTTTGGCTGCGTCTGGAACCAGAATTATGAATCACCTTGTCTATGAGCTTCACCGAAGATCCGCTCGCTATGCTTTGGGGAGTGCTTGTATCGGTGGTGGTCAAGGTGTGGCAGTGATTATTGAAAGGCTCCCGTAATGGCACAAGATCTTAATTTGCGTGAAAGAACAGTCGTCGTCCTTGGGCCTTTTTCGACGACGGTGCAAAACTTGATGATTCATCTCACTGAAGCAGGAGCAGACGTAGCTCTTGTGGATACCAATGCTCATGAGTTTTCGAGATTTTGTACAAATTTGACAGATCAAAGAGAAGCTAACCCTAAATTAGGAAGAGCAGTCGCTGTTGCTGCGAATCTTCAGGATCCTCAAGCGATCCGAGATGGGCTCGCTAAAGTAGCGCAGTCTTTTGGGAGCATTGATATTTTCATCGATGCGTATCTTTACAATAAAACTTCTCCGCTAGATCCAACACGCAATGATTATAACTGGGAATTAGAGTATGCAAATCATCTCAAGCCGACCATGGCGGCCACTCAATATGTGATCAATTTTGTGAAAAACAGAAAACGGGGTCGTTTATTGTATCTGCTGAATGAATCCGTGGGGCGCGGCTCGCCTCAAAACTCTTTAGCCAATTTGTTTCGTGGTGGTCTTGTCTATTGGATGAAGTCTCTTTCAAGGCAGCTTCATGATTCCAATATCACAGTGAACTGTTTGTCGATTGGAATGACTGAAGAGTATCTTTTGGGGACCTATCCTGAGTGTAAAACCATTCAAGAAGCACTGACTCAAGCCAAGCTGGCGGATCCCTTTGTGAAACTGACAGAGCCTGAGAAAATTACAAATATGATTATGCTTTTAGTGAGTCCATTGGGATCTGCGATCAATGGTCAGCATTTGGTTCTTACTTAGGCGCCCTCGGCGATTCGAGTAAGTCGTGATAAGTTTGGTTTCACGTAGACATCCATGCAAGCTTCAAGAACTCTTTGATCTAAGGGCGGATCAATGCATAAAAGGATCACCGGTGAATGAGCAGACGTTCTCCTTTTTTCAAGAACAAATCTACCGACTTCCTCAGGGTTGTGATCCCAATCAAGAACAAAAAGATCGGAATTTTCCATGTCCTCTGTTTCAATTTCCTTGATTTTCTTAAAAGCGTTTATCTGATGATGGCCAGCCTCAAACATTTCTACTAAAAACTCTCGAAGCTCATCATCAAATTCAACTAAAACTAATTTCATGAAGTAAGTATTTTACTTAAATTCATCGCTATCAAGGCCAGAATCTCTGAATAGGGGAGGCTTGCTGCAGTCTGTTAACTATTGGTGCTTGTCCGTTGGCTGAATTCTCCATGGCTGGCTTCACTATCCAACTAATGCTTGCGACATCAATACGAGCAGAAGCTAGGTTGTCGGGGCAAGCTTACGCATAAGGAAGGGGACCATCTTGAACATTTAAACGCAAGACAAATCCATAAAAACTGCCGTCGTATTGATGTACAGGATAGGCTTTAAGAAATTGGACATTATAGTCGTGGTCAGGAAATCCTTTCTGGCGCACGGTATGACGGGGAACGCTAGAAAGATCAAATGTGCAGTCTTTTGGCCCAGAAAGTAGTTGAAGGAATCCTTCCATGATTCGTTTAGACATGAAGGGATCCCGTTCAAAAATTTCATCAAATGGTG
>JAJTIC010000025.1 GCA_021300175.1 Pseudomonadota bacterium
TTCGACATCTTCCAGAACAAACAGATACTCAGACTGATGCTTTGGCAATTCACCAGCAAAGCTTGTGATCGATCTTTCTATCTTTGATTGAAGGACCTTTCGGTCACCTGGAAGATTCAATAAAGTGAACTGCTTTGCAAGATCTGTGAGCTGTGTCACATCATCATGGGCAACAGGTCTTACAATAAAATTCATAAACAAAACCTCTCAATCATTCTTGCATAAAATTCAGTGGATTTTTCCAAATCCGCTACTTGAACACTTTCGTGGGGAGTGTGGGTGTTTCCTTCCCGGGCCCCAGCGCCGAAAGCGATACAGTCAACTCCCACTCGCGACCACAGGCTGGCCTCATTGGTAGAAGCTTGAGTAATAAGCTCAGGTTCAATTCCTAATTGCTTCAGAGTTTCGAGAGCTCCCCGAACGAGTCTCGAGTTGGGCTCCGCTCTATAGGGTCTTTTGTAATCGAGCACCCGAAAATCAGCACCGACCTGACTGCAGGCTTGCTTCAGTTCATGCATCCAGTTTTCATAGACTTCATTGCTCACAACCGGAGGAATTCGACAAGTGCCTGCTAATACAATTCGATCCTCAAGGGTTCTTGCAGAACCAATACTAAGTGTCGGATTCTTTGGAAAGAACTCAGAATCTTCGTACGACAAAAATCTTTGTTCTAAAGATTTGATCGCTCGGTAAACTGCCGATAGCTTTGCGGCCATTGGCTCGCGAACACCACTCATAAGATCAACTTCTAGAAAAGCTTGAGCAGGAACTGTGTTGTGGTTCACCCCTCCATCGAGTGACATAATGATCACACCCCTTGGCATTTGAAGAAGGTAATCAAACATTTTTTTGATTGCACTCTCGCCCAAATGAGGAGTGGAGGAATGAGCTGCTTTTCCAGAAAAAAGGCGCGACTGCGTCGACGTTGACTCACTCAGGTTATGCTCAGACTTGTACTTTAATTCATCTTCAGAATAAGGAATTTGAATTTCAACTTGAACATATCCTTTGGCAGCGTGAATTACTTTCAGATCACTCGGCTCTCCAATTAAAGCCATCTGTGGAGAAACTTTGTTTTTACGAATAAGCTTTAAAGCCCCCTGCATGCCACTTTCTTCGCCAAAAGTTCCCACTACCACAGGATTCATGACCAATTCTTTGTCACTCAAAAATCGAGAAAGTGCGTTGATTTTACAAAGGAGATCCAGCTTTACGTCAGCAGCACCAAGTCCAAAGATTTTTCCCTCCAGAATCGAAGCATCAAAGGGATTATGATCATTTTGATTCCATAAACCATAGGGACCTGGATCCCGTGTATCTAAATGGGCTTGAAGCATGAATTCAGGAGAACTCGTTTTGATCGGGAGTCGAATTAAAACATTGGCTTGATCAATTCCTGATTGCTGCTCGTTAATCACTTCTGCAATCAAACCCTTGTGGCCCGCATACTCTTTGATCCATGAACAGAAGGGCACCGTGCTCGCTGTCGGCGTCGTTTCAAAAGAAATCGCTTTTCGGCAAGCCTCGATAAAGTTCAATCATGTCCCTTCAAGAATACTTTTCTCGATGATGGTTCTAGCAACCTGGATATCTTTATCTTCGATCACAGCAGGAACCAAGAAACGAACTCTTACTGGATCCTTACCACAACTGAAGGCCACAATACCGTTCTGAAACATGCGCTTAAGGAGCGCATCAACTTGCTCTTTTTTCCCCTCATAAGGAGTGAATGCAATCATGAGGCCCATACCTCCTGGATCGGTCACTTTGCCTTTGCAAGTCGTTGAACCGAGCTCATTGAGCATACCGATGAATTGCCGATGAATTTGCATCACACGACCCTGGGGACCCAAATAACCATCTTCCGATATCATTTTCAAAATTTCTAGACCTGCTGTCAGGGCTGGCGTCGCTCCTGAAAAAGTCCCTGCAATCAGCCCGGGCTGTGGGTTATATTCTTCAGTGTAAATAGTGGCACCTACTTGAGCCGTCTTGGCAATTGTGCAGATATCGATGTAGTTTCCGATATCCAAGGTTTCAAACGCAAAGAGCTCGCCCGTTCGAGCGAAAGTCTGAACCTCATCCGCCCAGATCGCAATTTTCTTCTCTTTGCACAAATCTAAGAGCGGCAAAAAGAATTCACGAGGTGCTGCCTGATACCCACCTTCTCCCAGCATTGGCTCAAACGAGAACACTGAAATATTTCCTTCATGCTTAGCAACATGCTCTTTCATACCTCTGAGAGTTTTTTCAGAAGATTGCGGATCGCGCTTATCATAAAAAGGGATTCGGAGCATTTCATGATATTCAGGGAGTCCCACTTTGTAAGCTGGATTGTCGGTGAGCTCAGCCATCATTGTTGAGCGGCCGGCAAAAGCATTTTTAAAACTTAAAACCATTCTTGCTGGAGAGTGCTTTTGTCTTGATAACTTGAGAGCATTTTCATTAGCCATCGTTCCACAAGTCGCAAGCCAAGCATATTTCAGTCGTGAGCGCTTTCCAGCGAGCTGAGAGAGAGTCTCGATAAACCGAGAATACTCGCGATTGGGCTGCAAATTTCCTTGATTCACAATGTCTGAGAGGGCCCCTTTCACTGTAGCTGCCATGACCCGGGGATGACTATGACCCATTAAGTGAATTCCGATTCCGTTGATCAGATCTAGCTTGATAGAACCATCTTCGAGCTCAACATAGGCTCCCCGACCACCGCCAGATCCCACATAGGGATACGCGAGAGGTCGTCCACGAGCTTTTCCCGCTCGATCAATTTCTGATTTTCCAAGATCAATGTGCTCGGGATGAGCCGGCTGAACTCCGACAATCTGAGAATTGATCTGAGCAACCTCCTGAACCAAACTCTGGATCAAGGATTGTACGTTTTTGGAATCGTCGATTTGGTGACCGATAAGTTGTGCCATAGTGAAAATCTCTTTGAGAAATGTGGATGTTTCGTTAGAGTCCAATTGTACTCACGAGGCGATTTAATGAAAAGGTTATTTCTCATTCTGTGCATCAGCATCTTCTCTCTGTCGGCGCAAAGCGCAGAGCCGTCTTTTCAAGACTCCTTTCAAAAAGGTGTTTCCTTCTACCGCTCTGGGTACTTTCAAAAAGCCGTCGAGGCTTTTGCCCAAAGCGTCGAGATCAATCCTCACAGCTTGCCTGCAATAACGAACCTGGCGCTCGCTCATTTTCAGACAGGGAATGCGCCCCTGGCCATCGCTTTACTGCGTCGTGTTCAGGGCCTTGATCCAGATTTTCCAACGGCGCAAGCCGCCATGTCTTTTGTGTTCTCACAGCTAAAAGTGAAAGAAATCCCCCACGAAATTTTGCTTTACGAGCAGCTCCGTCAGTCTGTTCTAGTGCCTGTCTCTTTCAATATCTATTTTGGTCTTCTTGCTCTGTTCCTTCTTGCAGCAGGTTGGTCCTTGATTTCCTATTTTGCACGCAGAAAGGCTGCCGAAAAGGCAGAGTTAGCGCCACCTTCCCTTTCTTGGACGATGGTTTTTTTCGCAGCTGGTTTTTTGATCGTTACAGCCCTCACAATTCTTAAAGCCTATGACCTCACTCAGCCACGCGGGACGATCATCGCTGAAAAGATCAGTGTCTTTTCAGGCCCCTCTCCAGACACTGTCAATCTTTTCGAAATTTATGGCGGACTCGAAGTTCGGTTACTTCGGAAGCAAGACAGTTGGATTCAAGTAAGTTATCCAGGAGCTGCCAGCGGCTGGATCGAGTCGAGTCAAGTGATGCACACCTCAGGGAGACTTCCGTGGTAGAATTTATTTGGAACAGCCTGCTTAAAAATGAAAAGGCCACTCTTCGAAAATTGCTGAAGTCGAATATTCTTTTTCAAGATTTGAACCCTTTTGAACTGAGCCTCGTCGAAAACATTGTGAACGTACGAAACTACAGACCCGGAGAGAATATTTTTCGCCAAGGCGAAGTGGGTGTAGGGATGTACATTATCCTTTCAGGATCTGTGACTATTTTTGTGGAAGAAATCCAAGAAAACTCACAGACAGCTTTCAACTCGAAGCACACCGCTGTCACCCATCTCAAAGCCACGGACTTTTTTGGTGAGCTGGCTCTCGTCGAAGATGAAAGTCGGAGATCTGCTTCTGCTTCAGCTCACGAAGAAACTATTCTCGTGGGATTTTTTAAACCAGATTTGCTGGAGATTATTTCCAGAAATCCCTCTGCGGGAGTGAAAATTCTCACCCGGCTCAGTGAAGTCCTCGGTCTGCGTTTGCGCCAAACCACAGCTCGAATTACTGAATTGAAGAGAGAACTTAAAAAATGAGCTCTGTGATTTCACCAGCTATCCAACGCGAGCGCCGCGTGAAATTGTTCTTCTTCTTGGTGGCCTTATTGGGCTTGTTTCTTGTGATTACTCAAACTCCCAATTTGTTGATTTCATTTTTACTCGCTCTTGTAACCCATTCATTTTTGGCTCCTGTCGTCGATTTTCTCGAGAGAAAGCGTTTGCCGCGAGTTCTTGCCGTCAGCGCACCTTTTCTAATAACAGCTCTCGTGATTGGCCTTTCTTTGAACTTTTTTCTGCCGACACTTTTAATACAATTGAATGAGCTTCAAGTTTCTTTACCGAAATACTTCAGCACCGCTTCCGGATTGCTGACTCGGCTTGAACTTCAAGTGAACACACGGATTGCACAAATTTATCCTTTAGATATTCGAGGGACTATCGAACCTTATATCGTTCAGTTCACAGAGGGGTTTGTAAAGAAACTGCCGTCTTTGCTGAGCAACTCACTGACAGTTCTTGTGCTGACTCCGTTTTTAGCGTTCTTTATGCTGTTAGATGGCCGAGATTTTATTCGTCGCCTGCTCACTCTGGTGCCGAATAATGTTTTTGAGTTGGCCTTGAACCTGAACTATCAAGTCATGACACAAATTTCAGGTTTCATCCGAGCTCGAGTGATTGAAGGTTTACTGATTGCCATGATTATCTGGATGGGGCTTCTCTATTTAGACTTTCCTTATTCACTGCTTTTGGCTTCTTTCGCCGGCCTTATAAATATCATTCCCTATGTAGGACCTCTCCTCGGAGCAATCCCTGCAGTGATCATTCATTTAGCAAATTCAGGACAGTCTCAAGAGCTGATTTGGTTGCTGGCGATCTACGGTGGGGCCCAAATTATCGACACTGCACTGATTGTTCCCTTCATCGTTGCAAAAATCGTCGATCTACACCCAGTGGTGGTCGTATTAGCCGTGATTATTGGTGCTCAAACAATGGGCATCTTAGGGATGATTATCTCCATCCCCTTGTTTAGTGCTCTCAAAGTTAGCTTCTCAGCCATCTATCAGCACATGACGGATTTTCGCTCTTAGTTGCTTTCCGTGATTGACTCATTTTTCAGCGCTGATTAGACTTGAATCGAGGTATTTATGCTGCGCACAAAATCTCTGTCAATAGGTGTTTATTGGCTCCTTAGCTTGGGTCTGAGTGGGCTTCTGTTGGGTTGCTCTTCCGACGAAAAGAAAGCCGACACTCCCGAAGGTGCTTTTGCTTTAGCTCAGGAATTTGATAACGAAGAAAGATATGAAGAAGCGATCACACGCTATCAAGAAGTGAAGAATAAGTTTCCCTACTCTCGCTACGCTACAATGGCAGAACTAGCTGTTGCGGATGTATATTTTAAACAAGAGTCATTTCCAGAAGCCCAAGCCTCTTATCAGCTCTTTAAAGAACTGCATCCCAAACATCCTCAAATCGACTACGTCACTTTCCGTCTGGCACTGAGTTACTACAAACAGCTGCCAGAAACCATTGATCGTGACTTGTCACTGGCACCCAATGCCATTGCCATTTTTGATGAAGTCATTGCTCAGTACCCGAACTCTCCTCATGCTCAAGAATCAAAAGACAAACGAGCAGAGGTCATCAAAAAAATGGCCGCCAAAGAGGACTACATTGCCAATTTTTACTTCATCCGCCAAAAGTGGGACTCTGCTCTGGGGCGCTATGAAGGCTTGATGAAAACATACCCCAACCTTGGCTTTGATGCTCAGGCACTTTCTCGTGCGGCCATCAGTGCTAATAAGCTGGGTGAGCTGGAAAAATCGAAAAAATATTTATCTGAACTTAAGAACAAGTTTCCACAATCTTCAGAGCTTGAATCAGCACAGAAGGAAATTCGGTAATGATCGATATCAATCACGACGAGATTTTAGGCGAGGCCCGAGAAGCTTTTATTGATGGAAATTATAAAGTTGCCGAGCCAATCCTGAATCAGATGATCCTCAAGGGCACTCGTAATCCTGAAGTTTTTCAGATGCTCGCAACAATTTTCTATGACAAAGGCCAATTCAACAAAGCAATTAAAACCTTCAAGCGCGCTTTGGAAATCGATCCTGCCTACACAGATGCGAGCGTTGGCTTAAGTATTATTTTTAATGACCTCGGAAGATATGAGGAAGGCAAAAAGATCTTTGAAGACGCTCGCTTAATTCTGGATCGCAAACAGGGAAAGATCGATCCCTACCTCGAGGAAAAAATTGCTAATAAACATGAAGAGTTGGCGGACCTCTATTTTCAGAGCAAAATGTTTTCAGAGTCTTTGGAGCAGCTCTACAAAGCTCTCAAGTTGAGCAATCGAAAGGCAGAGTTAACCATGAGAATCGCCGAGTGTTTAGTACAAGTCGGTGAAGTTGAGCGTGCAATTCGAGATTTGAAGGGTTTGATCCGAGAATATCCGCAGTTCACAGCAGCTAGACTGAAGTTGGGAATCATCTATTACAATCAAAACAACTTGGCCGATGCCACCGAACAGTGGGAAAACATCTTGTTAAGAGATCCTCAAAACCCTGAAGCATTACGCCTGCTTAAGATGGCGCAAGCAGCAGGAATAACCACCATTCAACTTTAAGGACTAAAGTCATGGGATTGATCAAAGACGACATGCTGCCTTTCATCACGCACGATGAAATTCATAAAATGGTAAAACAATTGGCAAAGCAGATTGAAAGTGATTACGAGGGCAAAGAGCTTATCATGATTTGCCCACTGAGAGGATCCATGCACTTTTTAGCGGATCTTGCTCGAGCTTTGCACTTACCTCAGCAAATCGACTTTGTTCATCTGCAAGCCGTTGAAAAAGGCGGAGCTATCAAAATCATCAAAGATATTTCCGTGAATATCGCTGGAAAGCATGTGTTGATCATTGAAGAGATTATCGATACCGGCAGAACCTTGAAATTTTTACGAGATCGATTGTTGGTTTCCTCACCTGCATCTCTGAAAATCGTCACTTTGCTCGACAAGCCGGCCCGACGAGAGCTTCCGATCCGACCTGATTATGTAGGACGCACCATTGAAGACCGCTATGTCGTGGGTTATGGAATGGACCAAGAAGAATTGGGACGCAATTATCCAGATATTTTCATCATGAAGAATTAGCATCGGAGATCAGAAATGTTACCACGCCAAGTTTATGTTCTTTTTGTGTGTTCAGTTGTTGTTTTCTTTATCGTGAATGTCTTTGTCTCGTAATGAGACTGATCGACTAGATTTTATTCATCGCTCCTCTCATCAGAATGTTAGACAGGGTTAAAGTCCTGTCTATTTTTTTGTCAATTGAAAGTCGCTGTTTCGTAAGTCTAAGGAAAATCTGAAAATAGACCGATAGGTGAACCGGTTAAGTGTAACCAAAACAACCTATTGCAATGGGGGAAACATGCAAAATGTGAAATCTTTTTTCAAAACATTGTGGTCCGACGAATCAGGTCAAGGAACAGCAGAATATGTTTTGTTGATCGCGATTGTGGTCGCTTTGGCTTTCGCATTCCGTGGAAGAATTACTGACGCAATCAACGCTCGTATGTCTGATATCGAAGGTACCATGGGTGGTTTTTCTACTCAGTAGGTCACTTTGCTGAAATTGAACATCTGGAGGCTCTATGACAGTTGAGTACATCTTGCTTGTGTCACTTTTTGTGATGTTCTTGATGGGATCATTGATCGCAGGGCCGACCAGTGCATTTAAGACAGCGGGACCGAAGCTCGGTGCGCGAGTTGAAAAACAGCTCGCAACCGGTGAAGGCTTCAAAGTCGATGGAAGAAACAAACAAAGGTGGGTCGAGTGATCAGTACGACGCTTGCTGATTACAAACACTGGTTAGGCTTTGTCGGCGCGGGTTTCACAGTCTGGCAAGACCTCCAGGAAAGAAAAGTGAAGAATCACACGATTGTCGTGCTGTTCATCGTTGGATTTGTCACAGCTTTTTTTGCTGAAGGGGCCAGTGGTTTATTAAATGCATCCATGTCATTGGCTGTGGCTTTTTTAGCGGGGCTTCCCCTCTATCTTCCACGAGTACTTGGTGGCGGTGATTTCAAATTGCTGATGGCACTTTCACCGTTCCTCATTTGGAATCAAGTTTTGATTCTCGTTTTAAGCTCACTGATTTGGGGCTCTATCTTGGGTCTTTTCATGGTGATTTTAAAAGGAAAATTGAAATCATTTTTAGCAAATTTAAAGATGATTTTTTTGAAAGCAAAACCGTCAGAGGAATCGCTACACAAAATCCCTTACAGCGTGGCCTTGGTTTTCGGATATCTGACTGCCATCGGTTTGAAAGGATGGTGGCCATGAAAACCATTCTAACGAATCAAAGAGGACAGGGTGTCACTGAAATGGTGCTTCTATTTTCAGTTCTGATGTTGATCACTCTTCTGATCAATCAACGGCTCTCGGATATGGAGTTTGGCCCCAAGCTCGTGAAGGGGCCTTGGGAGAACTTGCAAGGCATGGTTGAGTGTGGAGTTTGGCGGCCCTGCCGTGGAGTTGCTGGTCTTCACCCCAACGGGACAACCAGAAATATTTCTCTGAAGCCGGAGGGACAATGAGACACTTAAATAATCAAAGTGGATTTTTGACTTCGGATTTTCTTTTTGCACTGACACTGAGTCTTTCAATGTCTGCTGTTGTCTTTGGGATCTGTTATTCCCTCGTGGCCTTTCAAGCAACTCAGTATGTTGTGTTTTCAGCATCTCGCGCTCAATCCGCTGGTGATGTGAGCCCCGAAACTCAAGCTCAACTGGCTCGAGCCAAGTACAACTCTCTCATCTCCTCAGGTGCATTGAATATTCTTTACAATAACGGCTGGTTCGAAGTTTCGAATGCTGCCGCTGTCGACATCAGATCCGGTAATGGATCTAACTTCAATAATGAATATCCAGATCCAGTTCCACGTGCGATCAATCAAGGCGTCAGAACAACTTTGTTTGCACGTCTCCTCGAGCTTCGCTTGCCGTTCGTGGGACGAATCGAATCTGAAGATGGAGATGGGTTTAGTGTCCGCGTCGTCTCGATGCTGATACGAGAGCCGTCTATGGAAGAATGTGTGCAGTTTTCGAAGGACCGAGTTCAAGCTATTTGGAGTTTACGTGGAACACAGTGGTCCACATTCAATCGCAATGGGGCTATTGATACACCTTGGGAGGATAACGGATGTTAGTCTCTCAAAAAGGTATTGCAATGATTGAAGTGCTTCCCGTACTGACGACCTTCGTGTTGATGGTGAACTTTGCCTTAGGATTTTTTGGCGTCATTCACTCAGGAATCATCAATTCGATCTCCTCGCGAAACTATGCCTTTGAAACCTTCAGACAGAGGTCGAACCTCAACTACCTGCGAGATAACAGCGCCGCTTTTGTAACGACTTATTACAAGCCTGTGGGACTGAGGCTCCATGCAAAAGCCTCTGAAGGTGATACTGGCACTTCTAACGATGCCACCTGGAAAGCAACAAAAAGGCCCATTCGTTTTACAGATTTAACAGGTACAACTGGTGATGATTTACCGGGTGGTCAGTCGGCAAGAAATCTTGTTGATTCTCAGGTCAGTCCTAACCAACGAGTCGACTTTGAGGGCGTTAGCCCCGTTTGGATCAGAGTCGCCTACGGAATATGCCTGACTTCAGCTTGTGGGGATCCTTAGGGGGATGATGCATGAATAACAACGAGTCGAGAACATTATGGATATCGCTAGCTGCCGGTCTGTTTGCAGCTTTCATGCTCTATTCGTACTCCCAGGAAAAGAAAGCGGAGTACGATAAAACTTACGGAACCATGAAAAACGTGGTGATCGCCAAAGTTGATATTGGAGAAATGCAGACCATCGATGACACCATGCTGGAAGTGATTCAAAGGCCTGCTGATTTTTTGGAGCCCTCTGCCGTCTCTGAAACAGAAATTGCGGTCGGCCAGGTTGCTGCAACTCCCATCAAAAAGGGAGAACAAATTCTGCAAACAAAACTTCTTCAGCCAGGTCCAGACACAGGAATAGCCCTCCAAGTGGCTCCTTCAAAACGAGCCGTAACCTTACCGGTGGATGAAGTACGAGGAGTTGCCAAGCTGATTCGGCCCGGAGACCGCGTTGATATCTTTGCAGCTGTTGACACCGGTCGTGGCGTGAATCAACGCCGTGAAGTGAGTCTCATTATGCAAGATGTGGTTGTTTTGGCGACAGGCGTGAACGTGGTCAATAATATACCGCGAATTTTCGAGATGGACTCGAGCTCGAAGAATATCATTCAGACAACACTGACTGGTGATACAAAATATACAACACTCACCATTGAAGCTAGCCCCAAAGAGGCTCAAGATTTGATCTATTTGATGGCCACTTCACCGGGAAATATATACTTCACTTTGCGCAATCCCAACGACCGCCAAGTGCCACCACGAATGCCAGCATCAAATTCAGAAACAGTCTTGGGTCGATCCACTTTCATGGATAGCGTACCAGCCGCAGCACCAATAGCACCGCCAGTGATTGCACCACCAGTGCAGCCACTCCAACAACAGAGACCAACACAGCTGCCGCAAAAGAAAAACGGGTTTAGAACTCTGTAGGGGAAGATAATTTAGTTCAGGGGAATAGGAAACGAGGGGGAATTATGATTAAGCAAAATAAGAATTTGATGTTCTTTTTGCTCATCTTTATGTTGGCACTAGCACCACTCGTTTCACCGCTCAAGGTTTATGCCCAAGAAGGATTGACTGACGAGGAAGATTCAAAACCCACACGTCCTCGCAAATTTATTACTTTGACCTTGGGAATTGAATACGACGAAAAACTGCCACCAATGCCAGAGTTCATTTCCTTTAAAGGTGACTTTAAGAAAGTGGCGAGTGCCTCTTATTCGAAAGAAATTAACACTCTCAGATTCACACCTCTCAAAGAAGGTATTGCCACTCTGACAGTTCATGACAAAGCTGGAAGAATCATTTCAGAATTCCGACTGGATGTGAAGAAGTCCAAACTGGATGCCGTTGTCCGCGAAATGCAATCTCTTTTGGGTGATATTGAAGGCATCCAAATCCGTGTCGTCAACAATCGAGTCATTATCGATGGACAAGTGCTTTTACCGAGAGATCTTAACCGCATCTATTCCGTGGTAGGACAGTTTAAGGATCAAGCTGATTCTTTAGTGACCCTATCACCACTAGCCCAAAAGAAAATTGCTGAGTTTATATCTCGAGATATCAACAATCCAGAAATTGAAGTGCGCGCCGTGAATGACAAATTTGTACTTCAGGGCTGGGCAAGCAGTGAAGACGAGAAAGCTCGAGCCGAGATTATTGCAAAAACTTATGTTCCTGATGTGCACATCGAATTTGCGGAAGCCGAAGGAAAAATCAAACGTCGTCGACCAGCGAATGACGGAGTCATCAATCTTTTGCAAGTAAAGCCTTCGGCTCCCGCTCCTCCTGCAAAAATAGTTCAGCTCGTCATGCACTACGTGGAGCTGAAGAAAGACTATGCCCGGGGTTTCAATTTTCAGTTCACGCCAGCGATTGAAGATGGCTCTTCTCTTAGTTTTCAATCGGGATCTGACACTCCGGGTGGGGTCACTTCCACGATTTCTGGAACCATCAGTAATCTTTTGCCTAAACTCAACTGGGCAAAGAATCATGGTCACGCTCGCGTATTGGAGAGCTCAAGCTTGATTGTGCAGGATGGTCGAAAAGGAACTATTAATGCGGGATCTAAGATTCCAATCAAAAACACAGATGCTAATGGAACCAACACACAGCTGGTAGACATTGGTTTATTCTCTACAATAACTCCGACCATCGTGAGCGAAAGATCTGATTCAATTAATTTAGATATCAACTTTGAGATCTTAGCGCTCACGGGGAATACATCTCAGGGTCCTTTGATTTCTAAGAACACGATCAATACAGCTCTGACTGTGCGATCAGGACAAAGTGCTGCCATCGGGGGGCTGATTCGAAGTAATGCTTCGACTGTTTACAATGATCCAAAGAATTTACCGAACAACCCTATTTTGAAATTGCATGCGTCTAAAGATTTCCAAAGAAATCAGAGCCAGTTCGTCGTCTTTATTACTCCGATCATCAAGAGCTCTGCTTCTGCTGGCTCTGAAAAGATCAAGAAAAAGTTCAGATTGAGAGACTAAAATGGTGATTCATCAACAATGTCATTTGATTGCAGTCATGGGCGGGAAAGGTGGAGTCGGAAAGTCCGTCTTTGCTGCCAATTTTGCTGCATCTTTGATGTTAGAGTTAAAATCACCCGTTCTGCTCATCGATGCAGACTCAAGATCATGCGGTGATCAAAATGTCATCCTTGGGCTGCGCCCCAATAAGACAGTGTCAGAAGTTGCTCTTTTTCAAGGTGCACTCAATCCACAGTCTCTTCCACAAATCGTGACTCAGCACGCTTCTGGCTTAGCTTACATTGGAGCTGTCCGGGGACCAGAGGAAACTCTGTCCGTCAATGCGGAACTGTTCTTGAAGCAACTCGAATTCTTGAGCAGAAACTATAAATACATCGTTGTTGATTTAGGAAATGATCTCGGGGACTTTCAAAAAACAATTCTCAATCAAGCAACGGCTCTGATGGTTGTCACAGTTCCTGAAGTTCTAGTCCTCAATCAAACGCAGCGCTTGATTGGCGATCTTTTAACGGCAACATATCCCATGGAGATGTTCCAATTGATTGTGAACAAAGCCACGCCGGGATCTGTCTCTCCTCAGGCTATTTCACAGTCTTTACGCTTGCCGATCCTTGGAATGATCCCTCAAGATGATGTCTCAACGGCTGCAGCTCTTCAGCGGGGCTATCCTTTTGTTTTGGGTGGAAATAAGAACCCCATCACCAGTGCGTATACGGAAGTCGTGCGTAAGATCACGGGTGGGACCCTTCAAAAACTGAAAACATTGAGTCGCCCGCAAACTCATGCAAGTTCACCGACTGCCAATCAAGGCTCAGGATCACAAGCTCCGTCGGGAGAAGCGCAAGACGCTCGAACATCACTCAAGATCAAAATTCACAATGAACTGATCAAATCCATGGATTTGAAAAAGGGCGTCACTGAAACAAATAATGACCCTGCCAAAGAAGCCGCCTTGAAACAAAAAACACTCCAAGTGATCACACAGATTGTTGACCGGGAATCTCCAGGCACAGCCCGAGACGAACGTTCAAAAATCATCAAAGAAGTTTTGGAAGAAGCTTTAGGCCTAGGTCCCCTTGAAGACTTGCTAGCAGATGCTGCGGTAACAGAGATCATGGTGAATGGATACAAAAAGATTTTCATCGAAAAGAGCGGTCGAATTCAACTGAGTCCTGTGACATTCACAAGCAATATGCACCTCAGAAATGTCATCGAAAGAATTGTCACACCACTGGGGCGTCGTATAGATGAGAAAACACCTTATGTGGACGCACGCCTTAAAGATGGTTCCCGTGTGAACGCAGTGATTGAGCCACTTTCAATTGATGGACCAGCCGTGACAATTCGTAAGTTCAGAAAAGGTGGAATCAGTCCTGAAAAGTATACTGAGTTCGGTTCTATCACGAAGCCAATGATTGACTTCCTACGGATCTGTGTAGAAAACGGACTCAATGTGGTGGTGAGTGGTGGTACCGGCTCCGGTAAAACATCACTTTTAAACATGCTCTCAAGTTTTATTCCAAGTCATGAGCGTGTCGTGACTGTGGAAGATGCCGCCGAACTTCAGTTGAACCAAGAGCATGTTGTCAGATTAGAAACTCGTCCTTCAAACATGGAAGGCACTGGTGCTGTCACGATCCGTGACCTAGTAAGAAATGCACTTCGTATGAGACCAGATCGAATTATCGTGGGAGAAACACGAGATGGTGCAGCTTTAGACATGCTGCAAGCCATGAACACTGGTCATGACGGATCTATGACAACGACCCATGCAAACTCTCCAAGAGAATGTATTGGTCGCTTAGAAACTCTTTGTATGATGGCTGGAATGGAGCTTCCTGCGAGAGCCATTCGTGAACAGATTTCAAGTGCAGTGAATTTGATTATTCAGATCCAGCGACTCTCTGATGGATCTAGAAAAGTCACAAGCATTACAGAAGTGTGTGGAATGCAAGGCGATACGGTCACTCTTCAGGAGATTTTTAGATTTAAAGAAACTGGTTTTGATAAAAATCGTAAGATCATTGGTACTTTTCAAGCAATGGGTATGATTCCAACTTTCATTGAAGAGCTCGATGCGAAAGGTGTTGTCATTCCTCGAGAGCTCTTCTCCAATGATCCACAGGTTACAAAAACAAGCTCAGCAGCTAATTCTTCTAAGCCAGGGATGATGCCAAATATGATGCCTCCGGGTATGAACATTAAGAAAACAGGAAGTGGTTCATGATTTCACTTCTTTATAATGAATGGATCATGATTCCTTTGGTGGCTTTCTGTGTTTTCCTCATCATCTATTTGAACGCAGATAAGATCATTAATCGATTGCAAGAAAAATTCACTGCCAAAAAAGATGAAGTCTCACGCTACTTAGATTTGATGTTTGTGGAGGTTGATCAAAAGAAAATTATGATCATCCTTTTGCTGTTGAGTTTCGGACTAGGGACTGTCTTCTTTCTTCTCTTGCTACCAAATGTCTGGTTAGGTTTGTTCGCGGGCACGGCCATCACTGTGGCAGGACTCAACCTTCCGCCCCTTCTTGTGAAAGCTCTTTATGATAAACGCTCTGCTAAATTTGTGGATCAAATGGTGGATGGACTCACGATCATGGCGAATGGAATCAAGTCTGGCCTGACCGTACCTCAAGCGATGGAAAGGGTTGTTGATAACTTGGGACCGCCGATTTCCCAGGAGTTTTCTTTAGTCCTTTCCCAGATGCGACTAGGCCGAAGTCTTGAAGAATCTCTGATTGAATTGGGCGATCGGATTCCCATGCAAGACGTTCAAATGTTTGTGACGGGAATTAATATTTTAAAAGAAACTGGCGGTAATCTTGCTGAAACTTTCGAGACTATCGTTCTGACAATTCGAGAACGACAAAAAATTGAGAAGAAAATCCAAGCCATGACAGCTCAGGGAATTATGCAGGGAATAATTGTGACTTTAGTCCCGTTTGCTCTGATCGTGCTCTTCTCAGTGGTAGATCCTAACTACATGAAGCCCATGTTTGGTACGACCTTGGGACTGTTCCTGCTTTTCATGATGTTGGCTCTGCAAATTATCGGTGGATTAGTCATTCGAAAAATTGTTAAGATCAAAGTATAACAAAAGAGGTTCATGGATGAAGGCTCTTCTCTTTCTTCTAGTTTTCGCGACGACAAGCTTCAGCGCTCATGCTCTTGTGGACATGCGGAACGGTAACTTTGCAAATACTTGGGTCGATCTCGAGGTTCCAGGCACTGGCTATGATCTGAAAGTTGTAAGAACTTACAATTCCAAATCACTCCACGATGGTATTTTTGGATTTGGATGGTGTTCTGATTTCGAATCCAATCTGTCATTCACAGCAGAGGGAAATATCAAGTTTACCGAGTGTGGCGCAGGGCAAGAAATTTTTTACACTCCTCGTGAGTTTGGTCGCAAAGATATCGATCGTACTATTCAGCAAATCATTGCCAAAGTGCGTGCTGCAAAGAAAGTGGATGAAAAAACTTTAGGATCCTTGACTGAAGACATGGTCAATGACCATGATTTGAGAGCTAAGTTTGCTCTTTCTTACAAAGTGCAAATGCCTGTGAAAGAAGGCACGACTTTCTTTGCTAACGGCAAAGAGGTTGAAAGTATTACTTTTGCGAAGGGAATATATACGCGGAATCTGCCTGATGGGAGCTCAATGCGTTTCGATCAAGCAGGTCGTCTCACTCACATGTATGATAAGAACGGAAATTTCCTGAGGTTCTCTTATGATAAGAATCGACTCAATGAAGTTGCAGACAATAACGGAAGAAAGCTCAATTTCAGATATTACAACAATGGCAAAGTCCAACGCGTAGTTGGTCCCAATAATCTGAGCGTGGACTACAAGTTCTCTAACTTAGATGACCTGTCCTCGGTTAAGAACTCTTGGGGGAACCAATACACTTACGATTATGATGATGCTCACAACATGACCAAAGCGACTTTCCCAGATAAAACAGCGATTCAGCTGACATATGATAAGAAAAATGACTGGGTTGTCGCTTTCACAGATCGTGAAAAGTGTGTTGAAAATTACAAATACGAGTTTTCAGAAAAAGATCCTCGAATGAACTATTGGTCAACAGTGAAGAAGACCTGTGGAAAAGAAGTCACTAACGAAAGTCGTCATGAGTTCTGGTACGCAAAAAGGTCTGATGGCCAAGTATTTCTTCAACGTGTTCAGAGCAAAGTGAACAACAACGTGACCGATGTGACCTACCACGATAGTTTTGGTAAGCCGATTTCTATCCGCAGAAACAACGAAAGATATGATTATGAATACTTTGCCAATGGCCAAGTGAAATCAAAAGCAACATCTATTGGTAAAATGAATTATAAGTATGATCCAAAGTCAGGAAAAGTTTCTGAAGTGGTGACTCAAACTTTTGATGAAAAAGGAAAAGTTGCTACAAATAGAAAAACTGAATTCAAATATGATGGTCGTGGCAATCTGACTTGGGCTCAGAACTCAGATGGGCTTGAAGTGACTATGACCTACGATAACCGAGGTCGAATTGCCACAATCACGGATCAAGCGAAGAAAGTGGTTCGCATAGAATACGAAGAGAGGTTCGGAAAACCCACCCAAGTCACTCGGCCTGGATTAGGAACAATTCGAGTGACTTACAAATCGAATGGTGAAATCGACAAAGTGCAGTCGCCTGAAGGGCCCACAGTGGCTATGCAGGTCGCAAGCACTTTTAACAACTTGTTGGATGTCATTGCTCCAGCAACAGCAGAAGTCTTTAACTAGGAGATCGTATGAATAAATTTATTGGATTCTTCCTTTGTCTGTTGTTCTCCGGTTTAGTCTTCGCACAGACAAACTCACCTCTGAGTCCTCCAATGACCGATGAATTGAAAGCGGCTGGCAGCACAGGCGAAACTTGCTGCCAAGGCATGGTGAAGCAGCACAACCCTCTCAAAGTGAATCCAGGTCAATACGATCAGCTCTTACTGGATGCAGAGGAAGCCACTTCCACCACTGTTCCTGTCCGCGGTGGACCAGGCCGTCGCTAGTTCGTCTCATTTTGAGACTGTTTGCTGAGTCATCAACACCTGACTATTTATCAGACAGAGGGGACTCAAGTCCCCTCGGCGAATCAAGTACTTACATCCTCTGACTCTGGCACAAAGACTGCTCAAGTAATCCTCTAGAAGAGTTTCATCAGAGGAGGATCTTATGTTAAAAAAGTCGCTGTTATTGGTTGCTGTGATCGTATCTGCCGGATCTGCATGGGCAGGAACCAGCCACACTTGTAACAACAAAAGCTCGGAAGCTCGATTGAAAAGAGACTATCCCCAGTTGTTGGCGGAAGCTCCAGCCGCGAAAGTGGCTCCCGTAAGAGCCCAAGGAAATCCAGCAGCTAAAAAATAAGCTTACTTCTGCTGACTTTTTTCACCAGCCTCACTTCGCTTCAGTTCGAACGTGAGGCGACTGGCTTTCGCTTCACTCGAGTCAGACTTAAAGTTCTGAGAGACAAAGTCACTCGCAGCAATTTTTGCATCTTTCATAAGAAGGACAGCGCCTTTAGCGACGTCCTGTAAGGAAGGCCCCAGACGAGACTCCCGCACCCACTGGTAAGCATGCACTTCCAAAGTTTGATTTCCTAGTTTGAATTGCAGAAGCACTGTCAGCACAATTGACAGAGCTAAAGACTTTATGACAAATCCCACTTCAGACATTGGTAATGACCTCATTCTTTCGTATCTTATTCAGAGCTTCTTTGATTTCTGATTGTTTAAATGGCTTTCTGATATAAATCTGTGCTCCAGCTTCGAAGGACTGAGCCATTGTCACTTCGTCATCTAGAGTACTGACGGCAATGATCTTTGTTGACGGAGAATTTTCACGAACCCAGCGAGCAATTTCTATCCCGTTAAACTTTGGCAGCACAAGGTCCAGAAAGATCACATCAGGCTTTAAATGCATGACGAGTTCCGCAACCTGTCCTCCGTCAGAGCATTCTCCAATCACCGAGTCACCATTCGAAAGAATAGCATGAGAAATGATCTCTCTAATAAATCCAGCATCATCAACGACAAGACATTTAAGTGACATAGAAATAGATTATCTGCAGGTCCGAGGAACGAAAAGTAGACTTAAGGGATCTAGACTATTGTCCCCAACGATACCCAAATTTTAAGAATGTCATTCCTTGCTGGACTGTGACTCCTGAAGGGATTTGTCCGGTGACTGGGTCTGCTTGTGAAGCTGATCCGTCATACTGAGTCGTTTCGTGTTGATACTCCAAGCCCACTAAGATTTGATGCCGACGACTGAATTTGATTTCCGAACCTAAGTTGATTTTCATTCTACCCGTAGAAGGGCTTGAACCTGAACTCAGATCCAATGAGGTTTCTACTTCTTGTGCGGTCAAACGAGGATAGAGTGAGGCTCCAAGAATCCACGCAAAAGAAGGTGCCACAGGAATTCTTCCAGAAACTTCAACTCCAAATCCTTTACTCACAAGACCCATGCGGGTGAGCTCGTCACTAGGTACCATCAAGCGAGATTCAGTGTAAGTCAGACCAAAAGTGACAGAGTTAGATCTTCGCGAAAGCCCAAAATACTGCCGAATCATTAAGCCCATGTCAGTCGAATCAAACTTAACAGCTACTGACCCAGGATTGTTGTTTCTTCGAATTCCTGCACTCGTGGTTGTTCCATAATGACCGTGAAGTCCCAAAAAGGGCGTCAGCCACAAACGCCCCCCAACTTCGAGACCAGGGGAATAGCTCTGATAATTTCGGTAGCTATAGTCTGAGTCAGAGTCTACGTACTGCAGGAATGAACTGAGCTCCACTTCGAGGCGATTAAGACGATTATCATCTTCATGAACTTGCTCCCGATAGGCTCGCAGTTGAATAGGTTCTTTGCCCTCTACTATTTCTTTCACTTGCTCAACCAACGAGGGTGAATCAGAGAAAACTAGATCACTGATGAGGTGCGCAGATGCTGGCACGACCTTAGGCTCATCTGTTGGAGCAGGTGCTTTGGCTGGAACATTTGCGGGAGATACCGACAATGGTTCCTCTCGAGGGGAAACTACAACAACCGGTTGTGCCAAAGGCACCGTGGTCATGGTGCTTTGCTTAGACTCTTTTTTTTTGGGAAGGCCTTTTGCTTTATATCGGCCAGATTCTAGACCTTTAGCTAGAGGGTTTTTTTCCCCAGCTTTACTTCCAACTATTTCTTTATTCTCATCAAGTTTCTGGCCCCACAACACGGGCGAAAAACTGAAGCAAAGAATTAAGCAGATAAAGGAATTTTTCATCAGAATATTTTTCGGTGAAAACTCGCCTTCTCTTAATGCGAATTTGCTTTCTTTTCAAGGTCAGTGAATACTAGACAATATGAATTTTTACTTGGCCTTTATGGTATTCACAGCGACACTTTGCTTGGCACACCAAAGTCTAGCACAGGCCACTTCTTTCAAGAGTTCCCTCGACGAAGAACTCACTATCAAAGGAGTGGTGGTGGCGCCTGTTGTGGATAATGTGTCGAATATTTACAGCATGCCACTGACCAATCAGCTCAGAGCCATCGCAGAGTCTAACAAACAATGGAGTGTGTCCGATTGGCCTGAAAATCGAAGAATCACTCCAGAGGAGCTCGAAGAAAAACCAACTCTTGTTCAACAGATTCTCCAAAGAACAAATTCTCAGGGACTTTTGATCGCGCGATTGTCTAAGGGGCCCAGAGGTATTTCTCTCAAATTGAATCTGTTTTCAGGCAAAGAAGGACTGCTCACTGCGCAAGACAGTATCGAAGACTTTCAAGGATTTGAAGTCGCCGACCTGAGAGTTCAACTGGAGACTCTCTACAAGAGAATTCTCAACAAGTTGCCATTTCAAGGGCAAATTCTCAGTCGGCGTGCCAATCTGTTGACTATCAATGTTGGACAGAGTGTTGGCTTTAAAGAAGGAGATGTCCTGAATGTTGTTCAAATCATCAAAATTAATCGTCATCCTAAATTCAAATTCATTGTCAGTACTGAAAAAGAAATTTTAGGCCGAATTGTGATCACAAAAACTGATGACTACCTTTCGTTCGCAAACATTGAAATGGAAAGGGATACCAACGTCATTCAGCCCAATCAAAAAGTACTTGCTATTGAGTTTAAAACTTACACTTCACCTGAAGTTCCAGCAACTCCGGGCCTTGCTAAGGACCTAGCACAGCGTCCCGATGCTCCAATTGCTTTTGGTGACAAACCGGGTCCTTGGTTGCCTCGTTCAGCTCCCACTTTTGGTAAAGTCGCACTTCTCTTTGGACTTGGACCCTATTCCATAAATAACACTTTGAATACCGCCGGAGCTGTCGAATCTCGACAAACTTTAACTCCGAGCTTGAATTTAGAAAGTGAAATGTGGATTACACAACAGTGGTTTGCCTCGTTAGAGTTGAGGCAGTTTTTAGCATCAATGAAGAATGACCTCGCGGGATCTGGACCTAGTCAGTTAAATCTGAACTCTCTGCAGACTTCTTTGCATTTTGGTTACAACGTACTCTTGGGTGAAGACTTTTGGGGACCCAAGATGCAAATCTTTCTTGGTCAAACTAGTTTCAAGAGCACCATCGACCAAAGTAGTCCCACTGCATTCACTTCTATGAGCTTTTCTTCGATGTCTTTGGGCTTAGGAATGTCTTTTCCTGTTTCTGATGAATTTCCTCTCACTTTAGCTGGCAAATTAAAGTATTTCTGGAATCCATCAGTTTCAGAGTCGCCCGTCACCTCTGGAAGCAGCTCCTCAGCGAGGATGGGGCAGTTTAATGTTAGTGGGACTTATCGCTTGAAGCAGCATCTAAATCTGCGAGGAGACCTTAACTATGATCTATATAGTGCAAGCTTTTCAGGACTCGGAACTCGCAGTGATTCCGCAAGCAGTGCCAGTCATAAAATCACAACTATTGGTGCTGGGTTCGAATATCTTTTCTAAATCAACTTGATTCATTTTGCGCGGCGAGCGCATTTTTGAGCATCAGCGGTGATTTTCCGATCTCGGCAAATTTTGTCCACGGAATCCCAACATCCACCTGAGTCCAAGCACACTCCCTTGGGATCAGAATAGTAGCCCACATAAAGAAGAGCAATAACAAGAGTTAGAGAAAATGCACATACGATCGACCAAAACCTTAGTCTCATAGAGCAAGATTAACAAAATCATAATGGAAATAGAAATAATCTTTCACTAATTTTGAGCAAAAAAAACCCCGAACACTGTCCGGGGTTTTCTCTGAGTTTCATTTTGAGAAACAGATGCCTAATTACATCATGTCGCCCATGCCACCCATTCCGCCCATACCGCCCATTCCTGGCGCACCAGCAGATTTATCTTCCTTCTTAGGAGCTTCTGCGATCATTGTTTCCGTAGTCAGCATCAAAGAAGATACTGAAGCTGCATTCTCAAGAGCACAACGAACTACTTTCACTGGATCAATCACACCATCTTTGATCAAGTCAGTGTACTCATCAGAGTAAGCATTGAATCCGAAAGATGCTGATTTATTATCCAAAACCTTGTTTAACACAATCGCGCCATCAAGACCTGCGTTCGCAGAAATCTGACGAATCGGCTCTTCGCAAGCACGCTTGATGATCGACGCACCAAAAGCTTCTTCTTCAGAAAACTTAGTTTTATCGATCTTTGCTGAAGCTCTCAAGAGGGCAGTACCGCCACCCGCCACGATACCTTCTTCAACAGCTGCGCGAGTTGCATTCAAAGCATCTTCAACACGAGCTTTCTTTTCTTTCATTTCAACCTCTGAAGGCGCGCCGACATAAATAACTGCAACACCGCCAGAAAGTTTAGCCAAGCGTTCTTTTAATTTTTCTTTATCATAATCTGAAGTTGTTTCTTCAACTTGTGCTTTGATTTGAGCAACACGTGCTTGGATGTCCGCTTTTTTTCCAGCGCCATCAATCACAGTTGTGTTGTCTTTATCAATCACTACGCGTTTCGCAACACCGAGGTCAGAAACAGTCGCTTGTTCAAGTTTTCTGCCGATGTCTTCAGAGATCACTTTTGCGCCTGTCAAAACTGCAATGTCTTCCAACATAGCTTTTCTTCTATCACCGAAGCCTGGGGCTTTCACCGCCGCAACGTGGAGTGTTCCACGAAGCTTATTTACAACCAGAGTTGCTAAAGCTTCGCCTTCAACATCTTCAGCAATAATCAACAAAGGACGGCCAGATTTAGCCACGCCCTCAAGAACGCCAATCATGTCTTTCATGGAAGAGATTTTCTTGTCGTAAACAAGAACGTAAGCATTCTCAAGAACAGCCTCCATTCTCTCAGCATTCGTAACGAAGTAAGGGGACAGGTAACCGCGGTCGAACTGCATTCCTTCAACAACATTCACTTCAGTGCGAGCTGTTTTAGATTCTTCAATCGTGATAACGCCCTCTTTGCCGACTTTATCCATAGCATCTGCCAGCATTTGACCAATTTCTTTGTCGTTGTTTGCAGAGATAGTTCCCACTTGTGCCACTTCATTAGAACCTTTCACTGGCTTCGCCATGTTTTTCAGTTCTTCAACAACGATGCCCACAGCTTTATCGATACCGCGCTTGATTGCAGTTGGGTTATGACCAGCAGTCACGACCTTCACGCCTTCACGGTAGATGGCTTGAGCCAAAACAGTGGCCGTTGTCGTTCCATCGCCAGCTTGGTCATTGGTCTTAGAGGCGACTTCTTTCACCATCTGAGCGCCCATGTTTTCGAACTTGTTTTCAAGTTCGATTTCTTTCGCCACAGTCACACCGTCTTTGGTGATCAGTGGTGAGCCGAAAGATTTTTCGATGACCACGTTGCGCCCTTTGGGTCCCAACGTCACCCTTACTGCATTGGCAAGAATATTGACGCCTTTAAGAATGCTGGCGCGTGCATGTTCTGAAAATAACAATTCTTTAGACATTTTAAACTCCCTTAGAAATTAATGAAAAATACCGAGGATATCTTCTTCGCGCATCATTAAGTACTCTTCGCCATTCAGCTTGAGCTCAGTGCCCGCGTATTTTGAAAACAAAACTTTATCGCCAGACTTTACTTCCAAGGGAAGAGTCTTTCCTTCTTCAGTGATACGACCTTTTCCTGTCGCAACTACTTCACCTTTTTGTGGTTTTTCTTTTGCGGTGTCTGGAATAAACAAACCGCCAGCGGCTTTTTCTTCTTCCGCCATGCGCTTTACAAGAATACGGTCATGCAGTGGTCGAACGCTTAGGTCTTTAGCCATTGCTTTTCCTCCTCATTTTTTTTTGCTCTCCCAGGGTGAAAAACCCGAGAGAAATTGGTTTATCATTTAAGCACACCCAAATATGGAGGGGTGCACGCTTCTGTCAAGGTAAGACCCTCAATTTTTTTGATTTGTCGATGGCGGCATGCGCTAAATACTTATTTTGAAAGCTCTTTTGTTTGTTGGGCGTGGGGAACACCTACCCTCTGACCTCCGCCAATCGGGAAGGCTCCCAGCTCTTTTGCATAGGCCTCCATCAGTTCAGCCACTTCAGGAGGGGACATTTTGCTGGCTGCTTCTTGGAAACGATGGGGGTGGGTCTGATTCGCTAAATAAAGCATAAAGTAGTCCGCCACTGAAAGGTCCTTCGCAATGTCAAGGTTCCACTGCTCTTGCTGAAGTTGTTTCGTGAGCTGCTCTGTCTGTACGGCCGTTCCCTCAACTTTAGATCTGGAAATTCCCACTTTAGTGAGAACAATCCGCTGAATGACAGTTTGAACCTTGTCGCTCTTCCATTCTCGAAAGCTTTTGATCGTGGCTTCTCCCGTCTGAGCGGCCGCTGTCAAACTAATCATCACTATCAAGCCAACCATGGCTAAGAGTCTCATCCTCATTTTATTCCTCCAAAGCCCTTTTGCGGGCCTTGAGATCACGGTTCAAAATTTCTGCCGAGCCCGGATCCAATGGATTCTCGATGAGCTGTTAGACTCTCAACATGAGACCAAAAGTGGCGGCCCTCGGGACCCATAAAAAATGCCCCAAATATTGAATATCACTAGGACATTTTGCGGACATCACTTTGCAAAATTTACTTTTGCGAGAGCATCTTGCGGACAAAGTTGGGAAGCTGGAAAGCAGCTCGATGAATTTCCGAATTATAATAATGGAGATCTTTATCTTGCGAGAACTTTTCAGCTTGAGCCATATTTAAGTCGGCAACCGGGTGCAAAGCTGACTTCGTCGCGAAATGAAGACTCCACATCCCAGTGGGATATGTGGTCGCATAAAAAAGCATTGTGTGAGCCTTCTCGGGCCCAAAAATCTTATTCAAGCAGCTATGCATCTCAACAAATGCAGTTTCGTGAAACATGGGGCCCTCACCCTGAGAAACCAAGATTCCTTGATCTGTCAAAGCCGCCGCACAATTTCTAAAAAACTCTTCACTGAAAAGGCCTTCCGCAGGACCCACGGGATCAGATCCATCTACAATAATAACATCAAAGGACCCTGGCTTGACGTTCTTCACGTACTCAATCCCATCAGCAAAAAGCAGTTCCAATTTTGGATTCGAGAACTCTTTGGACATCGTTGGAAGATGAGCCTTCGCGGCTCTCACCACAGCTTCGTCAATCTCGACCATCGTAACAGTATCAACTCGGTATTTAAAAACTTCACGGATAGTTCCACCGTCTCCGCCACCAATCACCAAAACTTTTTTTGCAGATCCATGCAACTGCATCGCAGGGTGGACGATCATTTCATGGTAATGAGCTTCGTCCTTTTCAGTCGCCATCACCATATTATTAATCGCCAACATTTTCCCGTGTGAGTAAGTCTCAAGAACCCGGACTTGTTGAAAAGGGGTTACTTCATTGAAAAGAACTTCACCAGTGTATCGTAAGGACAAAGCCTGGTGCTCGTCTTTATCTGTGAACCAAACGTTTCTTTGGAAGCTCTCACTCAATCTCTGAGCCATATCATCTCGCTCAGCAGCTACATTGAACTCCACTCGCTTGAGCATAGACTGAGAGCCTCGGTACATTTCAATGGCCGACTGATTCTGTGCTTGGAAAGATTTCTTGAGATAATCAAAAGAAATCCAAGGATCAACCGAGTCCCCACAGGTAAACAAATCCACAGCTGCATAGCCGTACTCGGGCCATGTATGGATCGCCAGGTGACTTTCCTGGATGACAACAACCCCACTCACTCCATACGGGGAAAAATGATGGAATGTTGATTGAATGACGGTGGCACCCGCAGTTTTCGCAGCTGTGACCATCGCCTGCTCGATATGAGCTACATCGTTCATTAATTCAGGGGAACAACCGATAAATTCAACAAGAATATGTCGACCTAAAGCTCGCATACCAACCTAATCCTCTACAGACAGCAATCCCGTTTCAGTCAATAATCACTTCAAGCCTAGAACTGAAACTGCGAGGATATACGGACTTTCCGAGGGGTTAGCAACTGAATTTTTTACTATTTCCACCCTTTGGTGGAACCATCACTTCTTTGACGAGCACATTTAAAGCGCCCCTCTGTGAAGGGCCGTTTTTTTTCATGCTTTAACTGTCCTTGAGTATTTGCTCGCTTCCGCCAACGCTCATAAGCTTTCCGATCAAGCTGAGTTCGCATGAACCTCACAACTTCGTTCGGGCTCAAGCCGAACTGCTCTTCAATGGCATCAAAAGCGGTTCTATCTTCCCAAGCCATGCGCACAATTCGATCTTGCTCATCGGCGGTGAAGCTTTTCCATTTCTCTGACTTGGACTTAGAAATACCCATGAATTAATGGCCCTCGTGATCCTTGGTGATCAGCTTAGAACCAACATTGTTTATCATCCAACGCCTTCCACGCTCTATGTAACTAAACACAGCAGGAATCAAAACCAAAGTCAGCAGGGTAGAGACAATCACACCTCCAACCACCGCAATCCCTAAAGACTTTCGCTGGGAGGAAGCTTCATTCAGTCCAATCGCTACCGGAAGCATCCCCATCACCAAGGCAAAGCTTGTCATTAGAATCGGGCGAAGTCTCGTTTTACAACCCACAGTGATTGCCTCTTTCAGCTCAAGGCCTTCCTGGATTTTCTGATTGATATAATCCACGAGGATGATGGAGTTCTTGGTTGCAAGACCCATCAACATGATACAACCAATCATCGAAAAGAGATCCAGCGTAGACTGCATCACAAACAAACCGAAGAATCCGCCAAAAATGGCCAGTGGGATCACTGTCATAATCGTGAAAGGAGTCACAACCGACTCGTAGAGCGAAGCGAGGATCAAAAAGATGAAGATGATCGCAAGGATTCCGGCCACTTTGATGCTCTCGCCAAGTTCTTGGAAGTTCTCAGCCTGGCCGACAAAACGATATCTCACTCCTTCAGGAAGCTTGATATCTCCGGACTCAAACATTCGATTGATGTCTGTGATTGCCCCACCCATTCCAGGTCCTTTGGGAGCTATATCTGCTTCAATGGAAATGTACCTACCACGGTTCTCACGATTGATCGTCGCATATCCAACTTCTTTATTCGCTGTTGAAAAATTCTTCAAGTAAACCGGACGGAAGTTGATATTGGGCACCGTAATTTGGGAGTAAGATTCCTCGAGATCTCGTTGATCATCTTTCATACGCACACGAATGTCGTACTCAAGTCCCTGCTCGCGGAACTTTGAAGCCACAATTCCTTCGACTTGTGCTCGCAGCTCAGCTCCGACAACCACTGGAGTGACTCCGTAAAACTGAGCTTTCTCCTTATCAATTTTCACTTGGAATTCTGGCAATCCCGGTTTATCCGAAATCTCGGGATCCTGCAGTGCTGGGTGATCTTTCAGTTTTGTAAACAAATCCTGTGCGACGCCGCGAACCTTCTCAAGATCCTGCCCAATGATATTAACCACGAAGGGTCTTTGCCCTGCGCCCACAAAGTCGACATCTTTGACTTTAGGCTTTGCAAAAGCAAATTGAGCCTGGACCGCCGTGCGAATTTCACTTTTTACGATGACCGTAGATTTACTGCGTTTTTCAAAGGGAACAAGTTTTACGTAGACATCGCCCATATACGAGCGACCGTTAATATCACCCACAGTGGTGAGAGTCAGCTCAACCAAAGGATTCTTTTTAATCTCAGCTTCGACTTTGAGCATGAGTTCATTCATTTTCTCGAGGGTGGTTCCCGGTTCTAACTCAAGAGCTACTTGGAACTCCCCAGATTCATTAGGAGGGATAAAAGTCTTTGGAATCCAAATCACCGAAGCAGCCAACGAGAAAACAATAAGAAGCATGAGTCCCATGGTTTTCAAAGGATGGCTAAGCACTAATTTGACGAGCTTTTCGTATCTGTTTTCTAAATTTGTCTGTAAACGATCAAACCATATAAGTAATGCTTCAATTGGCTTTTTTGAAGTCGGCACTTTACCAGTAAGAGGCTCATGATGACCGCCAAAGTAAGCTGAAAGCATCGGAGCATTTGAAAGAGCATCAAACAGCGAAATCACCATCACAAAACACACTCCAAGTCCAAAAGACTTGAAGAACTGACCTACGACACCTGACAAGAAGGCGATTGGCATAAATACGGCAAGGACTGCCAGGGTCACGGCGAGAACGGCGACACCCACTTCGGCAGTCCCATCCAAAGCCGCACGCACAGGCCCTTTCCCCATCTCCAAATGTCTAAAGATATTTTCACGGACCACGATGGCATCGTCGATCAAAAGACCCACAGCCAAGGAGAAAGCGAGCAAAGACATAATGTTGATTGTGATTCCAAAATAGTTCATCAAGGCAAAGGCACCAATCAATGAAACTGGGATCGCGAGACCTGTGATCAAAGTGGAACGAACAGAACCCAAGAAAAGAAAAACAACAAGAACTGTGAGAATGATTCCAATCATAATCGACTCGGCCACGTCGAAGACGTTGGCCCAAACAAATTTCGACATATCACGAACAGCGACGACTTCAGAACCTTCTCCGAACTCAGTTTTCAGTTCCTGATTAATTCGATCAATTCGTTTAAAAACATTGTTTGAAACAGCAATCGTGTTTGCACCCGATTGTTTGTAGATATTAAGAAATAAGCTCGGCTCCCCGTTAACAAAAACCCGAAGCTTTTCGTCCTCAACAGTATCCACAACCTGAGCCACATCCGACAACTTCGTGGTCACGTCGTTACCAAAGAAGCTCACAATCGCATTCTTAATTTGATCAATCGAGTTGAACTCCCCCAGAGTTCTAAACACAAGTTCAGAGTCTTTTTGATCAACTTTACCAGCGGGTACGTTCTGCCCAGTATTCCTGAGGGATGAAACGATTTGACTCACTGACATTTCTCGCGCCGCGAGCTTATTGCGGTCGACCTGGACATGGATTTCTCGCTGACGGCCACCAACAACTTCCACGAGACCAACCTGATTCACCTGTTCCAAAAGAGGTTTTACTTTCTCGTTGGCCAGATCGAAAAGAGCTCCACCTTGAAGCTTTGACCTTAATGCCACCACAATAATCGGTTGGGCTGAAGGATCGACTTTTCTGATCACACTGTCATCAAGACCATCTGGGAGCTTTCTGCGCCCTGAGGATACTTTATCTCTCACTTGCTGTTCTGCGTATTTGATGTCCACGTCAAGATTGAACTCAGCAACAACAACACTCACTGATTCACGATTGATGGACCGAATATTTTTTATGCCAGCAATCGTAGAAATCTCTTCTTCCAGGGGCTTTGAAATCAAAGTCTCGATCTCGTTAGGGCCAGCTCCGGGATAAATTGTTTGAACAGTGACGATGGGAAATGTCACATCCGGAAAAAGCTCAATCGGCGTCTTTTTAAAGCTGAAATATCCGACGGTCAAAATGGCGACCAGCACAGAGGACATAAATATGGGTCGACGGACCGAAAGTTCCCAAATTTTCATAAGTTATTCCTTCACAAAAAGTTCAAGTGAATCCACAAAGCGACGTAACTGGAGCTCTAAACTAATTCTTTGTGTTCTTGAGTTTGCATAATCTTGTTCAAAGGTCAGAACTTGATAAGTTGTTGAGCGTCCGTTGTTATACTTGCTTCGCTCGAGATCCGCTTTTTCTTTTTGTATTTTTTCAAGCTCGCGGATCAATTGCCACTGAGACCACAGAGCTTTCGCTTGGTCTTCTGTTTTCTTTGACTCAAGCTCCGCATCTCGAGCGCGAGCTCTTTCGGCCGCTGATTGGCTTTCAGCGAGTTGCTGGTAACCCGACCTCACGTCAGCGGAATTACCAATATCCAGTGGCATCGTGAAGTTCAATGCCACCAAACGGTACTCTTTATCTTGATTCCAAACATTCCGTTCAGCCGTGGATTGATTTGTAGCGCGGCCCGCCTTTGAATAAGTCATGCTGAGGTCCAACAAAGGTTTGTTTTTTTCTTTCTGAGCCAAGTAATTATTTCGACTAGCAACAAGATTCTGTTCTAAAACTTTATAGTCTATGCGCTGGGCTTCTTTGCTTATGTTTACTTCGAGTTGAGCCTTGACAACTTCAGGCATGCGCAAATTTTGAGGAACCACATCGCCTTGGTGATTAATCATTGAGTTAAATTTTCGAGCAGCTTCTTTAAGCTTCTGCTCAGCTATCGTGAGCTCGATCTTTCGAGAAGAGACAAGGGCTTCCGTTTGGTAAAGATCACTTCGATCGGATAAGTTTCTTGCAACCCGAGATTGAGCCCAGGACAGAATTTTTTCTGCTCTTTCGAGAGAATTTTTTTGAATTTCGTAATTTCTTTGCTGCGTGTACATGTTATAGAAGGTCTCTTTAATCTCAGATTCTTTTTGTATTCTCTGAGACCTTGCGCTCAATTTTTGAAGCTGAAGTTGGCTGTCGAGCTGCTCTTGTGTGGCGCGAATTTCGGCACCCCAGAAGTTTCTCCAGAGGGGCAGGCTCAATTCTAGCTTGGGATAAACATCATGATATTCCGACGTGGGAATCAACGAAGCATTGGAAATTTTTGTATGAGAGTAGTTCTGACTCAAACTCCACTGTAAACCAATTTGGGACTGTTGCTTCATGCCAATTGAGAGGGTTTGATTTTTTGTCGTGTCACCCTGAGCGGCCGTGTTTGTCGTCGGGCGGCCATCATGAAGGTCTGAGTAAGTCGTAAAAAAATTCAGACCCGTCAGCAGAGCAGCGGCATTTTGACTGCGAAGAGCTCCCGCTTCCATCTTTAGAGCTGCTTCATATCCAGGGTCTTGTAGGCTTGCAGCTTTCATGAATTGGTCCAATGTCATCTCTGTCGCAGAGAAAGCACTTTGTGCCGAAAATAGTAGAACCAGCAATGATGTCATTTGAGAATGCCTCCTAGAAGCAGTTGAGTGATAAAATCAATAAATCTTTCACGATCCCGAGGAAATTCAAAAGATCCCTTCATGGTCTTCAGTCCACATTGGTTGACATTGAGATAACCAAGAACACCTTCAAAAAGAAATCCCATAAATACTCGAGTGTCCAAATCATCACGAATGACTTGATTTTTTTTAGCGGCTGCAAAAACTTCTTCAATTTGATCGGCCACGGGGCCGATCATTTGTTCGTGAATTTCTCGAGAATAGGGGAGGTTGTCGACTCGTTCGCGATGCATGATTCGAGTGAACTCTGCACTATCCAACTGAAGGGCTGTGACCAAAGCTACCATCGAGCGCACTTCATGGCTAAAGAGTTCCTTGCTCATTTGATCAATCGAGTCCTTAGAAAAAATGGCTTGGATTTCTGTGAGAGTTTTCTCTAAGTGATCTTGAAGCATGGCTTTGTAAAGACCTTCTTTGCCGCCAAAATAATAAGAGATCATGGCTGGATTTTGTTCAGACTCGGCTGCGATCTCACGAATAGAGGCCCCCTCAAAGCCCTTCTGGGCAAACAATGAGCGAGCGGCTTTGAGAATTTGAGATTTTGGTTCCATGAACCAACAGTAATTAAACGTTTGATTAATTTCAATGGAAATTTAATCGAGCGTTTAACCATGAATTCGCAAGTTATTAGTCAGTCTATTCAATATTTTACGTTATATTGTCTTTAGAATTTCATGCATTCCCGCCTGGGCACCCCAAGCCAAACTCGCAAAAAAAACCAAGGTCCCAAGCGTTGCTAAGTATCCCACAAAGGTCAGCGCTCCGTCCTCTTCGATCTCAGAAAGCCCAAGAAACAAGAGCGACCATGCTGGCGCACTGTTGGTTCCAGGGATAGGCAAAGGCAGTGAAAGCAAAAATCCATTCACCAGAATCAAAAGTCCCGTACAGCGATGAAAAATCTGGCTCTGAAAAATAGGCCAGCGTGGCTTAATCATTCTTTCAATCTTCAGAAAAACAGTCTCAGCAACTTCAGCAGAGCGATGGAGAAGATCTTTATTCACCTTCATTTGGCGAAACCTTAGGGGCACCCAGGGGGGGATGTGGATCATCATACAGAAACCGATAATAGAAATCATAAGTCCAAATGGAGCCGAAAGGCCCATCGTAGGTATTGGCTGCAAAAATGGAATTGTAAACACTGTCATCACCAGCGCATGACCTTTATCAGCTAAAAGATCCACAATCTGCTGAATTGTGAGTTCTTGGTTTGAGGATCGCTCTTTCAGTTGATGAAAAGTCTGAGAAAGTTTCATGTCATATGTCCTTTGTTAAACCATGTTATAATCTCTAGCTTTTGGCAACTGATCTTGTTAACCCTTCTGTTATGATTCGCCTGCCTTCCTCGCGCTACAATCAGCAAAAAAAGCAGTTCGAAAACTTAAATCCTTTGCCAACAAAGCAAATGAGGTCGGTTAAAAATTCCGTCAAAGTTCTGAACGAAGTCACTCTCCGACGCTCCCCCCATCGTCTGCCTAGAAAATCTCTCCCATTTATAGCGCCAGATTTTCAAAGTTTCAAAAATGAAGCTCCTGATGGAAGCTTTATCTGGTTCGGACACTCCAGCTTCATGATCAAGCTGGATTCAAAAGTTATTCTCTTTGATCCAGCTTACTTTAGCTTGTCCCCTGTTCAGGGGATCATGAATCGATTTTCTCCATTTCCCCTCGATTTAGCTACTTTTCCTGAGATCGATTATTTAATTCTTTCTCACAATCACTATGATCATCTGGATTTGAAGGCCCTTAAATTTCTAGTGGGGAAATCAAAAAAAATTTTAATGCCGCTGAAAGTGCAACAGTATCTTCAAGCTTTCAAAGAAATTCTTCCCGAGGTCCAAGAGCTCGATTGGGGCCAGGAGTATAGCGATCATGCCTTCAGATTTATATGTGCTCCCGCCCAGCACTTTTCTGGGCGCGGACTACTTGATAGTAATGCGAGTCTTTGGTGTTCATGGATTGTTCAAAGCCAATCGCAGAAAGTTTACTTTTCAGGGGACACCGGTTACTCGGATCACTTTAAAATGATTGGCGATCTGTACGGCCCCTTTGATATCACTTTTCTTGAAAATGGTCAGTACAATGAACTATGGAAAGCCGTTCATATGCTCCCCGAAGAGGCTGTGCAAGCTCATCTTGACCTCAAGGGCAAATATTTTGTTCCCATTCACTGGGGAGCATATTGTCTTTCAGTGCACTCATGGTTTGAGCCTGCAGAAAGAGCCCTGCAAGCGAGTCTAAAATCGAATGTCTCCATCCTCTTTCCAACCCAAGGTCAACTTGTCACTGATCGAAGCTCATTACTCAAGGAAATCCCTTGGTGGAAGAATTGTCTCGATTACTGAAACTGAAAATAGAGTTCTGATCAGAACTAATCATGACGAAACAATCCGCTGATTGATAACTTTCAAACCTTCGATTTCCAAAAGTTTCTTTTTGAGCTCAACTCCACCGGCATAGCCGTGCAGACGACCGTCCGATGCAATGACTCGATGACAGGGAACTAGAATTGGAATTGGATTTTTTGAATTCGCTCCTGCCACCGCACGAACGGCATTTTCTTTCTTTAATTTTCGAGCTTGCTTCAAATAAGAAGTGGTCTGACCAAAAGGTATTTTCATGAGCTCATTCCAAACCCTGGTTTGAAACTCAGTTCCAACACCAGCGATCGGGACGGTGAATTCTTGGCGAGAACCAGCAAAATATTCTTTTAACTCCTGCTCGCACTGTTTGAGGATTGGATGATTTTTGTTTTCTGCAAGGCCCTGAAAAGCTTGTTTGTCTTTTTTCTGATTTGGCAGCAGAAGCGCGACGATGGCCTCTTGATTTGCCACGATGGTGAACTCGCCAAGGGGAGTTTCAAATGTTTTTTTGGAAAGATTCACGGCGCTGATCCCAATAAAGTTTTGAGAAGCAAAAATGGCTCAGGAGGAGGGACTCGAACCCCCGACCAAGCGGTTAACAGCCGCTTGCTCTACCGACTGAGCTACTCCTGAACGCGAGGTTCGAAACTACTGATTTTGGGGAGGCTTGTCAACTGGCGGCTGGGCCTCGAGCAGAACATGGAGCAGCGAGTTTTGGCCCCCAGCAAAGCCTCCAGAAGACAAGTAACTCATCGTCCACAGCACACCCGCCAGCGCCAAACCCAAGGCTAGGATCCTAAAGATAAGGGCATCTCTATTCACTCTTGCTTTCATTTAAAAAGGATATAACTAGAGGCACCTACCGGTCTATAGCCAATTTTCTGATAAATCGCATTCGAGACCGGATTGTTTAAATCCGTATATAAAAATACACCCGGTTTCCCTGAGTCTAAGTCTTCCTGACTCATGGCTGCCACCAAGTTCGAGGCAAACCCCTGACCCCGAAATTCAGTTGGGGTGTAGACAGCACCGATGCTCACCCCAAAATCAGATGGCCTTGAAAACACCGCCATCGCACGTGGTTCCTCATCAATGACCCAATATCTTAAAGTTCCTCGGAGCAAAAGCCGCTCTGAAGCTAGACGAGCCTGTTCATGGTTGATCGGTTCGTGGGGAAGGGCTTCATCCACAAAGGCTTTGTACCAGGTCTCAATAAGCTGTCCATGCTGAGCTTTCATGGGAATCGCCTGACCTTGGATTCGACGGGGTGGGATCACTTCTTTGAGCTCAAAGATCATTTGTTCAAGAAAGCCTGAGATTTGATCCTCTGTTTGATTCACCCAAAGATTTGCAAAGGCATGGGATAATTCCTTGGGGCCAACTACGCCTTTGAAATTCCGAGGGCTTTTCGACAAGTGCTCCACCAAATGTGGCAGCGCAGAAGCCTCCCCATGAGACAAGATCAAATTATGTGGAGGTGTCGTGAAAGTACAAATCTGGATTTCTTCATTTTGCCTCAGGATCATTTGCTCTGAAGGACCGCCAATCCCCCGCCTCACCGATTCCGCCAGACCCATCATCAATGAATTCATGGCGGGTGCGTTGGCCAGATAAGGGAAAGCACTGGTCATAAATTGCCTGAGATCCAGTTGTTGCAATGGCATGGGAACTCTTTAGTAAAAGCGTTGATTAAAAGTTAGCGTAAAAGCTTTATTTCCGCCAGATTCAACTCGGGTCCCCACTGAAAAAACCGTCATTCGATCAAAATTCTGCTCGAGCTTTCCTTCCACGAAGTCTTGGATTCAGAGAATCCAAGACTCCAGGATCTTCACTGGGGCTTGAGCTTCTAACCTGAGAATCAATTTCTGCAGGAACCCCCTGTTTTTTGAAGGCTGGTTTCAATGAAACTTCAGCCCACTCTTCAAGATCGATTTCATTTTTCTTAGCAACATTCCTCATATAAAGAACGATGATATCGTTCGAAGACAAGTTTCCCGCTTTGGCTCTGAAAGCAATTTGGTTCGCCAATTCACGATCCAATTTTTCATCCCTGATTTCCACAACGAGGAGAGTTCTTTCGTCAACCGGTGTGGTTGTCCTTGGCGCTTTGAAAGCCTGCTCATAAGGAAGTTTCTCTCTGCTTTCTCGTTCTTCTCTGACGATCTTTTGAATGGTGAAGGCAGTGAGATTGGGATCCTCCACAGCAATCGAGTCCGCCCAGATCGGTGAAATTGTGAAATAGAAGATCAACTAAAGAATTCGAATCATAGGCTTTTTGTACGCAAGCTTTGGGCCTTGTTCCAATCTGAGAAATCGAGCTTCAAATCTTACTTAAGCCCTTCTGACCTCACGGTCGCTGTCTGTTCATCCACTGACTGCCGAGTGCTTATGCACGTCACTCTGTCTCATTTCTAGACAGGCGCTCTGACCCGGGAGCTATTTAATCAATGCCTAGATTTTGCAGGCTGTCACCTCGTACCTAAAGGAGGTAACCATGAAAAAAATGGGATTATTTTTGGCTATCACGTTGATGGCAGTTCAATCATTTGGCCAGAACTCTGGAATGCAAGAGCGCAGATTACGTTCCGTTGAAGATCAAGTGAGCAATCTTCAAAGAGTTGTCGAAGGGCAGCAATTTCAAATTGAAAATCTGAATCGCCGCCTTGAACGTCTCGAATTCGGTGGTGGACCGATCAATCCTCGAGAGAATGTTAGTGTTTGTATGCTGGTTGCTTCTTCTTTCCTGAAAACTTATCTTGGGACTGGAAAGAACAAAATGGATGCAGAATATTCTGCCCGTGAAAGTTGTCAGAAGGGTGTTCACTCATCGTTCTGTCGAAGTGGAGCTCTCAAGTGTGATTCAAATCTCGACACTGCTTTTGAGTCTGAAGCTGTTTGCTTGGTAACTGCAGCTACATACGGCAGAACTTATCGTGGTGAGGGTCGCACAGCGATTGAAGCAGAGGCTAAAGCTAAACAAGCATGTCAGGAAGATGTTCATGCTTCTTACTGTGGAAACGTGAAAGCACGCTGTGAAGTCACTCCGAAGGCAATTGACGGCGACATTTACAGAAGAGTTCGTTAATTGAAAGAAAATGGTGCAGCCGCCAGGAGTCGAACCTGGGACCCCAACATTCGTAGTGTTGTACTCTATCCAGCTGAGCTACGGCTGCACATGTTAAGGTGTGGGGAATCTATGCAGATTCCTCCCTAAAATCAAGTTTCTGCACCCTCACATCTCTTTTTTTGATCATTTTGCAAACTCTTGGACTTCAAGATAGATTAAAAGCTTACCAGTGAGGTCCCTATGGCAAAGATGACAACTCCAGAAGCTTGGTTAGCAGCATTCAAAGAAGCAGAGCAAGTAGTTCATTCCTTTTGGTCGGATCCTTCTCAAATTTCAAAGTGCAGTCAATTTTCTGAGCTTTTGATCCAAACATATCAACGGCAGGGCACTGTTTTCTCGTGTGGAAATGGCGGCTCCCACTGTGACGCGATGCACTTTGCTGAAGAGCTTACCGGTCGATACCGAAAGGACCGCAGACCCCTAGGTGCTTTGGCTCTCGGAGATGCAAGCCATGTGACCTGCACGTCCAATGATTATGGATTTGAACATATCTTTTCCCGCCAAATTGAAGGCCTGGGCCGCCAGGGCGATGTTCTTGTGGGCCTTTCAACGAGTGGCAACTCTAAAAATGTCATTCGAGCTTTTGAATCTGCAAAATCCAAAGGCATCAAAACAGTAGCACTGCTCGGTCGCGATGGTGGTCAGCTAAAGGGTTTGGCGGATCTGGCGATTATTGTTCCAGCTCAAACTTCAGATCGAATTCAAGAAATTCACATCAAAATCATCCATACGGTGATTGAGACTGTGGAGCGAAGCCTCTTCCCCGAGCATTATGCTTGAGTGAAACTCGAGTTTATGGCACCTTGCCCTCTCAGCCGGTGAAAAACTGCGCTCGCGGAGAGGTGGGTGAGTGGCTGAAACCAAGCGTTTGCTAAACGCTCGTACAGCCAAAAGCTGTACCGCGGGTTCAAATCCCGCCCTCTCCGCCATTCAATTTCGCATAGATTGAGCGCATTCGCGCTATGTAACGGAAATCACAAACTAAAGGTTTCAATAAGTTATCGAGGTGAAGCCTTCACGAGAATCACGGATCATCACAGAAAATCACTGTGGTTGTCTTAGTAAAGTCTTACTCGTGTCTTAGTAGGAGTAGTGGTTTTGCGAGCACTCATAATCTGCTTGTTTGTCAGAGAAATGGACTGAAAAAAACAAGGAGTGACCCTATGAACTTTGGAGTTAATGCAATCGTGGCCCTTATAAAATTTGCGCTGTTTATCGGTGTGGCTGGAGGATTAGTGGATCTGACAATTCAGATGCGCAACGAAGCCGTGCAGGCTCACAAAACTGGGGTGGTGAACCTTAAAACTCTCAATGAAAGTTTGGTGGGCAAATAGCACCGCCCACTATTTTCTATCTTTGAGCGGGTCATTCACTGCGGGCTTTATTTTTTCTACGGCAAGGCAAATATGCTGGGATTCGCATTTTTCTTGATAGCCCGCAACCACAACGAAATATTTTTCACCGAGAAGTTTCATTTGAGATTTGGGAATTTTTATAAGCGCGATAACGCCCTTTTTTATAGAGCTATTATCTGACTCTACAAATAGGTGCCACTTCCCGTCTTTTTTAAAGAGGGTTCCTTCAAGCGATATTTTTTCAGTGGCAAAGCCTACTACTGGTATAAACAGCAGTAAAAAAATAAGTTTTTTCATAGCGACCTCAGACAAGGATCATTTGGCGCGGCGGTCTTATTTTTAAAAAGTCCGTCAATAAGCAGACGCTCTTGCTTTACAAAATTTTCGGCTTTTTCTCGCACTTTAGCCTGTAGTTTAGCTATTGATGTCATCTGCTCTGAGGTGTCAGAGCCCTTTTCAATCATCCGTTTTAGATCGCTAACGGCCTGATTGTACCCTGAAAGTGATTGGTAGTAGGGAGCGGTAGCAACGTCAGAAATTTGCACTCCAATGCTTGAGAGCTGCTTTACAAGAGAAGCGGTTGCCATATTTAACTGTTCGCAGGAAAGGTTTTGTTGTTTTGCAATTTGTGGCTGTAAAAGACCTTTCGTGAAGTAGGTAATATCCATCTGCGAACTAATTGCAGGAGACTGAAATGTTTGATCTGCGGCCCTTGATGTCCAATAGGCAGAGGAAATGCTGGAAAGGTCGATTTTCTTGTCTGAAAGATATTTGCTGGTTTTTTGAAAGCATTTGCTCTGCGAAAAATAGGGGTCTTTTGCAAGCTCAGCAAGTCTGCCTTTGTAGTACCTCATTGCTAAATACTCACCGCTGGAAGTATAGTCTTTAGAAAAATCAGGATCATCTTCAAAGCATCCGTAGCCAAGTTCATTGCCTGCGGATTGAAAAAAAGCACAGGTATTTTTTAAGCCTAGCTTTTGAAAGGCATCTTTGGCTCTGCCAGAGTGGCAGGAGTAAAGAACGAGAGTGGGCAATGCGCCCTTGTCTTCGAGACGTTTTACATATTCTAAAATTTTTCTGCTTGGGTATTGCACTTCTTTACCGTCTTTGTCGAAGACCGTGAACGTGTGTTCACATCCAGAGTTTAAATCGTTTCTGCTGAGTTGACCAAGCTCTCCGCAGGTATCTGCACCGTGAGCTGCGATGAGAATTTCTACACGATCTCCTTGCTTTGCTTTAGTAATGAGATTTTCAAATGTATCGTCGATAGAGGATTCCGTAGCGCTATTTTTTTTGCTTTGCAAAGAGGCTATTTTTTCATAATCACGGGAATATTTTTGTTTTTCGGGGCTATCTCCGCCTGAGCCGAAAAGGCTATTTACTTGATAGCCTTGGTCTAGCAGGCCAATTGTCGAGGCCGCCGTGACGCGCGCAAATTCTTGCTGGCTAGACTCTACATTTTTTGAGCTTCCACCGATAATCACGGCGTATTTATCCGCCCGAGCCTCGCTTGAGAGGGCTATAAGTGCGGTAAAAATGAGAAGAGGCTGTTTAAAGCTAGTTAATTCCATTCAGCTCTTTTTCGACTAAATATGGATTTCTCTTAACAAAAATTCGGTTAAAAACTAAAAGCACGTGTTTAATCGTAATATTTCACCTACACGGTTGAATTGATTCTCGTTTACGAGCTAAACTTTTTATGTGGGATAACCGATTTAACTATGGATAGGGATTAAAAAAAGAGAAAAGGAGCAATATGAAAAAGGCGTTTTTATTTATAACGGGAATAGCCCTCACGGGTGGTTGGCTGGGCTGCACACATGTAAGTCCAAAAACAGAATCTTCTACAGCAATGAAATCAACTGAGGTGGGCAGAAAACTTGCCAGTGATTTGGATGCTGGCATAGTTGGCCCAAACGGTGAAGTGATTTTGTTTTACAAAGAGGCCAACAAAATAGTTATTCAGCAATGCGAAGATAATACGGTTTTAGACCAACGAAGTGATTGCCAAACAAAAGCTGGAACAAATGTTACAAGAGTTCCTGTTCCTGAGTTCAAGCGAAGACTAAAAGCGGCGCTTGCTATTCCTGGTGATTACACTGCCGACATGAAAAGAAAAATCGAAATTTTTAATAAACAAACGCCGATTGATCCCGTGGAGCTTGATAAAGCGATCAAGCGTGCCCAAGACTTTATTGCCAGATACGGAGCAGATAATGCAGAGCCCGGCATAATGGATAAACTGCAAGCGATGAAAGGTGCTGCTGAGATCAATAACCTTGTGGATAAATTGGTGGATCAAATCATCGGCCAGCCAGCGCTTAAGCAGTTTGTCTTTTCAAAAGATAAAGCTACTTTCGAGTTTAATATTTTGCGAAGTTACATCAAAAACCCAGGTCTTTCTGCGGATTTCGTAACAATTAAAGCAGGTTCTTTCAAAATGGGAAGTCCCGCATCTGAAGAAAACAGATACGAAGATGAAAATTTACATGATGTAATGATCTCTCGCGATTTTAGCATTCAAACGACTGTTGTAACGCAAGCCCAATATTTCTTGGCAATGGGATACAATCCATCAATCGTTAAAAGAAAAAGTTTTTGCCCGGGTGATTATGTTGAAATCAATGCAGCATCTCTTTGCCCAAACAATCCAGTAGAAAGTGTTTCTTGGAATGATGCTCAGGATTTCATAGCAAAACTAAATGCGACTGATGCAGACTATTCTTATCGCTTACCAACAGAGGCCGAGTGGGAATTTTCTGCTCGTGGCGGCACGCAAACGGCTTTTTGGTATGGTAACAATACTAACAGACTTGCTGACTACGCATGGTTTATTGGAAACGCTGGGGGCATAACTCATGCAGTGGGATCAAAGCCTGCCAATCAATATGGCTTGTATGATGCTCAAGGTAACGTATGGCAATGGGTACAGGACTGGTACGGTATATACTCAACAAATCGCCAGCAAGATCCTGTGGGTGAAGCAACGGGCTCCTCCCGCGTGGTCCGCGGTGGCAGTGGGGCCAACAATGCTCAGGATGTGCGGGCTGCGATTCGCAAGTACGTCGACCCCGGTAAACGCTACAACAATGTTGGCTTCCGCCTCGTGAGGACTGCTAAGTAATTCTTGTCCCTTTTACTCTTTTATCCTTGTCCTATGGCTGTAGCCAATTAACTTGAGGAAAAGCGATGGCCCGCTGAAAGCGCGGCCTGAGCCCTCAAGTTAACTTGGCGAAAGCCAAATCGCTAAATTTTTGAATATTATGCTCTGCGCCAAGGCGGCCTATGCGCGTTTACTCACTTTGTTCAAAAGCTTCACCGCAATCTGAAAATCTTTTCTGTCATCATCTGAAAACTGAATATTTGATGCGGCCATCAATTTTAGAGGGTCGATTCCCAAGTATTGAGCCAGCGTGGAAAAAAGCGTGGCTAGCTGATAATAAAGTAAAACTTGACTCATATGTGCAAAGTATGTATATTGTAAATATGCCGACGATTTTTGTGATTGGCCCATTTAGAATTATCATCAACACCAAGGATCATAGGCCGGCTCATGTCCACTGTGTGGGACCTGGTGTTTCAGTCATTATTGCGATCTTGGATCAAGAAGTGATTAGAAATAACGGAGTCTCGCCAAAGGATACTAAAAGGCTTAAGGAATTTATAAAGGTTCAGTCTGAAGTTTTAATGAACGAGTGGAGGCACTATCATGAAGAAGAATAAAGAAGCTAAAAATCTGCTAACTGATGATGATTTTAAGCCAGAAAATATTAAAGCAAATATCACGATCAGGATTTCTGGTGAGCTGCTTAATGCCTACAGAGCAGAGGCTGAAAAGCTTGGCATTGGCTATCAGACTCTTATGCAAATTAAGCTTAAAGAGGGCTTGGAAAATTCAGTCGAGAAACGTCTAGAAAAACTTGAAAAGGCTTTAAAGAACAGAGCTGGGTAGGGACATATTTTATGTACAAGCTTTTAATACCACTGATTGTATTTTCAGCATTGAATAGTTTAGGGATCAAAGACGTTTTCCTAAAAACCCATCTTGGATCAGGCGACGTTAGCCGTTTGGAGATTGCAAAACGCAAAGTTCTAAAAATTGACTGGAAGCCAATTTCATTTTTCCCAGAAGAAGCAAAGCGTTTTCAATAAGCGAAGTTTTCTAGCCTGGTTTTATTATCTGAAATTTTGCGAAGTCTGGGCCTTGATGTTTTATTTGACTTCAGTTTTCACTGACTAAAAGTTTATCTATTAACAACTCATGAGGCCGTTGGTGTTGTCCTTGGAACTTCAGGAAAAACAACGCTTGCAGATTCAGTAACTAGTGCTTTGTCGGCTTCCTCTTTGAGCATCAAAGATTTTTCGGCCCAAACACTTCCGTGGCTGCATTTCGCGATCTGTGCAATCTGCCGAAATGTCATTCCTGCTTTCAAAAGTTTTCTAATTAAATCTGAATCCCGCTGTTTCTTTCTTCCAATAAGTCGACCCTTTGCTTTGGCATTAGCTAATCCTGCCTTAACGCGTTCGCAAATTAGATCTCGTTCGAGCTGGCTTATCGCTGCCAAAATACTGAAGACGGCAAGTCCCACAGGTGTGCTGGTATCAATCTTTTCAGTAATTGAAACAAAGGACACGTTTTTACATTTATAGATTTGTAGTGCATTTAGTAAATGCGTTGTGCTTCTGGCAAAACGTGAAAAAGAATAAACAATCACTGAGCTGATTTCTCCATTGTTGACTGCGGACATCATCCTGTCCAATGCAGGCCTAGATGACTTTGTGCCACTGATCCCCTCGTCAGTGAATAGCTCATAATTTTGCACATCATTTTTAGCACAATAGTCTTTAAGGATTCGGACCTGTGATTCAAGACCGGTGGATTGCTGATCTGTTGATACGCGTGCGTATAGAGCGACCTTATTCATTATTTCCCCCTCTTGATTGATTTCTTAGATTGTTTGGTGTGGTCAGAGACGAAGACCTGGCTACAGCCAAGAAGCTTGGCCACTGCAACTGCAGTCTTATGAGTTTTTAATAATTGGCGTAATTCGGTAGTTGATAGGATTTTAGGTTCAGGATAGGCTTCTAGCTCAAATATAACAGCAGCAGAGAGTTCGCCTACTTTAAAGCCCTCTCCGCCATTCCTCATCTTCTTTAATTTCGGTTCTACGGTTCTAGTCGTTTATGGAGGGAAAAGTGTAAACTATGTCTCCCGTATAAAATGTAAACAATGTCTCAGGAAGGACAAAGATTATTCTAATTAAAGTTCTGTTCATTTATCCCTTGTTCTTGTCGACGTAGGTCGGTACGCTGAATCACAGGACACCAAACAAGGAGATCAAGGATGACTCGCTTTTGGTTTGCTCTCTTCATAATGATTTGCCAATTAAGCCTTTGGGCTATTGCGGGCAGTGATCCTTGGCGGCAATCAACTCAGCAAAACGAGATTAAAATAGCTTCTTACAACGTGCAAAACCTGTTTGACGCTGAAAAAGATCTGGGCAAAGACGATTGGACGTTTCTTCCGAAGGGATTTCCGGGCAAGGACGAGAACTGCAAGAAAATCGTTGAGCCTTATTACCGGGAACAATGTTTTTCTACTGATTGGACTGAAATCAAACTGCAAAAGAAAATTGACCAAATCAGAAAAGCACTCGATTTGCAAGGTGACCTACCAGATATACTGAGTGTTTATGAGATCGAGAATAATAACGTCGCTTCAAAGTTACAAAAGCATCTCGGCTTTGATGATTTTCGAATCACAGATTCTTTAGGGTCTCGCGGAGTAGATGTTGCTGTTTTTTTTAGGTCCGAAAAATTGGAACTCCTCGAAGAAAAAGCCTTGCGCGTTCCGAACGCAGTGACTCGAGACATATTGAGAATAAAGTTCGGGATTCGAGGAACTCATCAGTCGTTCTACGTTTATAGTAATCATTGGCCGTCGATGGCAGCACCTGCTCATGAGAGAGTTCGCATGGCGAAATATCTCGTGGAAGATATGCGAATCTTGCAGCAGCAACACGGTCCAACTGTTAACTTTATTGCCGTGGGTGATTTTAATACTCCCGAAGATGAAACACCGAATGCGTTCAAAGATGTCATTCATGCGAAAGGGAGTCCCGTCACCCTCCTCGATGGCGAGAGTCATGGTCGTGTGAGCTCTAATCCAGCTTTGGGCCAAATGCCAAAGGGGACTTACTGGTATGCACCAAATAGCAGGTGGCAAAAGTTTGATCGAATTCTCTTTTCTAAGAGCCTGCTAGACGGGATAGGGCTTGAGCTTATTCCTGAAAGTTTCCGAATCCACTTCCCCATTGAGATTCGTATAAAAAGAAAAGGAATCGATACTCCTTGGTCATTCGATTTCAACGAATCTCAGCAATCGAAGATGGGATTTGCAGATCATTTGGCACTGATTCAAAAATTTAGTTACTAGGGGAATTTTCAATGAAGCTTAGCTTTTTTCTCGTTTCTTTCATTCTGGCGTTCCGGTTGGCTTGGGCAACGTGTCCTGAAGATCAGCGCCCAGTTTTTCAATTAACTGAAGGGGCTCGTTCATTGCTTCTCTGCGCCTATTCAGAACCAGTACCTGAAAAAAATGGTCAGGTAAGATTGGAAGGCTATCAGCTTTTGTTAAATGATTCCGTCACCAAACAAGTCGTCGAAAGTGGTCCTGAGGAAACAAGATTTCTTGCTCAGCTCAAGGGAAAGGAAATCTTGATTCATGAACTCATTTCAACACAGTCATTCGAAGTCCCCGTTTTTGTCAGGGTTTGGAGTTGCGATAAAAAGGAATGTCATTTGAAGGGCGAAAAGTGCGTTTACAAAAATTCTAAAAAGCCCAGCAAAAAACTGACAGTGAAAAATATGATTTCAAAAGAATCCAAAGAACAAGAGATCGAGCACTTGGCGGCCTGGGCCTTGGCCGGGGACAAAAAAGCACAAGAGGCATTTCTTAAAGACCAAAAACACATTCAAATGGAAAGCTCTGTGGAAGCAGATTTTCAAAACTGGAAATCTCTTCTCCAGAAAATGCAGAAATTTAAATGTCTCTGAAAAGCATTTACAGCTTCACACGGCTTCAAACAGATACGATCGTAAAAATTGCCTGCGTTGTCGTTATTCTTATATTCAATCAATCCAGTTTTGCACAAACAAGTGCGGGCATATCTCTTGGAAGTCCGACGGGCTTTAGTGTTCTGCAGGAGACTTCAAAAACAAGAGCCTTAGAGGGTGTCGTGGGTTGGTCAGCTTCGGACTTAACTATAATTGGCAATTATTTGGTCGTCGATCCTCAAAAGTTTCGTTTAGGTGGAGCGTCTTCTGATTTCTATTATGGTTTTGGACTGCGACTGAGTTCTATCGACGGTGGTAAAAATGACGGGCAGGTTTCCATTTCTCCAAGGTTCCCCATTGGGATTAAACACCGGTTCTCAGAATCTAGGTTTGAAGTTTTTGGTGAGCTGTCTATCAACATCAATCTGAGTCCAGGGACTGGCTTAGACCTTGATGTTGGCCTAGGTGTTCGCTATCGCTTTTGATTGAAGTAAGGCTTCCCGTCAAACAATTTAGCGAAACCCCTGGATATAAGTCTATACTTTGGAGCTGAAGAAAATTCGAGCTCGTTCCGATACGAGGAAAACAATAGAGATCTCGGAGGAGTGCTCGATGGCTTCTGTGCCAAAAAAATTGTTAGTGGCTGTGTGCATGGGGATCCTTTTTCTTTATGGAGCAAGCTTATGGCTCACGAGGCCCAATCTTTCTCCACAACGAGAGCCCGCCACCAAGTTACTTTCAGAGTTCACCTACTACAGTGATATAAAGCCAATTTTTGAGTCGCGATGTATCGGGTGCCACAGTTGTGGAGAGTCGCCTTGTCAGTTTAACCTACAGTCATATGAAGGATTTATGCGAGGGGCCCATAAACAAAAAGTCTACAACCCCTCAAGACAACAAGCTCAGAACCCCTCGCGCATGTTCATCGATGCCGAAACCACCGAGCAATGGCGTGACAAGGGGTTTTTTTCCGTCTCAGAAGGACATGAAAATTCAATATTTATAAATTATCTTGCCAAACCTAACTCCGCCAGGAAGGTGCCTGTTGTTGAAGCTCAGTACTCCCACACCTGTCACAGCGACCGCGAGCAGAGTAAACTGGTGCAATCCACACAATCACATCTTTTGATGCCTTATGGCCTGCCTAGTTTGGCCGAGCACGAGTATGACAAAATTAGGACTTGGATGATTCAAGGAGCCAATGAGGGCGCCGATCCACGCCCCCCATCAGTGGAGGAGCAAGGGGTTAAAACATTATGGGAGACCTTTCTCAACAGCCCCCACTTAAAACATCGAATCACGGCTCGATACCTTTATGAACATTTGTTTTTAGCCTCTATCTATTTCACAGATTCTCCCAACAGATTTTTCCATCTGGTCAGGTCCAAAACTCCTTGTGAGACTGGAGTACGAGTTATTTCTACTGCCACTCCAAACGCAGACCCAAAAGTAAGTAGACCCTACTACTGCTTTTCCCTCAGCAAGGCCTCACCGGCTAATCGAACTCACATACCGTTTCGCATGGATCTGCAGAAGCTCCAGCGTTATGAGCAGCTTTTTATTAACTCAAAATGGAAGCCCTCGTATTTCCCGAGTTACAAAAAAGAGGTTGCGCAAAATCCTTTCAAAGCCTTTAAGCAAATCCCTGTAGAATCTCGTTACCGATTTCTTATTGAGGATGCTGAATATCATATTATGACTTTTATTAAAGGTCCCGTTTGTAACGGCACGGCGGCGGTCAATGTGATTCAAGAGCATTTTTACGTCTTTTTTACGTCGCCCTCTCGAGACCTTATGATTAATGATTCTGGGTATCGTCAGGCGGTTGAGAGTCAAAGTCTGATTCCCGGGGAGTTTGGCAATGGGGTTCAAGCAACGCAGCTTCTGCCGTTTTACCAACGGATGATTGAAAAACGAACCTTCCTCAAGAAAAAACGCAACGAAGCTTATGAGCGAACTCACAAAAATGGGACGGGTCTAGATGAAATTTGGAATGGTGATCAAGTCAATCCAAATGCGGTTTTGACAGTTTTTAGACATGGTGAGAATGCCAAGGTGCTCAAGGGGCCCGTCGGAGACTCTTCAAAAACAGCCTTTTTGTTAGATTACGCTCTGTTCGAGAAGCTTGCCTATGATCTGGTTATCAATTTTGATGTTTATGGAACCATGGGACACCAGCTGCTGACCCGAATCTACATGGACCTTATCCGCATGGAGGCAGAAAACAATTTTCTGTCACTGCTGCCTCAAGAGACCCGATCAAAAACAAAAGCCAGTTGGTACCAAGGCCTCTTGAGTACAGGGAAACTTGTTCTTTTAAGTGAATATGACTTTCCAAGAAACAGCATCAGTATTGCTTATGATCAATCGCAAGGATCTTCGCAAAATCAGCTTTATCAAAAGATTCTCTTTCATCGACTGAATCCTACAGTGAGGGGTCCAGATGACTCAATAAACTGGCATCAACTCAAGGTGAACTCCCCCGCCAACAGAGCTGAGGCCTCACTTCGAAGGATTGCTCAGTTGCGGGGTGAAAAAACTCGGTTTCTTCCTGAGCTTTCTTATATCATCGTTTCTAAACAGGGTAAAAAAACAGAAGTCTACACGCTGATTCATAACCGAGTTAAAAAGAACATTTCATTCATTTTCGGTGAGGACACCAACCTAGATCCTAAGCAGAACTCATTGATTGTAACTCGCAGGTGGGGCGGCCCCTCTCCACACATTTTTTTTGCAGTAGAAGAAGAGAACTTAAATTTATTTGCAGAACAACTCAGTCGCGTGAATGATATTTACGATTACTTAGAATTGGAAAGTCGATGGGGAGTTCAGAAAGGCGACCACAGATTTTGGTCGTTTTACGATTTTGCAAATACTTTCTTTGCTGAGCAGAACCCGTTCGAAGCAAGCGCTATTGATCTCTCGAAGTACGGGGTGAACAACTCACTTTAGCTCCAAGGTTCTCCGAAAAACCATCAGAGGACTTTCTTGGTTCAGACCTTCGAGTTTGCCGGCAAGGGCCACGAGCGAAAGAGCAGGTCGACCGGCGTCTTCGGTTGAAAAGAAGAACTGAACAATGTCTTTAGGTTTGAAAAGTGGTGTCATGCCTAGATAAGCGACCGGAAACTCAAGTCCATTTTTTTCTTGAGATCTTTGCGCCCGATAGACAAAGAAAATGAGCTCGGAACAGATAAGACGATCATCTGCCGCCAAATCAAAACGATAGTCATAAGGTCGACCTAGGTAGCCAAAAGCTGCAGCGACGGCAAGAGCTCGATCCTTCTTTGAAAGATTTGGTCTCAATACAGCTAACCGATCTTTTTGCAGAGAGCTATAAAGGTCTGACAGAATAACTCCAGGTCTTAAGCTTTCGATCGATACATAGGGAGTTTGATGGTTGCCATTTTCATACTTTGCAACTTCTTGTGGGAACCTTGTCCTCAGAAAACCTGAAAAAGAGGAGCAATTTAACCCTTCCTGTTGGCACAGTCCCCTGAAATAAGAGTTCGTTTCCTGGTCTTGGTCGAAAAAACCGTACAACTTTTGAGGAGCCCCAACATAAAGAACAGAGTGGCTCCAATTTGAATTAATCCCGATATTGGTGAGCTTCAAGTCGTGTCGTATAAGTCCGATGTCACCAGGCTCAAGCTGACTCTCGATACTTTCAACTTGCTCTCGGGAAATTGCAAAATCCTTAGGAACCGCAAAACGACTTGCTAGCGAAAGCAGAGCTTCCCTCGCTTCGTAAAGTGCACCGTAAGTGATTTCATGTTTGCGAGCAGACCTTAAAAAACTATTGCGGCCATCAAGAATAAATTGCAGATCTTCACTCAATGAGCTCGCTACAAAGCGCCGAATTTTTGAATCCTTGATGCGTTTTTGAATGAGCCTAGTGAGCTCCTCCGTCCGGTAGGCCAACGTGATGGCTGTTGGATTGCGAATATTTGAAAGCCGAATAGCGGGGTCTGCCTCCGCCCGAGTATCTATCACTTGTGCCTCGATCAAACTCAAAAGCTCCAGAAAGGTGATGACTTGAGAGTTCTTCCCCTCGCTCTGTAAAAAAGATGAAAAAGAGCTTGTTGAGAAAAAAGAACCCGCAACATCAAGTACTGATTTCACATAAGCCACTTTTAAAACAGCCATTTGAAGAGACTCTTCACTATTCGTCCTCGCAAGACGAAAATCCGTTTTCAAAAGTCGATCTGAGTGAACCGCAAAGACAGAATTAAAGTCAGCTAAGTGCTTTCCCCAAGCTTGCTTTGCATCGGGGTGAATAATTTCTCGGCGACCTTTAATCCCTAGGTCCGCATTCTGTGAGTCTGAGGAAAGTCTTTGTGCTGAGGCGACTAAAAATTCTCTAAAGTCATGCACATACTGCCAAGTTATAGGCTTAGATATCTCGGTTGCTCTTGAGGGGAAATTAAAAGAGCAAATCAAAGCTAAGGTAGCCATCCACATTTTACTTCGCATACGCCTATAATCCTTCCAAGAGCTTTGCCGGGCCAAGATGAATGACTGACCGCCCAACGTTCGCTCAGAAAACAAATTTTATATCAACATTTATTCATTGGCGGCTCACAGACTGAACATTACAGAAAAGATCAGTTTTCACCACCGTGTCACGGGAACTCCTTGCTCACCAAATTACAGATCTCTTTTTATTTTTATTTTTTGCCTTCCCTTTCTAACACATTTCCCTTTTCTGAATTCCAAAAAAACTGTGCTCTGAAAGGTCTACTTAGACTGTAAAGAATTTCGACATATTCAGCGCTCGGAACTCAGGACTGGGAAATAATCACAGACCTCGTGGGCCCTATTGAAAGATAACTGACTCTTGATTAAGTGACTGAAACAATTGGGCGAAAAAATCCCATCTCCGACTTTTTACACGGTGACATTTGACGGCACTATCACGATCCCCTTGACAGCTTTTTGTCTTCAGCTCCACTGAAATAGATTCTGGCTTCGGAATAGATTCTGCGTCAGAGGGGTGTTGAGTCATCGTGCCTTGGTGAATAAGGGGAATTTAATCCCAACATCTTAGGGACGTTTAAAGGAGAAGTTTGTGATAACATTCAAGCGCGAAATCACCACGTCTTTAGTGCTTGGCCTCTTGGTCGTAAACTCCAGTTTTGCCCAAACCCCTTCGGTCATCCTGAGTGATGAGAGTCGCCACAGCTCCTTAAACTCCCCTCTGATGTCTGAAGAATTCCAACAAAAGCTGGATGTGGTCAGTAATTCGAAGCGCATGGCCGGCAATGAAGCACTTCTTTTGGTGAGTGGCCAGATGTCTTATCCGGTTCGTTTTCAACTCATCGACAATGCAAAAAAGTCCATCATCATCTCAACATTTTCTTTGTATGGCGGCAACGACAACGGCGAAATTGCTGACGAAACGAGTCGCCTTCTGGTTGATAAGCTCATCTCTGCTAAACAAGATCGTGGCGTTGAGGTACGACTAATTATTGATGGTGCTACTTCTGTTCTAGCGCAGTCAACACTTGCAGTTGAAAAGCTGAGAGCTGCTGGCATTCAAGTTTTGAAGTTTAACCCAATTGACAGCGATAGACACGATCGATGGGGCGGTGCCGCTGTCAATGGACTTGGCAGCATGGTGGGAGGAGCGTACCCTGTTCGAAATCGTTGGCATGAAAAAACGATGATCGTCGATGGAGAATATGCCATCGGCGGAGGCTTGAACTGGGGAGATGTTTACGGAAAGTCGAATGCCATGGTCAGCTCTGCATACACTCCTCAAGAGTTTTACTCTCATCCTTTAATCCAAGAGTTAGGTATGACCTCCGTCTCCACTTGGGGTCCATCCTCTGAAACCGCTTGGCGGGACACAGATGTTTTAGTGCGCGGCCCCGTTGTTCAAGAGGCCTCCAAGCAACTTCTCACGGACTTCTTACTCCTCGAGATCATGTCCCAAAGACCCGGCCAATTGAGGGATTTTATGAACGCAACAGAAGAACAGTTTATGCAAGCTCAAGCTCTTTTCGAGTCGCAGTACAAGAACGACGCTAAGTACTTTCCAGTGCTGACGTCTTCGACGGCCAAATCGTCAAATGAGGATAGCGTTCGCTACATTTCTCAACGTCCTTTTATGGATCGAACTCGTCGGCAAAGCCAAAATGAAATGAGCAAGTTTGCCTTGGCAAATGGGATGAGGGTTGTGCAGAGCAATCCCCTTTTGCACATGTCCAACTTTTACACTAATGTCATCGATAAAGCAGAAAAGCAAATCGTCTGGGGCTGTCACTCGAATCGCCCGACTCCTGACATTTTGGATGCGTTAACTCGTGCCGCAAATCGGGGAGTGAAAATTTATATCATGGGAAACTCGCCTGAATCGGCACGAAACCTACCTGATGGTGGTTGGTTGATGTACCCGCTGGCCCTTTGCGATTACCGTGATTTGATGGAAAATTCAAAAGGCAATGTGCGAATTTTCGAGTGGCAAAAATCCGTTGAAAGGAATGGTACGATTTTAACTGCTGGAGCATTTCATTCAAAGCTGTTTTCGGTTGATGGTGTTTTGACCTCAGTGGGTTCTTACAACATTTCAAAAGCTTCGTTCCGGCAACACACGGAAGGGACCTTTGTATTCAACAGCCCTAGTTTTGCTAGATCAGCTGAAGAAATGTTTCAAACTGACCTTCAGTTTACTCGGGAAATGACGTTGGAGGAATTGCGAGATTTCCGCTGCAGGATTCCCTTAATGAAATTCCCATTTGGGTCCTCGCCAGCTAGAAAAGCAAACTGATACCAAACTAATCGCTTGAAAGGCCGCTTCTGATGATGCGGCCATAATCTTGATCTCTGCACCTTGGGAGGTTCCTGTTATCGATTCAAAGACCGAGGCAAAGACCTTAAGACCTTAAGACCTTAAGTCCGGCAGAGTTAATGATGAGTTCGAATAAATCCGATCTCGAAACATTCCTAAGTAGAATTTCAGATGGGCGCACGACCTATTTTGTGGACACAGCTCTGGCGCAAATTGTTCGGCGATACATTGAAGCCCAGGGCCCATTCAATGATCTAGATTTGTTGGGCTTGTTTAGGAGGTCGATCGTCGTTAAGTCGGCTGTCCCAGTTGTGAATTTTTCTGCTGGCGAGATTTACAAATCTAGCCCCTCTATAGCCCCATAATGAAATAACGCAATAGAAATTCTAGGCATATAATTCACAAGCTCTTGAAACAAGGGGGGAAAAAGATTGTATAAA
>JAJTIC010000047.1 GCA_021300175.1 Pseudomonadota bacterium
AAAAGACTCACTCGAAGGAGTTGGTGTACAACCAAAAAACCTGAAAATCTTCAGCTCCATTTAGATATCTTCATCCTCATGCAGTTCGTGAAGTCCTTTTAAAATCTGAAATGACAACTAAAGAGCTATCTTCGACTGCAGCCCTCCACCAATCCCCCTTCGAGGACCTTCAAGAGGATCAGTTTCTAAGATGTTAGTGAAAGATGGACGTAAGGGGTTTACTTTTTAGAACCGTTTGAGTGCTTCTTCATTTCAACTTTGGCCCAATCAGAAAACCATTGAGGCCATGGAAGCTTGGTGTGGGCATCAGAATGAAGTGCCTTTGATAAAGCTGCTTGGAACTTCTCCGTCTCGGCCAGAGAGCGATTCCATGCTTTACCAATGGAAGCAACTTCAGGATTCATTTGAACCCTGACCCCATGATAGGGCGAAAAGGCGACGTATTCAGAACCGTCAGCATGGTCTGTTGCGGCGAAATCTCCGTAAATCTTGGCACCTTTAGAGAGAAGATTATGAACTAACGCATTGTCGCTCAGCAATAAATTAGAATTTGCCAGCAGAACTTCGTACCCATTGGTGGATTCCATTTGCTGCAGTTTTTTGTGAGTCAAGGGTTCAAAGTCTGAACCGAGAGCTTCAATCATTTTTTTTGTAAAAATCAAATGATAGAAATGATCACTCTCAGACTGAAAATGCCACTGCCTGTAGGGTAAAAACACAGACTTGGACATTTTCTTCAGTTCATCTTGAGAGTCGTTGGAGAGAGCCTTGGTAAACCAAGATCCCACTTCGTCTAATGGCATGAAAAACTCAGAAAGATAGCCCACCAGGAGCAGTTTTCGCTTTCCGTTACCCTTTGCCGTAGATACGAGTTTGTAGGAGCCAACTTGGTTATTCCAGGCTTCAGGCACAAAAGGCAGCAGTGACTCTTCCACAAGCAGTTTGGAATTCAAGCCCGTAGGTTTTGGGTGAAGTCTGAAAAACCAGAGAAGTGGTAGTAGACCGTCTCGAACCATCCAATATTGTTTTTTATTCAAGAGCTCTAGTTTGACCACCTGAAGAAGAAAGACCCCCGTTATGGGAGAATAATACGACTCAGCCATTGGCCAGAGGAATTCTAAATAAGCTTTAACTTCTGGAGTTATAGGCAACACGTTTGACTGAGCATCCCGATTCTTGGGATGGTTATCAAACCAATCAGCCATTAAATCATAGAATTCATTGTCGTTCTTTGCCATGGTGTTTCTGTTCTTCATCGAACTATCCTTTGCTGTACCATTTATAGATTCGGTAATAAAAACTCTTTTCATTAGGTCTAGGCTCAAAAACTCTTTCACCGGCAAACAGTCTAGGCAGACGTTGAGCGTGTTCTCTCATGCCCGAAGACCAACCAGAAAAAATGTGGCTTTTAAGATTTTGCGGACTTCCAATAATTTTTGCTGCAGCTTCGATGGAAAATCTATTTTTGTAAAACTGGGCCCTCGTTTTTCGGGTAGACAGTCTTTGGTCTACTATTGATCTTAACTTTGACTGAAGAATTTCACTTGAGAACTGATAAGTTCCACTCTTCAGCTTCAAAGGAACTGTCACACAACCATCTTCTTTGAGCGTAAAACCCTCATAACCGCCCCAACTGCTCAGAACTGAGGGACAACCGCAGAAAAGAGCTTCCACTGGGGACATTCCATAATCCTCATCGTGGTGAGTGCTGAGCGAAACAAAGACATCGGAGCCGTTGTAAATCCTCGATAGTTTATCGGGTCCAACCTGACCCAAGTAGATAATTCTTTTTCTATACTCAGAAGCCACCGAGGAGTGCCATTTGGACCACTTCTCAAGGTATTCTCCTGGCTTAGATCGAAACCCAAAAAAAGGTGCGCCCATGTTATCAAAAGTTCCCGCTAAGATAAATTTCACTTTTCTTTCTGGATGATCTTTCATAAATCTCAGAACTTCTTGGCTCAACCGCAAATTATTTTTCTGAAAAGAGATTCGACCAGTGTAACAAAGAAGAAGGTCTTCTTCATTTAAACCGTGCTCACGCCTGAATTCTTTCCTTTGAATTGAGTCTACCTTATAAACTTTGGGATCGACAGGAAAGGGGCACACATAAACGCCTGAAAATTTCTTTGTCATCGCAAAAATAAAATTTCTTTGCCTCGGTGATGCACAGAAAAAACGAAGTTTCATCTTTTTCAACAAAGGTTCAATTTTGATCCATTCAGGTGTGTAAAGAGTAAAATCACCATAGAGATGTACGTCTACAGGGGGAAGCTTCTCAGCCCCATGAAGAACATCTAGTGCAAAAAACAAAGCTGCAGGATGAGGCATATGGTCAACTATCACCAGTCTCGAAGGTTTAGATTTGAGAATACTTCTAGCTAACTCAACCACCTCAGCTCTTGTCATATCTTCATTATAGCCGAATGAATTGACTCTCCCTTTATAAGCAAGCTCATAAGCCTTCACCAAATTTGGTGTAATAACCTTGCAGCTACCCCAAATTGACTCGTTACTCATTCCAATAATTGCAGGGGCTTTCTCAAACAACTTAGTTTTCATGGTTTTCTTTCAAGCGCGGGGAAAAAGTGCTTTTCTTGAGCTCGATAAAGGTTACTTAAATGAGCTTCAAAATTCTTGAGATAAAAGGATTGAGAATAACTTGCGTGAATCTCCCATCTGACGAGCTCAACACCAACGAGGGCCTGCTGCTTAGAAAAACTCGGCAGTCGCCGATCAGAGAAAGCAAGCCAGTTCAATCCAAGAATGAAAATCCAAGGTTGAGCCTCAAAATCAAACTCCTTTTGGTAGATGACTTCCTTCTTTGAAGATAACTCACCTAAAAAATGCAATGCTCCTCCAATAGATTCACTTTCACCTTCATCGAGTCTCATAACTCTCGCAATAACCCGAGAAAGAATAAATATCAACTCGCGCACATCTCCGAGGCTCCAGAATGATTCTAAGAGGTTCGGATCTAATTCCAAATCATTCAAATGCCCAATCCATTTCTTTTTCCTCAATTCAGGAACCTTTTTCAAATTGTGATAATCCGACAAAAACATTTTAGTTAAGAACGCAACAAGTTCTGAGGGATTTCCAGCTTCTCTGATTGAAACTCCAATTTTTCTTGCCCAGCTCACAAGGTCTGGATCACGTCTCAACTCAAAAAAATTTCCATGTAAAAAGACTTGTGGGAGATCTGACTTCCAGTAGACATTCATTTCACCATGTGGATAGATCTTCTTTCGAGCGACCTTCTCGAGTGAACTCTCTATCTTTTCACGACTCTGATCTTTCGTCAGGACAACTGTCCAATCAATGTCACTCATCCCATACTCAAGACGACCACTTCTATAACTGTTCCTTGGCCAAAAAACATAACTCCCCGGCTCCAATTCACTTGCAAGAAGAGCAGAAAAATTCTTAATGCTGCTTTCATAAAAACGAGCACAAACAGCAGTTGGAAGGGTCTGAATGAGTTTAGCTACCAATTGACGCATTTTTGTTTTAAATTGTAGCATGATAAAACACCAAGATTCAAACAATGCTCCAAGATTACCTTTGTTGATTTTCGTTCCTTGCTATCAATGCGAAGCACATATCTCCGGCGTTCTCCTCGATCTTAAAGAGCATTTGGCGGATTCTGACGTACCCAGTCGGATTTTGGTTATCGATAACTCTAGTACCGACCGTACGATCTCTCAATGTCTTGCAGTTCTTGCCGAGGACCCTTGGCTCGCAAAATCTGTCACTGTGTACAGAAACAAGATGAATGTTGGCCTCGGAGGAAGTCACAAATTAGCTTTTTTATTGGCAATAAAATGGGGATTTAGCAGAGTCTTCGTGTTTCACGGCGATCACCAAGCTCAAGCGAAGGACTTGCTTCCGTTGATCAATGCAAGCCGAAAAACAGAACGAACAGTCATTGGATCCAGGTTTTCACGAGGATCCAGTCTGACTGGTTACTCAAAGATCAGAATTGTTGGTAATTGGATGGTGAACTGGGCTTATTCAATTCTGCTCGGTCATAAAATTGAAGATGTCGGCTCTGGATTGAACTCATATTCCATGTCAGACATTTCCAAACTAAACTTCCAAAATCTACCCAATGATTTTACATTTAACATGGGCCTAACTATTGATCTTGCACTAGCTTCATTAACACCAGAATACTTGCCTATTCATTGGCGACATATCGACCAGGTTTCCCACGCAAAAATATTCAAAGTTGGCTGGAAGTCTTTGAGCATTCTTGCCCGAAAAGTTCTTACTCGCTCTTGGGCCCGCCAAGAGCCCCCCGTGAACTTGGATCAAACTGAGGAGATTTCCTTACCAAAAAAACAAGGGGAAGAAAAAAGACAGTAAACCACCACAAGGATTGTAGATATTTGAAGTAAGTCGCTGGGGCAAGAGCAAATACAATTGGAACTCTTATGAGAATTAAAGTTGCGAGCCAAAACCATACTGTATTGGTTTTAAACACGGCAATGACTGTTAAGCAAAAGCATAGAGGCAACCAGAGAGAAGTAAAGAATCTGAGCACCCCAAGGCTACTGTGAAAAAGGTCCATAAGTCTTTGACTGATCCATCTCTTCAATTCTGGGAAAAGAGATCTCGGCTTCAAGTTTTCAGAAATATCCATGAAGCGACCATCCTGGAAGGCTCCACTTTCCTGCAAGTAGTCATTGAAGATCATCGAAGGACGACCTGTGTTCATCATGCTATTAAAAAACTCGATCCTGTTGCCCAAGATCAATCTCCACTCCTGAAGAAACAACTTTGCAACCGCGTCCAGGGCTCTATCAAACTGCAATTGGTTCGCAGAATGATTGAAGGCCCCCATGTGGATTGGGTCAATATCATTAGGATTGTAGTACTTAATCAAATAGTCAGTGTTCAAGATTTCAGAAATTGGCGAATCAATTTCTTGTGGAATCTGCTCCCGCCCTTTTAAATGATAAACCACAGAAAGCGGATGGGCAAAGGCAGTGACCTTATAGTGGAGAGAGCTCCTTTGGTAAGAAAAATACTCTGGCAAAATTGACAATGTACCCCAGAGAGCAGCAGCAGTCAGCCCCAGAAGGCACAATCTTTTTTTTATTTCTGCCGATACAGCAAAAATAACAATCATGGCAACAGCTGCCAAGTACAAGATAGCTTCCTGCCTAAGATCTACAAGTACAACGAACAAAAAGAGCACTGAAATCCAATCAACGATCTTCATTCCCCTGAACCGAAGAAGCTGAAGCATGACAACTATTAAAAGAAGAGAAAAGGTCGTATCTCTGCACTGGTAAAACACCTGAGAAATTGAAATTGGATGAACTAGGAGGGCACCAAAAATCACCCACGAACGCCTCCTGTTACCAAAATCTATCATTAAGCTTGCACAAGAGATAACTGCTATTCCGAAAAGCAACAGATTAACTCCCGTCATCCAGCCTACTAATCCAAAATTCCAAACTCCAAAACCATAGAATGCTGAGTAGGTCATTGAATGCCAACCGGAGGGTTTTCCATTCCTCAGAACATCAATCAGATAAAACTCGTCCACACCTATAAAACCAGGGAAAACAAAAAAATAGAGAACAAGATATATTGAAAAAATGGAACCCATCCAGCACTTAACAAACGATGAGCTAACAATGGTAGGTGTTCTTTTCAATTGGTGCCGATGTAAAAAAATAAGGGACCCTACAAAAACTAGAAAATAGATAAAACTAAAAACTTGAAATGAATTCAATTCGGTCTCCGAGTACCTTTTTTGAAATCTCTGTCTAAATACTCTTTCTCGACTATCGAAAAGACTTCGCTAGGGTCGAGCCTTTTGCCAAAATAGATCTCAAATTGACGAATCAGCTGAAACGTCGACATTTCCCAACCCCAAAAACACTTTCTTCCAGAGTCCAGATAGCTCAACTGTGTGGCGCTCAGCTTTGGTTGCACTTTCAAATCGTAATATGTTTCGGATTTTCGAAGTAACCAACTAAAGTTAGGATCATCAGGAAACTCAGAGGGTGTTGCATTAACAAGCATAAAGGACTCAGGAAGCTTCTCTAAAGGCTGACTACCTCGTGAGTAAACTTGATATCCAACTTGATTCAAATCACAGATATGTGTGATTGAACGAACCACCCCTCCGTTCCCATATATGACAATACCGCCAAACTGATGATTTTTTATGGATTCGAAAAATCCGAATCCATCGGTTGAATAGCCTTTGCTTTTGCCATCCTTTAATACAACTGTGTTTATTGAACCGCCTCCAGCCGAACTATCTAACTGATCAAGAAGAGGAATAATTTGCTGTTTAAATGGCGCAGAAACACCGAATCCGAGAACATTGAAAGCCTTCATTGAAGGTAAAATTTCCGATACATAAAAAAACTCACGAGGTAAATAGATACAATTCATATTGTACGTCGCGAACAATTGATTGAACACCGTCGATCCAAATACTCCCGGCTTTTTTGAGGCTGAGCAATAGATTTGGGTCTCGCAACTTATTTGCATAAGGCACCAAGCATTACTTTACTCTTCCAAAACAGTGCACCATCAAAAGGGGGATGATGTAATGGTGCCATATTTAAATAAATAAGCCCTGTCAGAATTCCAACGTTCTTTTTCTGAAGTCCTTTGTTTGAAATCCAATTATAGAGACATGACAATAAATCCTGTAGATTCTGGGCCTGAGGAATTTGAAGAATAACTTCACTTTCAGAATTAAAACTGACCTTAAGCTGGCCTTTTTTTACTTCCTTATAATTGAAGAGAAGTCCTCCGTGGAGTTTAGCGAGATCGTAATACAAGTCCCCAAAATCAATACGACCGCCAAAATCCTGGCGCCAATCAATAAGCTTGAAGCCGGATTGTGTCACTAGAATATTATCGAATTGGAGGTCTCCATGAAAGAGCACTGGCTCAACAAGAGCCACTATTTCATCCCAAGATATTTTGTTTAAGATCTCATCGATTTTTTGAACTGAAACACCATTGACGATCTCAACTCTCTCCCAGGATTGAACTTTCTGCTGTGCTTGTTCCAGTCGCTTCAAAGTTTTAGTTTTGTAGAAATCCATAGCCGCACTTCGCGCCTCTATCTTAGAGATACTTTGCCTAAGCCAGAGTGACTTTTCTAATTGATTAAGTAAGGACTCTAATTGTCTTGGTGATTTTAAACCATCATATCCATTGATTCCTGGAATCATTTTATAGCTGAAAAAATTTTTTTCGTACTCTAAAATTTCAGGGAATAGTCCTGGAGCCTGACCGGCTCTCAAAAATCGTTTTTTTGCAATTTCTTCATCTCCAAAATATTTTGTGACTCTGCCCTTATAAAAATAAATGTACTCGTCAGTCTTGCTGAAGTCATATTCATGAATCCGCTGGACTTCTCTTACATACTTTTCCTCTGTTCCCACATCGATCCAATCACCAAACACAGAATTTAGTCGACCTAATTCCATTAATCGAGTTAGCCCTGATACCATCTCAGTAGCTTGTCCCTCATTAATGGACTTCTCAATGGCTTCGAAAAACAAAGAAAAATCTTTTATCCAGGCCAGCCCGGAAAATGGATATGCTCTTGAATCTGTTTTCTGCTTAAAGAACATTTTCTTAACTTTGCCCCTTGAATCAGTTTTGGCAGAAGTATAGTCTTCAATATTACTATTTGCAGACTTAGATAGATGAATCCAATTTTGATCGTATTTAACATTAAAAAGCATTTCAGAACTGAAGAGAGTGTCACAAGAAATATAGAAAAAGGATTCCTTCAGATATTGCCTACACTGAAGAACTGTTAGGCCAGGACCAGATATTGGGCTTTGATAGTCATCGACCGTAACAACCACCAACTCTCGATCTTTGTGCAGTTGTTTCAAATATTCTTTAACTTTAGAAGCCTGATAACCGAGAGCAATCACAAATCTTGAGTCTTTAGGAAAACTATCAATAATTTGTGTTATGACTGCTACATCGCCAATAGGCAACAGGGCTTTATTAAAATTTGCCGTTAGCTTTCCCATCCTTGAGCCGATACCAGCAGCTCCTATGAAAACAAGAGGGCTAGCTATGTTCGGAACTGATTCGACCATTCATCCGCCTTGAATCATCTTGTACCCGTATTACATCATCCAGTTCTGGCGTTGAAACTTCAAAAAGGTTGATATCGCTTATTGCCTCAAGCCGATGTAAGGTGTGTGGCCACACGTCAATGAGACTGACAGATTTTATCTCTACTGCTTCTATATCCGTATCTTTCACTTGATCATTTTCGACCGAGGAACATCTCTTGAAATGGAGCTTCGCTACTCCTTCAAACAGTAGATTACTCTCTCTTTTCATTTGATGATATTGCAGAGATGTACGTGTGCCGCTCTTTATGAATATGTTCTTAAAAGCAAACGGGAAGTTTTCACCAGTCAGCCAAAATTCATGTCCCCAGGGTTTCGATACTTTTTTAACAGAATCAAGATCTGAAATCTGACAAATCTGACATTGCGCCAATATAGAACATGATGCAAATAACAGCTCAGATTTTTGTAGGGTAAGTACCTTAAAGTTGTTTCCACTGAATAACACAACCTGCCCTGCAGAAACTCTCTTTGTGCTAAGCTGTAGTTCGCCTCGAATGAGGTAAAGGCAGATGCTACCTGGACCTACAACCTCATGAATGTGACCATTTTCCAGTTTCAAGATCTCATATCGATAACGATCGTCAGCGAATGTCTCACTACCGGAGATTTCTTGAAGACTCATAACTCGATTTCCGCCAAAATCCAAACTTTTCATGTCAAACCGAATGCCGATGCAAATCTGAGAATTGAAGATTTGATATTTCTCTTTAAGTACTCATTGAGATCAATACCCTCCCGAGACACAATCTCGCTGAGTCTGCTCTTAATCTCAACAAACTCTGGATAAGAATAACAGTAATGTCCAGCCACCAAAGCCTTTTCCGACAGAGTAGTGTTTGTGTCGGGACTCATCCACTTTCGCCACTTATCTGACATGAGAACAATACGAATGAAGTCATTATATTCCCGCTCAGACTCAAACGTTCTCAAAAGATGTATCAATGACTTTGTTTCGGTCATTCCGAATTCTGGAGCTACATTCGATCCTTTAATCCCAACTTTGGGACGCAAAGATAGATTTTCTGTGCTGAGATAGTCAGCATTGTGCTCTTTAAGAAAACAGCCATAACGAAAGGCTATTTCTGCAGATTTTCGAATGGACTCGATTGTTCTCAGGCGTGCCGCAGGAAGATTCTGTTCAAAAATGCCCACATTCCTCAGCTCAATGACCTTTGTTCCCGTTTGAACCACTGTAAATGTTGGCTTCGGAAATCTATTTTTCCGACAAAAGCTTTCTGTTTGAGCAAGAAACCTTTCAAATTCTTGTATATTTGGAGGACTTCCAGTTTGTTCTTCGGTTCCTAGTTCAATAAAAATTCTTTTGCCCTTGGATAGAGAGTACTCTGCGACATGACCATAAAGTTCGAACAAACGCTCAACAATCTTCTCAAAGGTCAAATGCTCATTCCTAATGGGAATACTGGGATCTATGTGAATAAAATTCATACCAGAGTCAATATCAACTTCAAACGACTTCTTCGCAGTATTCATTGACTCTTGAAGATCAAGATTGTTCTTTTGCTCGAAGGGTCCCTGGCCTGGACCTCCATGATCTCGGGCAGTAAAAATATAAGTAGATCCCTTTGATCTCACATAATCGACAAATTCCTCTGTAGACCAATTGTTAACATAACCACGACCTAGACATTCAGCTTCAACCTGTCGCCGAGAGGCAATAAGAACGATTGGAAACTTTTCTTTTTCAGCTATTTCAACACAGCTGTCCACGATGTTTATGCTCATTGGACCACAACAAAGCAAAGTCTGATTGGGATTATCTAAAACTCGCTGAAGTATTTCGGACATACACCTTTATGCTAAAGTTTTACTGCGATTGAGTAAAGTCTACAAATGATCCCTAGACTTAGTTTCCTCTTGCGAAAGAGAAAACTAGACCCTTAATTTGGAATGAGATCTGACTACCACTCAAGGATAGGTAATTCTGAGTCTCAAAGATTTTCTTACACTCAACACTTTCAATCTTTTTCATTTCTTGGAATGAGGCCTCAGGATTGTATTCAATGAAAGTCTCCAATGATTTTTTACCAGATCGAATTTGCTGAAGAAAGCTCAAGTGGGGGATGGAGTAATTAGCTATTGAAAAGTCAAGAAAGCTTCTTTTGAACATTTCATTTCCAATTTGCCAACATCCAGTCTTAACAGCCTCTAAATCTGCCAATTGCTTCAAACCAGTCCTCCAGGAATAGGAAATTGCAATATCCATTGCAATTAAACAGGCTATTAAAAATGAGAGAATTTTCGTATTGCTAACAACGGCCCTATTTAAAGAAAAAAGAGGGACAAAATAGAAGCCAAGGCAAAAGACTGCCAAAAGCGGGAGAGCAGTCGTTCTGGCCAAATAAGCATTTGAAGGTGAAATCTGTCCAAACTTTGGTGGAACTGAGTAAGATAGGAACGAATTTACGACCAGCAAGACAACACCAATCAAGATAAAAGCTCTAAAGACATTCAATTTCTTTCCTCCGTTGACGAAGCAACAAACAAGAAAAAAAATCAACGCCGATACACCAACAAGCCTCATTGCATCTGGCCAAACAAACAACGAATCCCAAAAAAAACTAGCGTTTTGTCCCTCGGCTGTCAGGGTGTGCAATACTACAATCGTGAGACAGATAAACAGAAGGAAGCTCAGCTCAAAGTTCAGTCTCTTCCTCTTTATACTATCGAAAAGAACAATAATAAGAAGAGCAACCAATAAAGAAGCAGCAGGCTCGTAACTGAACGCAACTAAAACAATCAAGACAGATAGGAGATATTTCTTTTGAGGGTGACAAATATAGATTGAAAGGGAGAGGAGAAAAAAAGCACCAGCAATAGGCGCGATTCCAACTGAAAATGGGGCTGCCGGCAAAAGAACCGATGAACCCAAGAGCAATGTTATGAAACTCCATCCATACTCATTTGATGCAAAGTATATTGCACTAGCTAAAAACAAAACTAAAACAAAAAAACTTGAGTAGCTGTACAGTAGTAGCTCAAGTGCTACTTGAGGACTATCAAAGTACTTTACTGCTACTAAACCTAAAATCTGGTGAATGGGATCCAAATATCTCAGGTAAACTTTGTCGATGTATAATTCTTGGCTAGATAATAAATTATAGATCCAATTTGCTCCATCTCCGATCATGGGGCGCCCAACCCATCCCGCAAACAAAGAAGCAAGCAATAAAGACAAAGACAAAAGACAAAATAGGAATTTCAGAGAAGACCTCTTCACATCCATAAATTTTTTAGATGAAATCCCTTCTCAAGAATCGGTGTGGTTACATCGAAAGCATTTGTGAAAACATTCGACTTTGGTTTTGAACATAAAAAACTACTTCCGTCTGGAGCCTGTGCAAAAGCAATTACATTTGGATTTCTTGTTCTCTGTAAGATTACCGAAGTGTGCTCCAGATTCCAATCTGTAAGACCATTTGATAAACTTATGGATTCGAATTCATTTCTTGAAACCACAACACACTTCTCTTTTGTCTTAAGAATTTTTTCCAGTCCTCGTCGCCCTTCCGACCATCTCGCAGTAGCAAACCAATCATAGGAGCAACCAACAGAAATACTAACACAAACAAAAAAACGGAGGATAAATCTGTGGGATACAAACTTGGCATCAGATAGCAGGAGACAAAGAACTGCTAAGCAAAATGCCATAGGAATTGAGGAGATTCTTGAATTAAAGAAATTAAATCCCATTTTTGAATCCACTTTGAGGTATGAAATGATAAGGCCTAAGCTACCTGCTGTCCAAAAAGTGAGGAGTATCCATTGCCATCTTCTTCTAGACCTCGGAAGAAAGAAGACAACTGAAATTATAACTAAAAGACTAACTCCTGTCCAAATCCGAAATTCACCAAGATCACCAAGAAGAGATTCATAAAATCCCCGCTTGGCACCGCCAAATGGAAAAATTATTCTCGCTGTTATCCAGAGAAAGCTCGCTACTAATGCGACCAATATTCTTCTTTGTCCAAAGCGATAGAGTTGCCAATGTTGGCACAGGAGAAGGCCAGTCAAGATCACTGACATTTCATAGCTAAAAGAAAGAAGGCCGATAATGGCTAGCACTCCAATTCCTGCCCATGCAGAGTTTTTTGGCCACGACAAACGTCTATGCAGAATCAACAAAGGCCAGAACAAGCTAAGAGACAGACCCACTTGTCCTAAAGCAAAGGCATGCGTGGATAATGTCGCGAAAGAAATTGAAATTGAGGCAAAAGCTAGAAATTTTTCCTCCATATCAGTTTGCACGATGAAAGCACAAGCAATCAGGCTAATCAGTGGGTGAAAAATGTAAAAGAAGTTAAGCAGGAAAATCTCTACCTGAAGGTCATCTCCAGCGAAGGTTTTCATCCACAGAAAAGCTGGCAACTGTAATAGGGTATCTGCTTGGCGAAAGTATCCTGGATCAAAGTGCAAAGAGTTCAAATTGAAGAACGAATAAAGAAAAAATGAACCGTCGTACATTAGAGCTCGATCGTTGAGGACCCCCTTAAGAAAACTTGGAATAAACAAAACTATTAGGAGAAGGTAGAATTTGGTTGTGTGTTTCATTTCTCGAGGTTTAAATCAAAGCTGAAAGTTTTTTTTCTCACTGGAGACTCCAATGAAATCATTGAATCAAAAGATTATCATTTTTGCTATCTGTTTTATCGGAATAGAGGCCTCTTTACATTTTGCAAGTTTTGTTTACAAACAAGCTCAACAAAATCACCACGAAGATCTGAGTGGAAGCGAGTTTGTAATTCTGTCGATTGGCGAGAGCACCACAGAGTGGGGTGGCGAGTATTCCTACCCTGCACAGCTTGAGAAAATTCTCAGAGAAAGACTTCCAGATAAAAATATCAGGGTAATCAATGGTGGAAAAACCGGCTCAGACACAAGGAAGTTGCTGGCTGATCTCCCTATGCTAATTGAAAAGTATAATCCAAAGATTGTCACCACTATGACTGGAATCAATGACTACTGGTCATTGGGCTTGAGTACTGATGAATTTAAGCTTAAAGAATGGTTATTTGAAAATTTCAAGATTTATAGATTTCTCCAGATTGCCCTCATAAATCTAATTTCTGAAAGTGAAGGCATTGATCTTTCAAAACCAACAAAAGATCGTCCCTACGTTAGAGTTCCACAGGAAAGTAAGCCTGAATCAATCAATCCAGAACAGACACTTCTGCTGGATGAAGGCAGAAAAGCCATTGCAGAAAAGAATTATAGCAAACTCAATGAGGTAATCAAAAGTCTTGAAGGAAATTCAGGCAAGATCCCAAGGTTTACAAATTATCTTAAAGCCCGCAGTTATCTGCAGTCAGAGAAACAAAATGAGGCCCTTGTATCTTTTAAAAAGTATACTGAACTTAGCCAGTCCTCTGATGTTTCTTTTTCAATTGGTGAATTCTACTACTTCAGATATGGAGTCTTTGATCAAGTTAACCTTGAACGTGCTTTCTATTTTTTTGATGAAGCTCTTCGACTTGACCCATCTAACGTCAAAGCTCTGTATCTTAAGGGTTGTGGGATTGTGAACACACAGGCGACCAAGCTTGATGAAGCTCTCTCTCTTCTTTTAAAATCTTGGGAAATTGGCGAGAGACACACCGATCAAATCGGCTGTATAGCAGATGTTTACCTGAAAAAAGGTGACGATATAAATGCTGAAAAATTTCTTTTAGAGGGTATTAAGTTTAATCAAGACACTACATTTTTTATTTATAACAGACTTATTCAGCTCTACATGAGAACTGGTCGAATTGAGGATGCAAAAAAATATCTACAGATCGCGATGTCAATTTACCCGAATACTCTCCTCCACGAACAGTGGAGGAAGGAACTGGATTCTCATCAGAACACAGATCAAATTCAAACAGGACCTCAGCTAAAAACAGTACCGGATCAGCTGAACTACCTAGCTAACGAGGTAACTCAGAAAAACTTGCGGCAAATGTCAGATATCATCCAAAGGAGTGGAGCACTCCATGTGGCTGTTCAATATCCCACACTTTCACTTGAGCCCCTTTTCAATCTATTTGGAAAAGAAAATGATGTATTGTACGTTGATAACTCCTCTGACTTTGATTCTATGATTAAAGATAAAGGATTTGACTTTCTGTTTATAGATAGATTTGGAGGTACTTTTGGACATACAACTCCAGAAGGCTCAAAAATTATCGCAGAAAACATTGCTAAAATTTTATTGGAGTCAGGTCTTGCCAAGTAAGGTAACCAGATCTACTTTGCTTATCATTTTGGGAGTCGGCGCGACTTCCCTACTCATAGAGGCTCTGTGCGGTTTGATGTTTTTATCGGGTTTAGAGCGCCCCCCAATTGCTTATTTTTCAAGCTACATGAATGGATATAATTACCACCCGTATGTGGCATTTCACCCAAAGTTCCATCCCATTTATGGAACTACAACAAAGAGTAGCCATGAGAGAAAAATTGCAATTTTGGGCGGATCCACAGCTGCGGGCGTAGGCGTCCCTGATTTTGATAAGAAATATTTCAAGGTGCTGGAAAATAGACTAAAGGAAAAATCAACTTCGATAGTGAACTTTGCTGTTCCTGGATATGTATCTAATCAGGAACATGCTACCTACAAGAATTTTCTGTATAATCGTCCACACCCTCCAGACATTGTTCTGTCACTCACAAGTTTTAATGACATTTATTTCTATCTTTTCAGAACACTTCCAGTTGGCAATCATGAGTTCAACTATGCATTCGACCTAATTTTCCGCCAAGGATATCCGCCCCCCGAAAAACTCGCCGAACAGGCACTTAATGTATTCAGAAAGTCGGCAACTTATGGATTTATTTACAAGGTAATGAATCCTTCAATTGATCCCCTGAAAAATCCAATCATTCTCTCTTCGATCATATTCGACCCTACTCAACCAAATGGTGAAATTCCAACAGAAGAGAGGCTGAGTGCGGTCGTAAATAACTTCTTAGGGAATATTAGAGCTACAGCAATTTTAGCGAAATCTGAAGGAACAAGATACATCGTAGCTCTTCAACCAATATATTACTACGGTGGACGACTTCAGCAAGGTCAGAATGAGTGGTTCCATAATCATAAAGATCTCGAAAGATGGATCAAAGATGTTGGAGTCCAAAAAGCTGCTTACGATCGCTTTTTTTCTCAGGTGATTCCGGAGCTCAAGAAAATGCGGTCACAAAATTTAATTAACTTCTTTGACTACAGAGATCTGCTCAAAGATTCAGGTGAAGTCTATCTCGACCCTGTTCACTTTAATGAAGTTGGAGCTGAGGCTCTGGCCGGTCAGATGGCCAAAGATTTACAGAAAACACCTAATTAGAAGGTCGATTCATTCTTAGGTACTCTCCGGGCCAAATACTATGAGGGTTATCCAGTTGCCACTGAGCATATGAACTCTTGATCTCATTAAAAAAAGAGATCATTTCTGGATAGGTTTTTTCGAATGAAAATCCTCGTCTCTTTTCGTACTCATCCATAAAGAATTTCAAATCTATCCTTTGCCACTTGATCTCGTTTTCATCCATCGGTTTGTTCATATACTCGATAAGACGTGCCATTTTAATTACCTCGAACTCGTGAAAACCTTCTTCATTTCCAATCTTTAAACTGCTTCGTTCTTTCATAAACCCAAGAACGGGGTCAAGGTACTTTCCAATCATATTCTGTGGAGCGAGCTTACAAGACAAAAACTGAGGATGGCTTAAATAAGAAATATCGACAAATACATAATTACCAGCATTCCGGTCCTTCTGAGACTTTTTCAACTCGTAAACAAAATTGATGTACTCAGAGAACTTTGGCAGTGAAAAAACATTGAAGGTCGTCATAAAAGTGACAATCAACTTCTTCGAGTTTTCAAGTAGATATGATAAATTTTCTTGGAAAATCTCCATATTCAATCCATCTCGAATTACTTCTGCCTGCTTACCAAAAGTATCAAGGCTTGTGTAGACATAAGCTTTCTTAACAGCACCTTTTGCGATGAGCGAATTGAGTCTAGTGGTAAAATCAACAACAATGCTCTTGGGTACACCTAAGTTTGAATTGATGCCTAACTCTAGATTGGGATTAGGATTCTGCTCAATAAAATCGAGCAACTTGAAAGTGGATTTTGCAAGGAGGGGCTCCCCTCCAGTTACACGAAAAACTCTCAGATCTTTGTAAAGATCCGGCATCCATTGCCAGAAGGCCCTTACGTACGGGTTCTCATCCTCATCCTCAATAGGCATCTTATTCAAATGCTGATATCCCTCGATGCTATTAAATGGATTATGTGTCGGATATGGCCCATGTTGTTTAATTTCGCTCATCCACTTTGAGGACACGACTGGATTACAATAAGCGCACTTAAAGTTGCACTTATTCGAAAAACTGACCTCCAAATATTTTGGGTTGATGTTTTTTATTGGGCCAGCATCTAACACCTCTTGGAAATAGGGTGCTGCCCACTCATCATTTGATTTCAAATGTCTATCAGAAGTCTGATTTCCTGGAAGATCTTCGATTCTCCAGCAGTATTCACACTCGGAAGGTCTTTTCCCTTCGAGCATAGCTTTCCGCTGGTTCTTTTTGTACTCGGTGTTGTGCAACGCCGACGGATCTTTTTCAAGTTCGCTCAAAGGAATTTTATGAGTAATCGGGTGGTGACAAGAATGGGTATGACCAGTTTGCAGATGAACAGTTACTTGCAACCATTTTGCTAAACAAAAACCGCGGCCAACAGAATTTAGCTTCTCTTTCATATCTTCAATAGATGACGACATAACAACTCCACTCTCATGAAAAACTTACCTATTTCCCCAACCATAGTCCAGCCCGACCTTAAGCTTGGATGAAGTTTTTAAGTCGCTGGTCCAGTTCTGCTAAACGTGACTAATGTCGTCTCGGTTCGGCAGAACCAACTTGCTGAAAGTGCGCGAAACAACGATTTACTGCAAGCATGAACTTCGGTGCTCTCGCAAGTGAACTCAGTTCCGAAATCGTAGACCTTGTTGTCCTCAATAAAAAAACCCTCGGGAGTGGCTGCTCCCGAGGGCGGGCTTAAGAATCGTCCACCTCTGGCGTGGGCGAATACTTGATCTAAAATCCCCATTTAGTCCTCAACAAGAAGCCCCCTCCTTTCAGACAGAGCTTCCGATGAAGAGGTGTCCACGAGCTAGCCCCGAGGACACCCAACAGTCATTACGAGAAATTATCCGATCAATTTCAGAGCGACACCAGGGAACTGGTTAGCTTGAGACAGAACCGAAACCGCTGCTTGTTGCAGAACTTGGGCAGAAGCCATTTCTGCAGTTTCTTTAGCAACGTCAGTATCACGAATTCTCGAGTTCGCTGCACTGAGGTTCTCATACTGAATATCTAAGTTGGAAACCGTCGCGTTCAATCGAGACTGAATCGAACCAAAGTTAGCTCGCATCTCCCCGATTCTTTGCAAAGCATCATCCACCACTTGCAAAGACTCACGAGCTGAGTGCTTGTCGCCGACATCGATTCGATTGATCCCTAGCTCATCAGCTCTGGCATCTGTCGAGCTGGTGTACTTAATCACATTCTCTTCTCCTGCGAAGGCACCGACATGAAACTCGAGTTCTCCGCCTGAGCCATCCAGAAGCTTTCGCGAACCAAATTGAGTTGTGTTCGCGATTCGATCAGCTTCTTCTGTCAGCTGCTTAGCTTCCTCTCCCAAGAACTGACGCTCTTTATCCCCAATCGTGTCAGATGCGGCTTGGATACCCAGTTCACGCATACGAATCAAAATGTTGTTAATTTCGTTGAGTCCACCTTCAGCAACTTGAATTGACGAACCGGCGTTGAAGGCATTGTTACGTGCCATGGCAATACCGCGAGTTTGCCCTTTCAGGAATTCTGAAATCGACAGCCCGGCAGCATCGTCAGCAGCTTGAACGATTCTCGATCCTGAAGCGAGCTTCTGCGTCGCATGTGTCATTCGCTTCTGTTGTACTTCCAATACTCGTTGAGCCGAGATTGAAGGTAAGTTTGTTGTAATTCTTAAGCCCATACTTCCTCCTCACAAACGGACAGTTTGTTGTTGTTAGCCAATAAACTTGTTCTGCGTTGGAGTTGGGTTCACAGAAGAGTCGGGGTGACTGTCCCTCCTCTTCTGGAACTCCCGAGGCTTTTTGGAGGTCCGCCATTTTGACTGTGTGACGGTACTCTTAGGTCTCAGTATCCAACGTGTTCACAGTACTTCTCGGCCTTGGTCTAGGAAGCTTTAGGTCTTTGGTCTAGGTATATTTAGACGCATCGCATCTTGTATTTGGAAGTATTCAGGAAATTCTAAATTAAAAATTTCAAGACCAAGGTCTAGGATGAGTCAGATTGAAACAAAAAACCGAGGCTTTTAACCTCGGTTTCTTGAACGAACGGAGTTTTCCACCAAAAAGGCTTCAACTCAGGGAAGCAAAGTCAGAAGAGAAACTAGACCAAAGTCCTAGGCAATCAGCTTAAGAATACTCCCAGGATATTGATTCGCATTCGCGAGCACTGCCAGCTGATATTGCTGAAGAGCTTGCTGCTGATACATTTGACTCACTGATCTTGCGACATCTGTGTCCGCTAGTTTACTTCGAGCCTCTTCAATCAAATTGGCTTGCTCGCTTGTATGATTCACAACGGACTCTAAGCGGGATTGGGTCGCACCCAACGTAGCGCGCGCTTGAGCTATTTCATAGAGCGCATTATCGATGGTTTCGAGAGAATCTCTCGCATCAGCTTGATCACTCACTTGAACCCCATCAATTCCTAGTTTATCCGCAGTGGTGTTCGTTGAAGACCGATAAGTAATTCGATTCTCCTCCGATTTGTAAGGCCCCACTTGGAACTCGTAGGTTTTTTCATCTCCATTCAGGAGCTTTTGCCGACCATAGGACGTCGATTGAGCGATTCGATCAAACTCTCTTTTGAGCTCTTCAAATTCCATGGAAAGCAAGTCTCGCTCGCGATCACCAAATGTATCACTCGCACTCTGAATGGCCAATTCACGCATTCGGATCAATATGTTGCTCTGTTCGTTAAGCCCACCCTCAGCCACTTGCACAAAGGAAATAGCATTGTCTGCATTTCGAGTTGAAGCTCGCAACGCTGCCGATTGCCCTCGCAAATGTTCCGAGATCCCGAGCTCTGCTGAAGACTCCAGAGGATCCGCGAAGCGGTTCCCCGAAGCGAGCTGCTTCATTGTATTTTCCAATTTTGCATTGGAACGAGAGATCTGTCTTTGGGCGGCCAAAGACGCGACGTTGGTATTGATACGAAGACCCATAAAAGGACAACCTTTCTGCCAATCAGTTGCCCACACCAGAGGTACACATCACACAGTCACTCTTCTTATCGACGCACTGCGTTATTTCTTGAGTAGTTATAATTATTATCAGTGATTTTATATGTTTATGGAATATTTAGTCGATTAAAGTTCTAGCTCAAAGAGGGTCCTCTTCTCATTTTGAGATTGCCTGTTGAGGCTATGGCAGCCCCGGATAACCCCGCTTCTGACGTAGCCTTTCCGCTGAGCGAGAATTAACAATGTAAAACTTCAAATCTGTTTCTTTACTTTGAAGTTCTATGCGGCGAAACGGATTTTTCTGATTCCTCCAGTGATAGTATCCTGTAAAAAAATCAAAGCGCCCTTTCCCTTTAATTCCACCGCCCCTATCTCGTACGATCAAAAAACCGTCGTGTTTGCGCTTTCCTGGCAGCTCCAGCCCCACAAGATCTGGCATAAAGATCACTGTTCCTGGTTTATAAATCTCAAGATCCGCAGCCACTGTGTAGAAAGGGTCAAGACACATACTCTGGACGCCTAAACCATAAGGACATTCACTGGTCTCGAACTCAAAAAACCTATCGATTCCATTCAAGCGCGTGTGAAAATTAAACGAACGCATTTGGCCATCTTTGATCACCATACACGAGCCCTGCAGCGAGCATCCACCAAAGGCTTCAGGACACAGACGGATCAGCTCATGACCTTCACGAGTGAGCAATGACTTACGATCTTTCTCTGCACATTGATCTTTTGTCTCGTGAAAGAGGGCTTTGAAGTAGATCGTTGGCGTAATGATCCCAGCATAAGTGAGGTCATCGCTCTGGAGTTCCGTTGGCAAAACATCTTCCGGAAAACCATGTTTAGTTTGTGTTCTCTGGGATGTAAGAGTTGTTGTTGTAGTAGTGACCGATACCCCTGTTGTCGTAGTCACAAGAGACGATGGAGCAACAGTAGAAGAGGCAACTGTGGTCGTGGTGACCGATACCCCTGGGGTGGAGTCGGGGTCGAGGGTGGGTTTCGTTTTGTCGGTATTGAGGCCTGACCTTTGAGCTTGAGGCTCTAGATCAGAGGCTCTCATTTTCTCAGCGCCACAGGCTGATAAAGACAATGCCGTTAAAATAAGAGGGGCTACAACCCAATTCTGGTAATCCATAAAGCAGTATTTTTATTCGATTTCTTTTGAAATGAAAGAGACAAAAAACGGCTTTTCTTTCTTACTTCTTGAGAGCCCAAAAACAGCTCTGAAACCCCCCTCAGTTCCGGGCTTAGTTCGAAAAAACCCATTTCCGAGGATTTACATTTTTACCTGTCAATAATCTTGCCACCCTCCATGAACACTTTCGAGCGCGCGATTTCTAAATCTGCAGGGTCATGACTCACCATCAAAGCCGGGATCTTCAGCTCTGCAACTAAACTTCGAAGCACTTCACGGGCGGAGTTGCGGAGCTCAGTATCCAGAGCTGAAAATGGCTCATCTAAAAGCAGAATTCTGGGTTCACCAACCAGCGCTCTGGCAAGAGCAATTCGTTGTTTTTCTCCACCGGAAATCACACTGACAGGCCTTGCCCAGAATTTTTCAAGACCTAACTTTTCGGCAAAAAAGTGCAGCTTGGGAGCCACTTCTTTCTGACTGAGGCCCCTGGCCTGAAACGCAAACTCGATATTCTGTAACCCTGTCATGTGTGGGAAAAGATCATAGCTTTGAAAAACCACGCCCAGTCTTCGCTCTTGCACAGAAAGTTTGGCCAAATCCTCACCATGAAAGATCCACTGAAATCCTGGAACAAATTCAAGCCCGATGAGCACATTCAAAAACGTGCTTTTACCAGAGCCTGAAGGCCCCCAAAGAACCGTCAAACCCTCATCTAAAATCTCAAGCTCTGGGATCTCCATTTTAAAGTCACCCCAAGACTTTTTTAAATTGAGAATTTTTGCCATGACATTACCTTTCCCTCGAGAGAATTCTTTGAAAACTCAGGCTCAGTAAAACCTTTAAAAGATAAAACCAACCCCCCGCCATCACCAACATCACAAGCCCCAGAATCAGGCCAGCTTCAGTGCGATAGCTTGAAATCAAATTTTCAACCACAAGACTTGCGAGAACTTCTTTACCAACAATGAGTTTCGCCAGAGCAAAATCTCCGACAAACCAAAATCCCCCCACACAAGAAACAAGAACGATTTTGTCGATCACTTGAGGAAAGACAATTCTCAAAAAAATAGTCCGAGAACCAGCACCCAAAGTCTCAGCCACCAGAGTCTGTCTGTTGAGGTCATGAATCATGTTCTGAATTCCCCATCGGTAGAGACTTCCAAAGACCAAACAAAAAAAGGCCACCAAATACTTGGTGAAGACAAGACTATCTGAACTTGTTGGAAAGAACAGAAAAGCAAAACCAATCAAAGCCGTGCTTGGAGCAACAAAACCCTGTAAAAACTGATGAAAGAATTTTACTTTCAGCTGGAGGACAGCTGCTGACAGCAGCAATACAACCAGGAGAGCAAATCCAGTTCCCAAAAGCAAACTGCGTCCGAGACTTTCAAAAAAGAGTGGAAAGACTCCAGGAAGCCTTTGGACACTTTCTATGCCCCCTGGCAGCCCCCAAAAGAATCCCGCCACAAAAAATCCAAGGTACGCTAAGAGCGGAATCTGACTCCAGGGAACAAAGAAAAAAGAGTGATGTTTTTGCTGCCCCGCCGGGGTCCCTGAATATTTTTTTTGCAAAAACGAGAACAGCAGAATAACTGCCAACTGCACCAGGGAAATGGACAGAGCTTCTTCCCAAGCAAAAGAGATTCGGATTTTCTCATAAATGAGAATCTCAAGATTTGAGCCCTCGGATCCCCCAAGAACCAAAGGCACTGCAAAACTGGTGGCTGTCACCACGAAGACAAAGAAGAACAACGAGATCATCTCTGGTCGCACAACTCCCAGAGCTTTCCTAAAGAAAAGTTTACGATCACTCCCTAAGGTTTCTGCAACGATGGCATAACTTGCGAGCTTAGATTCAAAAACTTCTCTCAAGCGAACAGCAACATATCCCGAAGCGATCAGTCCTTGAGCAATCATGACTATAAAATTACCCACGCCCATCCAACTGACATGGGCCATCCACAAAGCGATGATATACAAAGAGGGAACAAAGAACGGAAAGAAAAGCCCAGCCGTCATCCAAGGCCTCCAGCGACTTGCTAAAGGTGGAATTCCAAAACTTAATGCAAAGCCTACCATCAAAGATAGGAGAGCTGCGCCCACAGACTGAATGGCTGTGTTTTTAAGAGCCCAAAAGAGTTCAGCAAAGTTACCAATCTTGAGGTTCCCAATTTTGACGAGAAGAACTCCATAGGGGAACGCCAATCCAAATACAAAAAGAGAAAAAATCAAAAAGGAACTTAGTCTCCTCGACGCTGAACGGACCATCGCTTGAGGATTCTTTCTCTTTCAGCCGCCGAAGAAGGTGCTTCGAAAGTCAGTGTTTTGTACTTTGGAACCGATGCGAAAGGCGTCCCTTCTTTGATCCCACGAACAGCAGGAAACATATAATTTTTTTCCATGATCATTTTTTGCCCCACCGGACTGAGCAAGAGCTTGACGAATTTTTGAGCGAGATCGCAGTGTTTGCAGGTTCCAGGAATTCCCACAAATTCATACTGGATGGGATGACCTTCCACAAACTCGGCAGCCACGACGTCTTGATTCTTTTCCTCGACAAAGTGATAAACTGGAGAAGTCACATAGGAAAAAGCAGTGAGCACTTGACCTTTTGTGAACTGACCATAAGCACCAGACCAACTAGGTGCATAAGTGCTCACTTGGTTTTGAAGCTTTCTGACAAATGAAAAAGCTTCTTCTTCGCCCTTCACCCGGATGAGCCACAATAAGAATTGCAATCCTGGTGAACTCGTTCTTGGATCCTGCAGGGCAATTTTCCCTTTGAATTCAGGCTTTAAAAGATCATCTAAACGATTTGGCAAAGAACTATTCTCTGACTTCTTAAAAACAAAAGCCAAGATGCTCCAGTTGTAAGGGATTAATGGTGAAAGATTCACGACACTGCTCACTTCTGGAAAAAAATTGTACCCCGCATGATCAATCGGCTTCCACTCGAGCCCCTGCTGAATCATTTCAAGATCAAACTGATCAAAACCCAAGACCACATCAGCTCCGCCCGAGCGTCCTTCCACTTTCAATCTTTGAAAAAGGATCGTGGAATCCGCTCCATCGAAAAATTCCACACGACACTCACAGGTTTTCTCAAACTCTTCTTTCAACCATGGACCTGGACCCCACTGAGAAATGAAAGAGGAAGAACCAAAGACTTTCAACACTGGAATTGAGCTGAGTTTTTGATCTCTTTGGGCTTTCCAGGAGACAGCCGCAAATAGGCCACCAAAGACGATGATCAGATAAAGAATAAAATTTCTCACATCACCACCAAACACCGCGTCTTCGCTTAAAGAAATAGTAATCAAGTCCCAAGCATCTTCCTGCGCCGACCCACGCCATCACAAAGTGGATAGCAATGAAAGTCTTATGGAAAGCTGCAAAAGCAGGCTCACTGAGCATCAAAAGATTCAGCGAGTAAAGTAGCCCCAACAGCGCCATCGGACGAGTGACATAACCAAGAATATAAGAAAATGCCAAAGCAAACTCGAGCCCCACAATCACAAACGCGGTCGCTTGCCAATGAGGCACGACCTGAGATTCAAGAAAGTGTTTGTACCATGATGGAATGTTCAAAGAAGGCAACATTTCCGCAATCCCTGCAGAGAATCTTGGACGAGATAGAAAGTCTCCTTTGAACTTCTCGAGCGCCAAATGCAGGTAATAGTAGCCAATAAATATCCTCAAAAAAGCAATAGGAACGAGATGACCGACATATTTGATCGATTCAAAAAATGAAGCAAACATGTGTTCATTAGAACCTAGTTAATCTGGAAGGGTCAAACTTTTGCTGGACACTCTTCTTGAAGAAAACAGTTCTCACATTTGGGTGTCCGCGCTTTACAAACAGCTCGACCATGAGAGATCAGCCAGTGCGAGATCATGATCCAGTGCTCTTTGGGAATAATTCTCTGAAGCTTCTCTTCGATCTGAAGAGGATTCTCAGATTTCACCCATCCAAACCTATTTGAAAGTCGAGTCACATGAGTATCCACAACAACACCGCTAGGAATCCCGAAAGAGTTCCCCAGCACCACATTGGCCGTCTTACGACCGACTCCTGCCAGCACCACAAGATCTTCCATTTTTGGAGGCACTTCCCCTTGGTGTTTTTGGGTGAGTTCTTTTGCACAAGCGATCAAATTCTTAGCTTTATTTTTATAGAAACCTGTTGAACGAATCAGTGTCTCGACGTCTTCAATCTTTGCTCTGGACAAGCTCTGTGGTGTGGGATAGCGCTCAAACAGAGCCGGAGTCACCATGTTGACTCTTTCATCAGTGCACTGGGCGGACAAAATTGTCGCGACTAGCAACTCAAAAGGGTTGCGATGATTGAGAGCACAATGAGCATCGGGGTAATAGCGCTGGAACAGTTGGATGGCAAGATTAGGACTTATCGCCGAAGTCCCCAATCGC
>JAJTIC010000072.1 GCA_021300175.1 Pseudomonadota bacterium
GCTCACAGATTCCCATCTGTTAATATCAGTTGATTTGCAATCGTTTGCCACATTGCGTTCTGGTTGGCTCACAGATTCCCATCTGTTAATATCGATAGCCCCTAAACTCCTGAAAACATTGGATTTAGGGGCGAAAAACAGAGGAAAATACTAAGATTAGAACAACATTAACTGATCTTTGTTCTTCAATCTCTTCTTGATGCCATTGTTTATGGTCCTGATGTTCTCATACTGCTTATCCGTAAATACTAACATTTGAACCACGCCTTCTTCAGGCATACTCAACTCAACCTTTTTCATCATAGTTTCTGCCTGATCTCGATCGCTACAGTATCGCCAATAAACTGAAAATTGCGCCATTGAAAATCCTAAATCTAGCAAAGCGTTTCGAAAGTCAGACGCTTCTTTTCGCTGAACCTTACTTTTGACAGGTAAATCAAAAAAAACCTGCAGCCACAAAAGTCTATACCCACTATCAGTCATAAAATTTTAAATCTACATCGACGTCAAACATTCTATAGTCTTCGCACATCACCGAATTAACAAAAGAATGTACATAATCTTGGATTGCAGAACTCAACGGCTTATTTTCACCTTGGAATTGAACTTCGTGTGCTAGTAGAGCTGCAAGCCCTCTCTTGATCTCAGCTGGCAAACTCAACTCAGTCTGATGGTGAAAACAAAAGTTATCTACAATCGGACGAAAGGGCTCCAGTAGATCATCCACCAGACAAAACGGATTCTGCTTATTGTTATGGTGAATTCCTATGGTCGGGTTCAAACCGCTAGATGTTACGCTTCTAGCAACTGCACTTCTAACTACAGCGTAACCGTAATTCAGAAGCTTATTCACATCTGATTGAGAAAAGTCTCTACGGAACTCGCTACCAAACAACTGTCTCCAATAAATTTTAGCAGCTATGGCCTCTCTCCCTGTTTTATCGTGAGCCTCTACCTCTTCAAAGTACTTAGATAAACTTGCGCCTGATATGCCTAATACATCCAACAGAGTTTTTTGGTTCAATATCTTTTGCCGGACAATTCTTTGCCAAAAACGACCTTTTTGGATTTGAGACAGGTTAATCTGAGCTGCCTGCCTTTCTTGAGTTAAATAATGACCATCATATCTGAGTAAAGATGCTAATGGGTTATACTTTGAGTCGCAAAAAATGATGGGAACATTCCTTTCAATCAATGACGCTATCACATTAGTGCTAATTTGCAGATCATCTGACAAAACCAACGCGGAAAATACATCGTCTAGTGGAACTAGTTGATCAACTTGCCCTGAGGATACCATCATGCTTCCTCGAACTTTAGTGATCTTCAATCCAGGAGAAATGAACTCCAACACATGGGGCTTCATTTTAGGATCGGCCCTGGATCATATATTTTACCTGCTGGAGAGACGTGAACCTTCCTAAATTTGTAAACAATAAGTTTTGAAAACGCGGAGGAAAACTCCTTATGAGTCTTGCTTGGCCTAGCCCTTTCAACTGATAAGAATTGAAGTACACTGTTCGATAATGAAGACTTAATTGTCTTAATCACATATAGACGTTTCTCTTTTTCATGCTCTAGAATAACTGTGTCGCCCTTATAGAATCTTCCAACTAATTTTGCTGCTGGATGAGGTCTAAAATCCAAATGATCCCTTACATTCAAATCAAAATTTCTCACAGCCACAAATAAATAGTCTGAACTTCTACTCTTATTACCATCTTGATTTAAGGTGATATGTCTAGGTAAATACCAAACAGCGAGATGATTAATCTCACCTTTATCGTAAACTTTAGTATGAATGCGCCCATCCTTACTTGTATGAGATATTTTAGCCATGTAACTCTCTAAGCTACCGACCATTTCAAATGGCTCAGAAGTATTTTTAATCTCCTTTCGCCGGACATTTTTTGTCTTATCATCCAAGAGACGCTTGGATGTAACTCTTTGCACTTTGCCTCTACTATCGACCCTGATTCCATAGGCTGTTTCTTCTAGAAGAGGACCTTCTTTTGCGTGGTCTAACTTTCGAGACACGATAAGATTATTGTAACTATTTCTGACATCTCTGATGAAGCTACGCCAAGGAGTCGGGGCTTTTATCCTGTTTACTCCTTTACCTCTCGAAGATAAAACAGCAACCTCATTTAAGAAGCTCCTTGAAACAATCGCCACTGCTATCGCATCAATTGCATGATGTCTGTGATCGTCTCTGTCTTTAACCCCATCTGCATCGCTTCCAAACTGGCTTAGCCCTAGTTTCCGTCGAATTAAACTGGTAATTTGGCCTCTACTGACAACAATTTTGGAACCATCTAATACTGATTCAAAATACTTCCTAGCGAGTTTCGAGATATACCGGGTATCATTCAAGTGTCTCTCCAAAAAAGCATTTTCCTCACTAAATCTACGTAGAGCATCCGGTGCAAAACGCGATTGCTTCGAGACTGGCAGAAACTTCACTCTTTCTTGAATTTGAGCCCATTTCTCATCATCACTATGAAATGCCTCATATGGGGTTCTGTTCTTTTTTATTCTGTTCTCAGATGCAAGCACCAGGACCTTATTGGACAGTCCGTCATCGAGTGTTTTAGAAAAGGGTAGGATATGGTCAACTTCAACCTGGTCAGATAAAACCATTGAGGCTGAGATATTCTTACCTGAATATACGCAAGTCTTCTTTCCGGCAATACTCAGCTCGAACCACAACTTTACTCTTTCGAAATTGAAAGCTGTTGGCTTTGCTTTCTTCTGTTGTATGAACTTGCGAATTTTCTCGTTGAGAGCCTGGTTCTCTCTCTGCTTTCTAATTATTAAGTCTCGTTCATTTTTTGACCTTTTTAAGTCCCTTGCTAACTCAATATGGATAGAATATGGCTTGCCGTACTCAGAGAATAACTCGTTAACAACGTGTCGAATCTGGTTCATTGCTGAATGAACAGTAGGATTTGTTAACCTTCCATACTCCCGCTCCATTGGATCAATATTTGATCCATTAACTTTAACATGTTCGGGCACTGGCTGAGTTGAGTCGGACAAAACTTTCCCATAATATTCGAGTGTATTCCCTAGGCCCTGCTCAAGAGATTCATTACTCTCCAAATCAGCAATCACAGAATCTGGCCGAAGACCTTCACTTATGGTTAGTGCAACAATATCTTGTAATGCCCTGAGAGAATACTGACATGCACCTTCTGTTGGCATTGGAAGGCGCTCCAAATCTGTAATTTCAGCCAACTCCATCTCAGTAAGTTCTAGTTTATTGAGAGATTTCAGTTTTGAACTTTTGATCTCTCTTGCATCTTCAGAAAAGCATATCCCTGTTATCAAGTCTCTATCTTGTAATGACAGATTTGACCATCTATCGCCCAATATCTCATAAAAATGTTCATTCGTCGAAGAGACCTTAATCTCTTTTCTTGAAGCTGATTTTTCATAGGCAAATAAGACACTTCCCAAATTCAAATGCCTTTTCAGCTGCGAAAATGTTACCTTCGTTGAATACTTAAATTTCTTGAAGACATCAATAACCTGTTCACTGGACAGCAATACTGGCTGAAACTGCTCATCGAGGTAACTCAAATTATACAGTTCAACTAAAAACCTAAACTCCTCGAATGATGGATAAAACTTGTGTGCCCTAAAGCTCTTGCCATCCTTGCCATACAAACTACAAGGCCCCGTTGCGATTGGTTTCAAAGGTCTTTGGTAAAATATTCGCCTCCTCAAAGCTAGCCAGTCAGCATCCGATATTTCAGAGAAATTCTTTTTCTGAAACTCTACAATTGCATCAAATTCAGACTCTATTAATTCTCGAGAAAGATGAAAATTGTTTTCAATTACCGACTTGGTGGACAGCCCCTGCTCGTAACGTCTATACAAAAACTGACCAACTGACCTCACGTTTTCCTTATCAATCTGCTGCCTTAGACTTTCAATTCTCTCCGAGATCTTATTTTTAACATCTTCATCAAGTTTTTCTCTTCGATTACTCCTAAAACCTCTTTTCATATTGAGATGGTAGAATACCCTTCCTAGCTCAAAAGCAGAAAGTGGCTGTTCAACCGCTCTTGATCTTAGGGTTAAAACATCTATATTTTTTAATGCTAATTGCTCTTGAATTGTCGAAGGAAACAGTTTCATTCGTACCAGCTGATTCAGCACGGTTTTTTTTCTGCGAATAAACCTCTGGCGCATACGACGTTCTAAGCGCTTTTGTCTACGATGTGCTGCTAGCGTGGTTTTACCATCGTTACTTCTTCCATCGGTAAAGACTCTAACGCCGATTTTTTCTATTGAAACCGGATTGTTCTGGCGATCAAGTTTAAGAATTGCCCAACCAAGGGAATTTGTTCCAACATCTAAACCTAACCGATACTTCACACCGACCTCCCGAGAAAACCTATAAGTAGTTGACTTTAATTTCTTTTCGAAATCAAATCGAATTGTTACGACGTTGATTTATAGTTGGGAATCTGTGAGCCAACCAGTAACAAGTGGCATTAAGCCGAAAGGTTAAATGCTGCGCAAAATGAGATGGGGGCTACGGCCCCCATTTTTTTATTAATACTAAGTGTTTCCTTTAAAACGTCTCTTCAAACTTCGCTAAAAAATTTCCCCTTACTTCCTTTTTAAGTAACGTAAACCCAATAATTGCGGAGAAAATAATCCCAATCGATGGCAGGCAGATGCGCCTGTTTCGCCGAAGCCTACTTCTAAAAAACTTGCCACTTCTTTCATCTCGAATTTCGTCCTCGGTCCTCATACAACCTCCCTATCCATGGTCGTCGTTTCTATTTGAAATCCAGACTTATGTCCATATTATATGTCATATGGTAATATTTTATAATTTAGCTGTAATTTCTCTATATCCTATTTCCGATAAAGATTTAGAGGAAACACCATGCCAAAAAAGTCATCACTGCCAAAGCATCCGGAATACAATCTCGGAGAACGTCTTAAATTTATTAGAGAAAGTCGAAAGCTCACCCAGGTCCAACTTTCAAAAATGGCTAAAGTTTCGCAAGCTGCGATTGCACATCTAGAGCGCGGAACCAAAGATCCTAGTGTTGACATGCTCCGCAAATTGGCAGTAGCTCTGGACGTGGAGATTGCGACTTTGTTTGCTGCCGAGGATGTTTATGTATTTGATCTTAAACGCCTTCGCCGTAAATACAAAAAATCGCAAGATCTGACTCCCCACCTCTACAAAGCCCTGTCACTTGTTGTGCAGTACGCAGAAGACATAGGCCTTTGAGATAGGTATAGGAAAAAATGAAGAATAGCCGAAGAAATAATTTGCGAAAAAGTAGTCGTTTTGTATTAGCAGAAAATGAATACCGCAAATTTCGTAACTACCTCAGCAGACCTTCCCTAGCATTGGAGCTTGCTGGACCTACTCCAGACTTTATAATTTATGATTCATCTCTCATTTACTATCATGCCTACTTGTCTAGAAAGAAAGGTATCGAGAAGAACCGAAAGCGATTCGGGCTTATGCTTTCACCAAATGGAGATTCTGTTTATGTGTCTCTATACATCGTGCATGCCCCAGGCGCTGTTGCTGCGTTTAAGAACATGATCGACACTAATGATATAAGAAAGACTTCAAGACTCCTGTTAAAACTATCGACTAGCAAAAATATCTATTTGGGCTGGTCTTCAAATTCACTGCTTAAAAAAATCCTTTCTAAAAAAACGAAGAGGGTTAAGCACACGAGAAAAATAGAATTCTCTGCTCTGAGCGAGCTCACTGATTATTTGAAAGAGAGCAAAATACGAGACTTTGCTGAGGATATTGGCTGCATGCCTCCGAAAACCGGCATGAAAAAGATAAGAGGTCCAGCAGGAAACTATTTTGAACTTGGAACGATGGTGGAAAGAAAAGATGTACACAAAGCTTTGAAAGTTCTCCTTCCGCTGTTCAATCACCTCTATCCGGATGGATTGAATTATGTTTTCGCTGCTAGGAATTCTGGGTTCAACAAAAAGCTTAGAACCTTCTACAAAAAGCACGGAAAACAATTAGTCTGTGCATATAAAGGCTGCAACATTAAAGAAAATCTTGAAGCAGCACACATCATCCCTAACGCGGACGGCGGTCCTGATAACGGAAAAAATGGAGTATTCCTGTGCCACAAACACCATACCGGAGCAGATACTACTATCCGGCAAGAAGGAAAACCACTCACCTGGCAAAGAATGAACTTAAAATCAGAGGCTAGGAAAGGAACCCGAATTGAATAGAGCTGATAGATTTGTGACAGTGTCTTATATCAAAGATACAAAGAACGCATATGCAGTGAAGGTTAAACTAGCTGGAGTAGAGTATAAAGTTCTGATCAGCCACCTTAACCCCTCTGACTCACCGACTGCAACCGTTGATTGCAAAACTACCCTTTCGCGAAAGCTTCGAGACGAAATCAAGAAAGCTGCAATAGCGTTTCATCTTGGTTTGGATCTTACCGATTTTAACTAACTACGTTGATCTAATTGTAATCATGTTACCCATCTATTGCTTGAAAGTTTAAACAGCTCACACTCTAAACTGAACATTTCATCTGTAAGTGAAACTAAATTTATAAATAATCTACACTTTTCTCAATACGAGATTAATTAGTAATTGAATATTACATACAGTAATATTAAGTAATTCGCTATTAGGAGGAGATATGATCGTAAAACGCGTAGCTATAATTATGATAGAAAAATGGATTGTCTGGCTGTCTACTATGAGTGTCGTATTGATTGTATGGTTCTTCACAGCAACTACCCACGACAGTTATCGTGGGTACTTAGCAATGCAAGATTTCAAAAGGATTGCAGGCGCTGATATCATTGATAGTGACTCTCCACTGGATGGACAATACCAGATGACTGACTGGATAGAACAAAAGTACTGCCCAAATATTAAGGCCGTGGTGTCAGATCATGAACCAAAGGATCTGAATACAGACTACCTCACGGTACAAATTTCAAAGGACGGCACATTTTGCTATGTGGACATAAAAGTACGCGGAGCATGGATGGACATTTTAGGCACAGACCTTCGCTTACTCTGGTTTCCTTTTTGGATCCTCGTGGTATCGGGAACTGTTATCGCCTTACTCTTCGTGATTCTCGCTAAGCTCTCAAAGCCCAAGACTTGAAAGGAATACAGCTACTCCACGAACTCTTTTTGTGAATGCTTCAACGCCGTGAAGATTAACAATCTGCCATGCTCTGAGGTAGACTGGTGATAGTTGATACTGATCGGTAAAATGTGGGGCTTGCAAGTTCAAAACATCTCTTCTGAAGGCAATAGCCTTTGGGTGATAAGACAGTTTAACAGGGTCACACTTAATTTCGGACCGACAAATGGAAAGAAGCTTCCTATTTGTCACGATAACTTTTCCGATCGTCAATTCCAGAAGGATGTGAGTATTGCGAATGTTGCGAAAGTTTTTTCTTTGAAACCGGTTGTGAGTGGAAAGGAGGTCGCGGCAGAGAAGATTTTGAAATTGGTTTGAGTGAGTTTGGTTGGCTCTTCTCTGTTCGTAGTGGAATGCATGTTGTCATGATGGGA
>JAJTIC010000100.1 GCA_021300175.1 Pseudomonadota bacterium
AACGATTGGATTTTGGCACATTAGTCGCAGAGCTGCATGGAAGTGGTTATGCGATTCGTTTAAATGCAGAGGAGACAATATGGGATCGACTGTGACTAAATGCATATGGGCGGCACTGCTCTTTCTCGGCTTTTCGTCTAAAGGTTTTTCAGCAACTCTGCTTTGCTCAAGCGTATTCGACACGAAGGTGGACCACATCAATGTGTCTTCAACACATGACTCTGACATGAAGTTTGTAGTGGTGCAGCTCGCCTCCGGCACCAAAGTTCAATGGCAAAGTGCGAGGCTGGCTGATCGACAAGTGTGGTTAGCAGAAATTGCAATTAATAAAATTGGTCCCGACCACCTTGTAAAAGCACTTACTCCTGAAGAGCATTCTGTCTTCTCCCAGCAGTCGATCCAAATAGTTGCAGTCGGCACTTATCCCCCTCACCTGGTAGGTCGTCGATTTTACACGTTCTTTAAAAAGCAATTCTACAATCCGGTTCAAACGCTTTCGTTGTCGGACAAAAAAACCGGGCTACCAATTTTGATGGTTGAAGGAACCGAACTCGTTAACCCTGCAACGGCCGGCGCATTCCGAAAATGGAGCAGTGAGGACCGTCAAGATTTTTTAGAGAATCCTGACACACGATATTCGAATCTTAAGATTTCTAGATTGGGATCATCTGATCCCATTTATCAAAGAATTGAGTCGGAATTTAAAAAGAAGGTTTCGGGCTATGACGTTGAGGTCGACAATGGGATCGTTAAAGTCGGAAGTCCTAAAATTGTTGTCGAGCTGGTAAAACACGTTGATGGCTCAATCTTGGGAGGAAACATTTCCGTTCGCCAAGACGGCGCACAATATCCTGAGAACAATTACAATGGTCGCCCAGCCAATTTTAATTCGATCAAGGAAGCAAAAATGTCTGGTGCGGAACTTGGCGATGTAAATTGGACTGCATTTGGAATTTTTGAAATTCAACAAAGTGGAAAAATCGTTTGGCGTTCAAGTTCTAGCGGGATGGAATGGTCCGGATATTAGACAATGGTCAAAACCCCTAGTCTGTGCAGCTTCGACGCTCATGTGACTGCGCTCGTTTGTAGCGCAGTCCTTGTTTGATTCAGAACGCGAACCTTTCCGAGCACTAAAGGCAAAAAAATCGCGAGGTCCCACAAAAGGACCCCGCTATCAAACTAATCAACGATTCGGAGGGACGGTCGCGCTCCTGTCGGCGGATCATCGGGCGGCGTTGGATTTTCTTCGGCCTGCTTTGCAGCAAGGGCAGCCAGCTCCTTTTTGAGAGAAACCGCCTCCGCGTGAATGCTACCGTGGCTGCATTTCGCTACTTCCGCGATCTTTCGATATGACATCTTCGCCTGAAGCAATTTGCGAATCAGATGTGAGTCGCGTTTTTTCACCCGACCAATGTGTTTGCCCTTAGCGCGAGCGTTTGCAAGTCCAGCGCGAACCCGCTCGCAAATAAGCTCTCGTTCGAGTTGGGCTAACGCTCCGAGGATCGTCAGCAACGCCATTCCCATCGGACGACTGGTATCGACGACTTCCGTGATCGACTGAAACCGACCTCCGCTTTCCTTGAATTTCTGAAGGGCTTTAAGCAAATGCGAGGTCGATCTTGCGAAACGAGAGAATGAGAAGACAACTACTTGTTCTACGAGACCGTCCTCCACCATTTGCATCATTCGATTGAGTGACGGCCTTGATTCTTTGGCTCCCGAGATTCCCTCGTCGGTGAAGAGTTCGTATTCGGAAATAGCATTGCGCGTGCACCATTCTTTGAGCGCCCTGATCTGCGACTCCATGCCGCCGGTTTGCTGGTCCGTCGATACGCGGACGTAGAGGCAAGTTAGCTTTTTCAATTTTGACTCCAAGGTAGAAAGAGTGAAAGCGATCCGCCTTGGATGTTGTGGAAAAGTTTATTTGTAGTTTCGAGGGTCGTAGGTCATGCAGTCCCCGCTTCGATGAAAGCTCGAAGGACAGCCCCAACTTTCAGTCGTTCCCTTCAACGCCTGAGTGCGAAGTTGCGACACCATCTTAAAGGGGATGTCCGATCTTCCGACTGCGCAGCAGCCGATGTAGAACGCGAGGAACACTTTCATCAAATCCGTTAATGCACCTTGAATGCTCATAGTTTTCTCCTAGGTAAATGAAGTTGTCGGCTTACCTAAAAATCGAGGTAAGCCAGGTAAGCCGAAATAATGAAATGCAATGATTCAGCGTGAAAAACGCATGAGAGAAAATGAACTCTCATGAAGTGGGAAAAAGCGCGAATTGCCTAGGGAATTTCGTCAACTGCTTGAAATCGTTTTGTTAATAAAGATTCGTTTATCCAACCTCGGGGAGTTCTGGCATAAGGCTCTAATCACAACAATTTTTATGAACGATGACTTTGTCAACTTGTCGATCTGCGGTCAGTAAGAAGACGATCTGCCAGGATTCATCTTTGGGGGGTTGCGGCATGCTTCTTTTTTTCACTTTGATCCTCCACTCTGCTCGAAGAGACCTATTTGTTGAATCCATCTAAAGAGGAAAAAGTTCAAGATCACCATTGGTAGGACTAAAAAATAGAAACCCTGGGCCAGATAAAACGTCATTAAGACCGGCGGTTCTCCCAAGATTCTGTGAGTCAGAGATCCTGAGTCAGGTCGGTTTTACAAGCTCACTGTTGGTTCAAATCTTTCTTAACTGCAGACCACTCTCGTTCCAATTGCTCTCGATGATCGGGATGAGCAATCGAAATCAGCAATTTTGCCCGCTCCCCTAATGTTTTTCCATAGAGGTTCACAGCTCCGTATTCAGTCAGGACATAGTGAACATGGGCTCGTGTCGTGACCACGCCGGCACCCGGCTTGAGCTGTGCTGTGATTCGAGACTCCCCTTTTTTTGTGGTGGAGGACAGAGCCAAAATAGGTTTTCCATTCTCGCTCATGGCCGCAGCTCGCATAAAATCCATTTGGCCACCAACCCCAGAGATTACCTTTGAACCGATAGAATCCGCACAGACCTGCCCCGTAAGGTCAATTTCTGTGGCCGAATTAATGGCGGTGACTTTAGGATTTCGAATAATGTTATTGGGCAGATTCGTGTAGCTGGCCTCTAAGTTCAGAACCGCTTGATTGTCATGGACATAGTCGTACATTTCTCGCGAGCCCATCAAAAAACAGGAAGTCACTTTTCCTTGATGAAAAATTTTGTGCCTATTGGTGATGATGCCTGATTTGACAAGCTCAAAAGCCCCGTCCGTCCACATCTCTGTGTGAAGTCCAAGATCTTTGTGGTGCTTCAAGTGAGAACAAACCGCATCGGGAATCGCACCAATCCCGAGCTGCAGCGTGGCCCCATCTTCCACAAGAGATGCTACGTTTTTCCCGATGGCCATTTCGACCTCGGAAAGTTTCTTCCGTGGAGGACTATAAACTGGCCGATCCATTTCAACGATATAATCAATGTCGTTGATATGGAGAAAACCATCGCCATGAACTCGGGGCATTTGCTGGTTCACTTCCGCCACGACGAGATCTGCCACTTCAGCGGCCGCTTTGGCACAATCGACACTGACCCCTAATGAAACATGACCATGCTGATCCGGCGGCGAAGTCTGAAGGAAAGCCACATTAATTTTCTTGATTCCTCGACGAAAAAGCTGTGGCATCTCTGACAGAAAACATGGAATATAGTCCACCGTTTCATAGTTCAAACGAGACCGCAAATTCGCTCCTAAAAACAAGTTAGAAACCCGAAAGGCCGGATGACCTGCGTAAGGGGCGGATCCTTCCGTGTGCAAATGGATGATTTCCACATTGCTGAGGGAATCCGCTTGTCGCATCAGCATCTCGATCAAAGTGAAAGGAGTTGCGGCTCCCCCATGAATAAAGATGGTCTGATCGCTGAGAGAAAAATCAAAGGAATCGCTGGGTTTAAGTTTTTTTGCCATAAGACTTTATCTCTTGAATCAACGAGTTTGTCTTTGATTGCTGCAGTTAGTTCATGTTAGTTTTTCGCCATGACTTACATCAAGGTAGCAGACTCTTCCTCACCAGAGCAAAAACCAGAAAATGGCTTTGTGAACATCATCGTGAATGTGATCGTTCCGGTCTTTATCCTTAATAAACTTTCCACTCAACTTGGCGCGCTCAATGCTTTGCTGCTGGCTTTGGCTTTTCCGCTGGGCTATGGCCTCTGGGATCTCTGGCAACGCAAGAAAGTGAATTACTTTTCGTTGCTCGGGCTTCTCAATGTGGGGCTGACGGGCGGACTGGCCGTAGCTTCCCTGGATGGCCATTGGTTTGCCGTGAAAGAAGCGGTGTTTCCCCTCTTGATCGGTATTTTTGTGGCCGGCTCGGCTTTCACCAAAAGACCCTTTGTTAAAACTCTTTTGATGAATCCTCAAATTATGAAAACCGAAACGATCGATCAAAAACTCAGTGAGAATAACTCATTGGTCGAGTTTGAAAGCCATCTTAAATTTTCAACTTACTTGCTGGCCGGAAGCTTTTTGATTTCTGCGATCTTGAATTATGCTTTAGCGATCCGAATTTTTAAACCTTTGGACTCTCACCTGGCTGCAGAAGCTCGCAGCGTGGCTTTGAATGAACAAATCGCTCAAATGACCAGCTCTTCTTTTTTGGTGATCATGGTCCCTTCAATGCTCATTCTTTTTGGAATCCTTTGGTATTTGCTCAGAGGAATAAAACAGCACACGGGCCTCACCCTTGAAGAGATCATCCGACAAAACTAGAAGTCACCTTCGTCAAACAACGGGGGTTCTGGATCATCGGAAAACGGACTATCCAGTGGAGGAGGTGGCGGAATTTCGTTATCAAAAAATTCCGGCGGCGGTGGTGGGGGTGCTGCAAACTCTCCTTCACCGAAAGGAGTGCTGTCTGAGAAAGTTGGCTCGGAAGTTGGAGGTGGTGGCGCTGCAGGCGCTGAAAACCTCGGGGGCGGAGTCGCCCTCATCGTTCCTGAGCCTCCATACATCTTCCGCTTTGACGGATCGACTCGAACTCCCCAACTATTGAGGCCGTACTCAACAGCCTCTGAAAGCTTTAATCTTTGCTCTTTTTCTCTGTGTTTACGAGTATTTAAAACATAGAGTTCGCGAGAATTCTCATATTTCAACCCAACTTCCCTTCGAGCTGCTTGATCTTTTTGATAAGCTGCACTGAATTCTGTCATCTGAGGCTTGCGATTTTTGATGTACTCAAGCCGTGCTTGCTCCATTTGTTCTTCTTGCCGAGAGCGCTGCTTGAGCACTTCCTTGGCAGCTTGTTCACGGCGCAAATGATAAGCTGAATTTCTCTTTTGATGCCCGTAAAAGTCCTTCATTCGCTCATACTCGGAAGAAGATTCCCCGAAAGCATGAATTCCAAACAAAAAAAATGAAGTGAGAACCAAATGTTTGATCACTCCTCTATTTTGGCGCCGCAGGGCACCCTTCTGCAAGTAACCCTCGACCTTTGCCTAAGGCTTTTCTATAACTTTTTTCCTATGATGTATGAAGTTTTGGAATTTTTCCTGAAAGCCTTGGTGATTGTCGGTTCTGTTGCTGCTGTTTTTGTGGTGATTGCTCTCTTTGCAACCAAAGCCAGCCACAAATCTGAGCTCGAAGTCGAACCTCTTCATGAAAAGACAAAAGACACCGCGCAGTTTTTAAAGTCTTTCTCCTTGAGCAAAGAAGAACGCAAAGAAGAGAAGAAAAAGCGCAAAGCCGAACAAAAGCAAAAGGAGAAAGCTCAAAAATCTCACTCATCAGAGCCAGAAAAGCGAGTTTTTGTCTTGAGCTTTGAAGGTGATGTAAACGCTCACCAAGTAGAATCTCTTCGCGAAGAAATCACTGCTATTTTGCAAACTGCGACGCCCAAAGATGAAGTCGTCCTTAAACTTGAAAGTCCCGGTGGAGTGGTTCACGGTTACGGCCTCGCAGCTTCGCAACTGGCTCGTATCCGCGACCGGGGAATTCCTTTGACGATTTGTGTCGATAAAGTCGCCGCCAGTGGTGGTTATATGATGGCGGTGCTTGGGAATCGGATTCTGGCAGCTCCATTTGCCATTGTGGGCTCCATCGGAGTTCTGGCCCAGGTTCCCAATTTCCATCGAATTTTGAAGAAACTTGATGTGGATTACAAAGAATATACGGCCGGAGATTACAAGCGCACGATCTCTTTGCTCGGAGAAATTTCACCCGAAGGTGAAAAACATTTTTTGGGACGCCTCACAGATACCCACAACCTCTTCAAAGCTCACGTGAGTGAGTACAGACCCCAGTTGAATGTGGCTCAAGTCGCCAACGGCGATCACTGGTACGGAAAAGAAGCTTTGAGCCTGGGACTGGTCGATGAAATCAAAACAAGCGATGATTATTTGATGTCATTTCCCACAGACACTCCAATTTTCAAAGTTTCTTACAAGATCAAAGAAAGTTGGAACGAGAAACTTTCTCACATCCTGGGTAAATCTTTGGAAAAAGGCCTCTTTCAGGTTTGGAATAAACTGGAAAGACAGAAATTTTTCTAAAGAATCCTTGGGTTCTTTTTGATTTTGCCACGTCCTTTTG
>JAJTIC010000067.1 GCA_021300175.1 Pseudomonadota bacterium
CCAACGTTTTTGGATCCATCCAAATCCTCTTTGATCGTCCTTTTCAAAAAGGGGATTTTGTGAGAATTGGTGACACGGAAGGAGTCATCGAAGAAATTGGCTTTCGCTCCACCCGTATTCGAACTCCATATAATTCTCTGGTTTCAATTCCCAACGCTTCGGTCGCCAAAGATAAAATTGACAACCTCGGAGCTCGACAGTCCCGCCGGGTTCGTCATGTTTTAGGCCTGACCTACGAAACACCTGAAATAAAAATTGAAGAGTTCATCGAGAGCCTGAAGCAAACTCTCAGCCTGCATCCGCTTCTTGAAAAAGACACTCTTTCGATCCAGCTTCAAGAAATGGGAGACTTTAATCTCCAAGTTGTTCTGATTTGTTTCGTGAAAACTTTAGATCTTGAAATTGAACGGCAAACTCGTCAGGAAATTTTGCTAGAGTGCTTGCGAATCGCTAAAAAAATAGGGGTCGACTATGCCTACCCCACGCAGACCCATTTTTTAAAATCTCTGAACTGATCATTTTTTCTTGTTTGGTTTAGCCTCAGAACCATTTGTCAAAGCGGCTGTTTCTGCTTTGATGCGATCTGTTTCAGCTCTCATTTTTTCTGCTTCCACTTGAGCTTTTAAAGTGTCCGCTCTGAGCTTCTGAGATTCATTTTTATTTTGAAGCTCTTCAAGTTCAGCCGCAATTTTCTTGCGTTCTTCTTTGGAGCGCTCAAGCTCTTGCTGGAGTCGGTTCATATCATTTTCTGTGCGGGCCATCTCAGCTTCTTGCTCAGACTTTGCCTTTCTCAAGCGAGCTGTTTCATTGGCAATCTGAGCAAGCTCTTTTGTTCGCTCGGCTCTTAGCTTCTCTGCTTCAGCACGTGTTTTCATCAGCGCATTTCGAGATTTATCTTCTTCTTTTTTCACAGTTTCTAATCTTTTGCGTTCTTCTTCCACTTTGGCGGAGGTTAATTTCATCTCTTCGCTCAGTTTCTTTTGATCAGTCTCCATCTCCTTGGCTTCAGCAGCGGCTTTTTCAATAGCACTCTTTACTTTCACCATGTCTGCCTCTGCACGTGCTTTTTCAGCTTCAGCCTTCAGTTGTTCAGCTTTCGCTCTTTCTTTGGCAGCCAGTCCTAGAATCATGGATTTTTGCGCTTGCATCTTGGTTCGCTCTAAAGCTTGTGATGACTCTCTTTCTTTCTGTCGTGCTTCAGCGGCGAGCTTCAACGCTTCTTCAGATTCTTTTTGCACCTTTTGAGCTTGCTCTTCAGCAGCCCTGGCGTCCTTCAAGGTGGTTTCCATAAAAGACTCAGAAGCTTTCTTTTTTGCTTGAGCTTCTTGCTTCAAAGATTCAGCTCTCTTCACTCGCTCTTGGCTCGCAGAGATCTGCTTTTGAGCGAGATTCTGTTTTTCTTCCGCGAGCTTAGCTTGCTTTAGAAACTCCTCTGTTTCGGCTTTCAATCTCGCAGCTTCATTTTCTGCTTTGGCTTGATCATTTTTAGCCTGTTCTTCGAGGGATTTTACTTTTGCAATTTCTGCTTGAACCTGCTCTTTGGCTTTCTCTCGCTTTCGTTTTTCTTCTTCAGTTTTACGGCGAGCATCTTTAGCCTCAGCTTGAGCCACCTCGGAATCTGCGATCGCTTCTTCAGCTTCTACGGAAAGATCAGCTTGAGCGTGAACTTGTGGTAAAGGAATGACCATCAGCGCTGCAGCGATCAGTAATACCTCTAGTGACTTCATTGCGTCCTCCGCTCTTTCAATTTACTGAGTCTGAAATAGTATAGAAAGTTATGGTACCCTGGAAAACCGAATCTCAACTTCAGTCCCTAGGTAGGACAGAGAAAAGGAGTGTTGAATTTCAGTTCGACAGTTTGTGGAAATTATCCCTTGGGTAGGCTTGAATCTAGGGCCTCTTTTCAGTCCTTTCGTCGAGAACTTTGACAGTCACTAAGTCACTAATAAAACAGGGGAAAGCTGGAATCCTCAAAAAGCTGAAAAAAAGCCCTTGTCGAAGGCGCCCAGTTTGGCTCCAGCACCATTTATCTTTGACTTCAGACGTGCCATTGGTGGCAACACCCTTGCTCATAGGAAAGGTACCCCCCCATAGCGGCCTGGCCCCCACCCCCCTGCCAGGTCGCTTTTTTTTGCCTTTCCCGCCACCCTTCCTGGTACCATAGTGAAATCAAAGGAGTGTCGGACATGAAAAATATGATTTTGGTTTTATCTCTGGCGCTAGCCCCCCAAATGTCCTCAGCTCAAGAGACGGGGAAAGCTTGTGCCAATTTCGCTGCTCATGGGTTTGCTAGCAAAGCAGAAGTCACTAAGTTTTGGAACGAAGTGAAACTAAAAGCCTCAAAGTCGGACCTTGATGGCCTCCAAATCACTGTTCTCAATCTATTTGCGGTGAAATAAGCAGAGACGGAATGAGAAAAATCGTCGGACTCGCCCTCTTCTTCTTGTGCCCTCAGGTTCTTCAAGCGTCCCTGCATGTTGTGGTCGACCCCGGACATGGAGGAGCCGATAACGGGGCTGTGCACAGCGGCCTCAAAGAAGCGGAAGTTGTTCTCAAAGTTTCGCAACTTCTCGCGGATCAACTCAAAAGCGATCCCCGTTTCAAAGTGACCTTGACCCGCTCTAGTGATGAATTCCTGACTCTCGAAGAGAGAACAAAGATCGCTCTTCAAGCTCGAGGTGATGTTTTTTTGAGCATTCATGCCAATGCTTCCCAAGATCAAAGAGCTCGCGGCGTTGAGTTCTATTTTCAAAACCATCTTCCACCAGATCAAGAAGCACAATTTTTAGCTGCCACTGAAAATCGCAGTGAAAAACAAAAATCCACTTCAGACACTCGGCCCGCGCACCAGCCCCCTGAAGTGAGTGCCATTCTCGAAGACTTGAGCCGCCAGCGACGAATTCAAGTGAGTCAGAAGCTCAGTGAAAAATTATTCTCATCATGGAAGGACACTCAAAGCGGAGCTATCCGCCAAGCCCCTTTCTTTGTTGTCTCTCAAAGTCAACTGCCCTCAGTGCTGGTCGAGTTGGGCTTTATTACCAACCCGAAAGAAGCTGAAAAGTTGAAGAAAGCCTCTTCGCAAAAAGAAATTGCCGATCGCCTGTATGCCGGGCTCGTTGAGTTTTATGAAAGCTCTCAATCAAGCCCGGAGCGAGAACCCTTAACTTCCCCTTAATTGGTTGCCGAAAAGAGGCTTTGCCTCTATGATGCCCAGCTATGAGATTAGATGGCAGAAAAGAGAACCAGCTCCGTGAAGTGAAACTAACTCCTCATGTGTCAGATTATGCTGAAGGCAGCGTCTTGATCGAGTTTGGAAAAACCCGAGTGCTTTGTACGGCTTCATACGATCCCCAAGGGCCAAGTTGGCTCAAAGGAAGCGGCACTGGCTGGGTCACCGCAGAGTACGGGATGCTTCCGCGGTCGACTCATCAAAGATTGAAGCGGGATAAAACAATCACTGCCGGAAGAACTCAAGAAATCTCTCGTTTGATTGGTCGCAGCCTGAGAGCGGCTGTCGATTTAAAAGCTCTCGGAGAAAAGCAAATCACGGTGGACTGCGATGTGATCAACGCGGATGGTGGGACTCGCACTGCGGCTGTCACCGGCGGTTTTGTAGCGCTGGCTGTAGCCCTCAAAAAACTTCATGCTGTGGGTGAAATCAAAAATTTGGGCTTAACTCACTATGTAAGTGCTGTGAGTGTAGGACTCAAAAAACAAGTTCCATTGGTTGATCTCAATTACGATGAAGATTCAACCATTGGGACTGATATGAATTTTGTAATGACCGATATCGGTGAGTTTATAGAAATCCAAGGCACAGCTGAGAAAGAGCCTTTTTCAAAGAAGGATCTGCTCGCGCTCTTAGAAAGTGCCGAAGTGGCTTGCACGCAGTTATTCAAAGAACAAGAAAAAATTGTTGGCGCTTTCTTCCCTTTGAAGAGGTCTTGATATGGAAATTTGGGTGGGCACTGGAAACAAAGGCAAAGTTTCAGAGTTCAAACTTCTTTTTGAAAAGCTCAAACCAGAATTTGTACTGAAATCCACAATGGATTTACCCACGTACTCAGCACCTCCGGAGAATGGCCAGAGCTTTGTCGATAATGCTCGTATTAAAGCTAAAAGTATGAAAGCCATGAAACCGCAGACTTGGGTTTTCGCGGAGGACTCAGGCCTTGAAGTGGAGGCGCTCGGAAATTTGCCAGGAATCCACTCGGCCAGATATGCAGGCCCCAAAGCCAGCGACTCTGAAAACACAGCGAAGCTTCTAAAAATGCTTCAGATCCGCTCTGCAGGAAATCGCAAAGCGCAATTTACAACCGTGATAGTTGCTTACTCATCCACAGGTGAAGAGATTATTGTGAAAGGTGAAATGAAAGGCAGCATTGCGCCTTTACCAAAGGGCCAACATGGCTTTGGCTATGACCCTGTGTTTATCCCCGAAGGTCAAACCCAAACACTGGCGGAATTAGGACCTGGCTTTAAAGCTCAACACTCTCACCGAGCTATGGCCACGCATGCTCTGGTCTCTGAAATCAAAGAGAGAATATAAAAGAATTTAGCTCGCTTCAGAAAAAGCTGGCGACCCAGTGAACAACACGAGTTGCTTTTCAAACTCTGCAAATGATTTGTAGTGTTGTAACCCCTTGGTGGGATTGAAAGTTTCAAGATGTTTCACCACCACAGCGGTGGCATTCATAATAACCAACTGACCACCTTGATTTTTCATCTCAAGATCTTTCATGGCCAGCAGTCGTATCAAAGAGAAGCTCAAAAAAGAGACTTCTCGCAGATCTAAACAAATATGAATTTTCCCTCGAGCGGAACCTTGATCAATCACTCCAACCACTTTGTCTTGAGTGAAAGAATCCAAGCGACCGTTGAATTTCAAAACCCACCATTTTCCGACTGTCGATTGCTCATATCTCATATGCCTATTTTACGGCTGCTCTGTGAGATTTCTGAACTCTCCCCTGGTCTGAAAGCAGGTCGGCAAATGTTCGTAAGTGTGAAAAAAGTACCTAGTCGTTTTGAGGGAAGTAAAAGGGTGTCAAAAACACGAAGGAGCCTCTGACTGATGCTCTGTGAGCTCAAGCTCATGAAAACTGCGGTAGATTTCAAAAACATTATTCCCAACAAAGATCTCTATCTGCCTTTTGACCTGCTGGTGAGGTGTCAAAAGAACAAATCGTCCGCCCTGAGACTCTAGTCTTTGGGCTAGGTCCATTAAACCCCTGAGGAAGGCCATGCTCATAAACTCACACTGAGAGAGCTCCAGAACGATTTTGCGTCCCGCAGGCTGTAAATACTTCTCCATCTGTGACATCAACCGGCGATCGTTAAAAGCATCTACCCTGCCCTTAAGCGAGATTTCCATCCAAGCGCCGTACTGAGTTTCTTCAATCAAAGTTGTCGCCATGAATGGTAAAGACTGACACCACAAAAACAAACATTGTCAATGCCCCCTGATTTCGTTACAACCTGCAGCCATGAAGGGCTTGAAACTGTTCTCTGGAAATTCAAATCCCGCTCTCGCAAGAAAGATTGCTGAACTTGTGGGGGAAGATCTTGGTCACTGCCAATTAAACACGTTTGCTGATGGCGAAATTCAAGCTGAAATTCACGAGTCAGTTCGTGGCCAGCATGTCTTTGTTATTCAAAGTACTTGCCCACCTGCTAATCAAAATTTGATGGAACTTTTTATCATGATGGATGCTTTGAAAAGAGCTTCCGCAAAGGCTATCACCGCGGTGATTCCGTACTATGGCTACGCTCGACAGGACCGCAAAGTGGCTCCGCGAGCTCCGATCTCTGCTAAACTGATGGCAGACCTCATCACCACGGCCGGGGCTAACCGAGTGGTTTCCGTGGACCTTCATGCCGCGCAAATTCAGGGATTTTTTAATGTTCCTGTCGACCACTTATTTGCGATCCCGACCCTTGCCCGAGCTTGGCGAGAAAACTTTGGCTCAGGGGATGAATTTATTGCTGTTTCCCCGGATGCTGGTGGTGTTGAAAGGTGCCGTGCTTTTGCCAAGCGAATCGAAGCCCCCATTGCCATCGTCGATAAACGCCGCTCTGGGCCAAATGAAGCCAAAGCCTATCACCTGATTGGGGATGTGGCGGGGAAAACGGCCATCATCGTGGACGACATGATTGATACGGCAGGCACCCTCACTCAAGCAGTTGACAGCCTCTACAAGCATGGGGCAAAACGTGTGTTCGCCGTTGCTACGCATCCAGTCCTCTCGGGTCCTGCCATCAGCCGATTGGTGGAAAGCAAG
>JAJTIC010000051.1 GCA_021300175.1 Pseudomonadota bacterium
CCACCGCTCAGCCCATTTTGATGACTTTTTAAAGCCGAGTGTATTCTAAAGTTCACAGTGGTGCTCTTGCCCTTGAGTATCTTCAATATAAACGACATTTAGGCTTCGATTCCACCAGCCTCTGGCAATATGAATCGTTTCTTGAATTCGCTGAGAGTTTTGTCTGAGAGCAGATCCCCCTGAGAACTCAAAGATAGAGCCATCGAGGGAGCTCTTCATTTGTTTGGGTTTGAGATCAAGACAAGTATTTTGAGGGGAACAAAGTTGGACCGTTTTCCCCTGAGCGAAGGATTGAACAGAAAGCAAGCTGATGAAAACTAGAAAGCTTACTCGCATGATTTATCCCAATCAACTCTGCCAGTTGTCTTGATCAGGCCGCCGAATGTCATATCTGCATATCGCAAAGCCTTGCCGCAGCTATTAACTTCTGCTGGTAAGAATGTTTTTAAGCTTTTGATGTTGCCAGCAAACAGAGGTTGGAGATTCACTTGAACGTTTCTGTTCTCCATGCTGACTTTTTCATCCTTTACGAGAACATTGAAAGGAGCCGTCAGTGCCATTTGTACATTTGAAAGTGTTTGTTCAAGCAATGATTTGTCAGTCTCTTTTTCTAGACAGAGACCTTTTTCGAAGAGCATTCCTCTTCTTTTGATATCTCCAGCTTGAGGATTACAGAGCTGGTCTTGGTATTTAACTAACCAGCGAGCAGCCACCACGCCATCAATACCCATTTCTTGAATGCTTCCGAGCTTTTGATCTTGACGGAGAGACAGAAAATTCTGCTTTTGTTGAACCATTGCAAGCATTTCCTGTGCAGTTAATTTTCCTTCGCCGTCCTTCATGTCTTTCGCAAGATCTCTCAAGCCTTCCAAGCTGTAATGATTGTAAAGTCCAAAGTAAAATGAATAGATGGCGGCGATCTGTTGCACAGCTATTTTATCAGAGGAATCAAGTCTTACTTTGAAGAGATCAGAAGTATCGCAAGTCACAGAATTGATTTTTCCTTCGACCAAGGATACTTCACATTTTTCTTCCAGTTGCTCATGCGGTGACTTTGCATGAATATCTGGGTTCAGGTAAAGTGTAAGCCCAATCTCGCGAGAGGACTTCATGTGTTGCCGGAGGGATTCGAATCCGTCTCTGATTGAAACTAAAAGATCTTGAACATCCTTTTCTGTGCGGATCTGTGATCCACCTTTCTTTGTTAGAAATTCTTTAATTTTTGTGTCAGGAATTTCTTTAACTGCGTTTTGAAGTTCCTGCGTTTTCCCTTCTGCCGCAGCTAAACTTTCTAGACGGGAATAGATCCCTTCCAGAGATCGGATCGGTTTCAATAAGTGAGCATAGAACTGGGCTCTTTGATTGTTGGAATCTTTCTCAAGAGCCATATCCATAAGCTCAAGAGCATGGGGAAAGCTGGCGGGAGCGATGAGGTATTCACCAGCTTGTGCGAGCTTTTCTGCGCTTTCTGAGGAGCTGACAGTGACTTTTCCTTGAGTGTTGTTACTCGTTTTCTTATCACCGTCGCTACATGCGGAAAGTATTGCTGCTAATGCACAAGCGAATAGCACCTTTTTCATTGTTTATCTCCTTTTCGAGAGAGCTCAAAAATGTCATTTTTTTGAGTTCAACGTGAATTTGTTTCACGATGACTCGTACATTGACTCGTCTGTGCGATTCCAGGGCCAGGACTCATTTTGAGACAAGCCTGTCTCAGTCTTTGGCAAAAACTTGCTCACAAGTTTGACGATTTCCTGAATAGTCCCCGGAGTCAGTCAATGAGTTTTACAATGAGGGTTGAACTTAATGAAGGATAACTCGATGAATAGGTTCACTGTGACGAAGGGTATGACCATTTCTTTGTGTGCGGCCATAGGCCTTTTGATTTTGACGGCTTGTCTGTCTCAATCTGGGTCAGAGTCAGGCACCTCTGTGGTTTCTGAACCCACACCCAATGTGAAGCCTCCTTTGACAACTCCAGAGAGAACAATCTGTGATCCCTTCACTACGGGCTCGTCGGTGGCTCGAGATCGGGGAGTCATTGCCCATCTCGTTTATCGAGATATTGGCCAGCCTCGTTGGTACACAGCTCGCGAGTACTTAGACTACGGAACCATCGTCGAGAGCACTTTGTACTTTGATCGATTGTATGTGCCGACAAGAAAATACGACACGCCTTTTATGACTAGAACTGGTGAACCTGTGGTCTATCAGGGCACAGATCCCAGTCAGCCTCCCCAGGCGGTCTATGAGTATTTTGGACTGCGCTTTGAGTCTCAATTGCAACTGGCTGCGAACGAACCTGCAGGGGATTATCAGATGGCCGTGTTGTCTGATGATGGGTCCGTATTCTACTGGAAGGAACCGAGCACACAAGCTCTCACGCCTTTTATCAATAATGATGGGGACCATTCAACAAAAATGAAATGTTCGTCCTCGACGATTCGCATGGAGCCGGGTCAAAAGCGCCCCTTTGTACTCGAGTACTATCAGGGGCCAAGATTCCATATTTCTTTGATCGTGATGTGGAGGCCCATTCCAGAGGGAACAGATCCTGATGTGCCAGTAATCGATCCCGAGTGTAATATGAGCGGAAATTCAAGATACTTTGATTTTAACGTGGTCCCCTCTGCTCCGAAGTCCATCTTCTATCAGTTGCAAGCTCGTGGTTGGAAGGTGCTCGAGAATGACAACTACTACTTCCCAGATCAAGCGAGCAATCCTTGTGTACCGCCAGAAGGAACTCTCACGAATTCTTTCTTTGGAATCGTTGATTTGAAGGCTCAAGAAGTCACTGTGTCCTGGCAAACCAGCATTCCTGCGTATTCCAAAGTCGAACTGAGAGGTCTCACCAACGGACAAGTGATTTCCACGAATTTGACGAACACTTTGACAACCAACCATCGCGTGACTGTGACGGGACTCAGTGCCAATACCCTCTACGTTGTTAAGGGAATTTCTCAGTCCCCCGGTGGGCAGATCCTTGGGACGGACGAAAAAGGCTTAAGAACTCCTCGTGCCTCCTTTTAAATCATTAATTTCTTTGGAAGTTTCGCCGATACAATCCTAAGGTCCTGCGCGACAGAAGTCACAGGCGGCATAAGGAGGCTTCGGTGAAACTTTCTATTCGATACAAATTTTTGTTTGTCATCGGATCTCTTTTGTCGGCTTGCTTACTCATTTATTTGGCCATGGCAGTTCAAGTTTTCAAATCTGACAAAACCGAACTAGTCTTTGATTTGAATCGATCACAAGTGGCCAACCTTTCTTCAGAAGTAGAAACTCAACTTGAAGGGGTCTCTGCTCAATTTCGTCTTTTTGCATTGCTGGCTCATGCAGGGCAAACCTTAAGTGCTGATCAGATTTTTCCAGAGAGTAGTGATGTGGTGTTTGCGCAAGTGCAAAGACTCAACGATGGAAAAATCCTTCGAACTCATGCGAATTCGAAATACACAGAGACTTATGGTCTTGAGCAAAGCAAATTTTGGAAAGAACTTTTAAATCAGAAAAGTTTTCAGACTGAAATATTGAAGAACGAAAGCGAACAGATATGGAACGCAACTGTCGCCCAAGGACCTCCCCTTGTCGGCTTTGCAAGATCTGTCGTGATCGAAGATCAAGCTGGTAAAGCCCTCGAAGAATGGGTTGTGATGGGATACATCAAAGGGGATCGTTGGATCAAAGCCATGTCTCTTTTGAAGGACCTGAAAGTGAGTCTTTTTGATCATCAGGGTCAGCATCTTCTCAAGACCTTGGATGCCGACAGTGATTCAGTTCAGAAGAGCCCGTTCTTTGAACTGGCTCAAAAATCCAAAGCTAAGACCAGTGTCTTAAAGATCGAAGACCAAGGCGAAGTTTGGCTCGGAGGATATTCCAAAGCTTACCACGGAAAAGTTGTGGTTGTCGCCCAAGCCAGTGAGAAAAAAGCTTTTATTGCTATTGAAAGTTTGATTGAGCGATCTTTGATCTTTGCTCTGATCGTGGTGACAGCTGCTTTTCTGGTGGCGATCCTGATGGCAAGATCTCTCACCAATCCGATTCTTGATTTAGTCGAAGGAATGGAGAGTGTTTCTATAGGTAATTTAGACACCCAGATTCAAGTAAGAACAAAGGACGAAACACTCGTCCTTGCACAAAGTTTTAATAAAATGATCCGAGATCTCAAAGCCTCAAGAAGCCAACTCGAAGAAATCAATCGAGATTTGGACTTCAAAGTTAAAGAACGAACTGCTGAGGTCGAGGAGAAATCTAAAAAGATTCAAGAAATCCAAGAAGCTCTGCTGCGCACCACTCGTTTAGCGAGTGCAGGTGAGATCGCAGGCCGAGCGGCCCATGAAGTTCTCAATCCATTGACGGGGATTCTTGCAAGGCTCGGGCAAGTGGGGAAGCGAATGCAACAGAGTTTGCGTCCTCAAGTGCAACTATTAAAAGATGTCAATCAAGCTTGGAGTCAAGATTACCACCAAGGGGGATTTCCCCAGTTGGTGAACTCTTGGGAGAAAAAATCTGAAGTGATCCCAGGCAAAAACCTTTTCGAAGAAGATTTGCTTAATTTGTCAGGGACTCTCCTGGATCTTGAGACTGGTCTCCATCAGCTGCACAGCGATCACGAATTCATTGTTCAGGAAGGTCAGCGAATTTCAAAAATCGTGAGCGGAATGAGAAAGCTCAACCATGTCCAAGGCGACAAGAAAGTTTTCTCAGGAAAAGAGCTGATAGAGCAGTGCACACTGATTATGAGTGATCAATTCTTTGAAAAAGGCTTTGAAATCTCATTTGACTTCAAAGCTCCTCAAGATCAGCTCTTATTGGATAAAGACGAGTTTATTCAAGCTGTCACCAACTTGATGAGAAATTCGTATCAGGCTATGTGCGAAACCAAAATCACAGATTCTGCCTACAAAGGAAAGCTGCTCCTGCGAACCTCCTTATTTGAGTCAGGCGAGGGAACCTTTTGGCAATTTGAGCTCGAAGACAACGGACCAGGAATTAAAGCTGCCGATCAAGAGAGGCTCTTTCAAAGTCAATTCACGACCAAGTCTCCAGAGCATGGAACAGGCCTAGGGCTCGGAATCTCTCGAAGGTTCATTCGAGCTTTTGGTGGTGATATTCAATTTGTGAAAAGTGAACCCCACCGATCCACTGTTTTCAGAATCACCTTGCCCTTGGCACGTCATCAGGAGGTGGCAGCATGAGTTCTGCACTAAAACTTAAACCCACACAACCCTCAGTTTCTTCAGCCCCTGTGAAAAATATGAAAATTCTGGTGGTCGATGATGAGGTGAGCATCGCTCAAGGAATTCAGTCGATTCTAGCTCCAGAAGCA
>JAJTIC010000057.1 GCA_021300175.1 Pseudomonadota bacterium
ATTGAGGTTTATGCATTTGCCAGAAACCGACTCACTTCGGTGGTTATTCCTAACAGTGTGACATTGATTGAGTATGGGGCATTTGCAGACAACCAACTCACTTCGGTGGTTATTCCTAACAGTGTGACAACGATTAGGAACCTGGCATTTGTCGAAAACCAACTCGAGTCGGTGGTTATTCCTAACAGTGTGACAGAGATTGAGGAAGAGGCATTTACCCGCAACCAACTCACTTCGGCTGTGTTGCCCAACTGCCAAGTAGCCCATAAATATGCTTTCGACTCAGGAGTCAAACTTCAAAACAGAGCTGGCGCGCTCTGTCTATAACATTAAATCAAAGACTCCTGCTTTTGAATGGGAGTCTGAAATGATGGAACTCTCCTTAAATGCTGGCCCTGGTGCCGGCGACAGCTTTAGGGGGCAGTTTTAGCGTCTTAGGACATTGGTCGCAATTTTCGCTGTCTCATTTAAGTACGCAAAAATACATCCGATGATACAGTATGGCTTTAAAACCATCTGCAGCGCAGAATTTCTTGCGATTTGATGAACTCAATGGAGATCACCCTTGGATGCAAGTGGTTCCGGAAGGATACGTCCCCTACCGTGTGCGAGAACTCAGAACTGGGGATGTGGCTTATTTTAACTTTGTGCTCGCAAAAGAAATGGGCTTGATTCCACAGGATCACCCCCATCAAATGACCGCCGAGCTCAAAGCTAAGCTGATTGAAACTTTCTCGATTCAAATCATCAATGAATACGACGAACTCATGAATCGTCGGATAGATCCAAAAACTATAAAGAAAAACAAGTACATGGCTTCTCGCTATTTGCAGCTCCAACATGCCAATAAAAGAGGAAAGACCTCTGGAGATGGTCGAGGAATTTGGAATGGCGTTGTCGAACATCGCGGTAAAATTTGGGACGTAAGCTCCCGTGGGACTGGTGTGACTTGCTTAGCCCCCGGATCCGTTGAAGCCAATCGGCCTTTGAAGACTGGCTCCGGTGATTTTGGGTATGGTTGTGGCTTGGCTGAAATCGATGAGCTCTATGGAGCTGCGATTCTCGCAGAGATCATGCACCTTCAAGGAATTCATACTGAACGAGTTTTATGTTTGATTGATCTTGGAAAAGGCTACGGCATCGGGGTGAGGGCAGCACAAAACCTTTTGCGGCCCGCCCACCTCTTTATGTATTTGAAACAAAAACGCCACAAGGAACTCAAAGCAGGTGTCGACTATCTGATTCAGCGACAAATAAAAAATGGACGTTGGAAATTCAGTAAAATTGGTCTCGCAAGATATGAGGAACTGACACATATCCTGAGTGAGTCCTTTGCTAAATTCACAGCCACTTTGGACATCGATTACATTTTTGCTTGGCTCGACTGGGACGGTGACAACGTTCTCACTGATGCGGGAATTATTGATTATGGAAGCGTTCGACAGTTCGGACTACGTCATGATCAATATCGCTACGATGATGTTGAAAGATTCTCGACAAATCTCAATGAACAAAGAACGAAGGCAAAACTCCTTGTCCAAGTTTTTGCCCAGCTGCTGGACTATGTTAAGACAGGTACCAAAAAACCTTTGAAGGAATTTGCTAAGCATCCAGCTGTGATGTCCTTTAACTCGCATTTTGATAAAGCAAAAAAAGATCGATTACTCTATCGAATGGGCTTCAATTCCGATCAGCGTGAAAGAATTTTGAAATCAAAACCTCAGCTTGTGAATCAATTCCAAAAAGAATTCGAATATTTTGAAAGAGCAAAAATCTCAGGGAGCATTTCCAAAGTGGCTGATGGCGTGAACCATCCGGCCCTTTTTAATATGAGAAATATTTTCCGTCACTTGCCGAAAAAGTTTTTAGGAGATGGACTTGAAAGCTCTATTACTGAGGCCGATTTCTACAAGATGATCTTGAGTTCTTTTGCTAAATCCAAAGACACACAAATAAGACCCAAGCACCAAGGTCATATTCAGAACTTTCAACGACTTTACAAAGAGATATTTTTACAAGCATTACCCAATCAACGGCCAACCCCAGCTCAATTGAAGGGAATCTCAGACAGAGCTCAGCTGCTGAACCGAGACAATCGGCTTACGGGGAATGCACTTATTCAAATCGTCAACGAGTTGATAGCCCAAAAGAAAAAGGGATTAGATCATCAAACAGTTCAATCCATCATTGATCAATTTACTGTGAATCATTTGGACTTTCCTGAGGTCAAAGTCTCTAGCTACTACTCGAGAAAGCCTAAATCCCTGGCCAAACCAGATCTCTTTAGTAAGTTGTTAAACCTCGTGGAAGAGCATCAGGAAGACATTTAGTCTCGAGCCATCTTTTGATGATTGGATACTCCCGCTCTTCGAACACATGATCTTTATTGGATTCAACAAAATCAACTTTCAGGCCTGCAAGTCTTAACTTACCGACACCAAACTTCGTGTCTTCGATGGGTAGAACATCATCTTGATTGCCGTGAGTGAATAACCACGGCGTCCTTCGATTTTGTGCCAGGGCCTTTTTCCAGCGCGGATAGAACTGAAAGTATCCACTGATCCCAATCACACCACCGAGTTTTTTGGGATAATGAAGAGCCACATCCGAAGAAACAAGACACCCTTGTGAGAATCCCAAAAGGTGAATGTTTTCTGGCTTCCAACCTTGAGCTTCAAGATCACTCAAGAGCTGCAGCATCTTTTGTCGAATCTTGATCACACCTGATTTTTGGTAAGGATAGTCGCCGTACCAAGAGTAGCCTCCCAAGTATTTTTTAGGAGCATTCAAGAGCAGAAAATGCATGTCTTTCACGCGAAGTTCTTGGTGGAATTTTTTAAATGGCCTTAAACTATCGCCTTTGCCATGAAGAACAATCATGAGCTTGTCCGAAGGCTTTCGGCTAGGGATATGATGAGATTTAAAGAGAGCCGTTTCGATCATTTTGTTGTCCGCACCTCAGCCATGCTTGCGCACGGGAAATTTGTGGGTCCTCGCTAAAATTCTGTAGTGAAATTAAATCGGCTTCAGGACTGACTTCACAGCTTCGCTCATTAATCCAAGACAAAGTTTGTGGGCCTACCCATTGATCCAACGGTCGAATGGGCTTTAGAAATAAATCTTCTTCTCGTTGAGCAATCACATCGTCAGCTTTGACTTCAATGTCTGGTTGGAGTCCTACCAGCTGGGGCGTCCAACCTGAAGGAAAGTAGTAAAGCCCTGAAGTTTCAAACAAAGCCACTTCGCGATTGACTCCCCACAGGCGACCATCTTGAAATGAGCCTTTTCCAAAGCTTCTTTCACCAACGAGATTGCCTCTTCCCAGGTCTTTTAAAGATCCCGCGACAATTTCAGCGGCTGATGCAGAGCCTGAATTGATCAGAACAGCGAGAGGACCTTTAAAGATGGGCTCGTGTTCAGAAACATATTGATCCGCTGGTCTCGCCGCATCCAAGTAGCGAGTTTCGAACAGCAGCTGATTCTTAGCCACGAACAAATTGATCACGCAAGAAGCTTCTTCCACTTGGCCACCCGGATTATCTCGGAGATCCATCACCAGGCCACGCATCGCCATTTCTTTCAGATCTTGAATTTGCTCTTTGGCTCGAGCGCAAGTGTCTTTGGAAAAACGGTGGATCGTGATCAGTCCCACTCGGCGTGATTCATCCAGCATTTTTGAAGAAACGGACGGAAAAATCTGCTCTTTACGAAGAACTTCAATCACTTTGCGATGATTGTTGTGGTCCACCTCTAAGTAGATTCTATCCATGTTTCTAAATTTCAGAGCTTCGCTCACTTGGGCATGCGAGAGCTCGGCAATAGGGTCACCATTCAGTGCAAAGATTTTATCTCCCCGCTTAAGACCTGCCTTGGCAGCTTCTGCAGTTTCGAAGATCTTTCTAACCACCAAATGATCGTGATTTCGACGCACAACAAATCCCAAGTTGGCTGCCTTAGAGTCGGGATTTGAAACCACCTCTTCATACATTTTTATAGGAATCAAATAAGTATGAGGATCTTTGAAGATCGAAAGAAAACCATTGATACCTGTTGCAATAGTTATTGCTCTTTCTTCTTTCTTCACGGCGCTTTGCTCGAGCTGATGCCAAAGTTGCAGAAATGAGAGTCCCCCATGAGACAGTGAAACTTCCGGCTGGTTGAATTTCTTTTCCCAAAGGCTCAGCTCTGCTTTCTCGGTGATTCGAAGAGCGACATCTCTTTGTTTGGCAGGTTTGAGGTCGCCATCAAGGTCGAGCACTAAGTCAAATCTCTCGGCCATTGATGAGATTGCATTGACACAAGCTAAAAAAATATTTTGATCAGCAAAACAATTTTCATCCGCCAAAAGCTTCTCAAGCTCGCTATCAGAGAGCCCTGTTTCAAGCCAGTATTGATCTGCCGATTTAGTCGATCTGAGGGCGGGTGAGGTTGTGAAAAATGCGGGCACAAAGAGAACCACCTCCAGCAGAAGAACCAAGACTGATTTTCGAATGTTTGGTAGAGACTTCATGACTCTCCTTCCAGGAAGTGCATAAGCAAAGGTGTTGCCACGGCAAATTATTGAAATTACGTCGAATTTTACCTTTTTTTTGAAATCAGAACAGGACTGTAAAAACCCTAGACAGACCCCTTTCCCATTACCTAAATTGAAGCTGTTTGGAGGCTGCGATGGTGATCGTGACGGGCGCAAATGGATTTATTGGAAGTGCCATGGTTTGGGAGCTGAATCAGGCAGATATTCCCGTGCTTGCCACTGTCGATTTGGTCAGCCGAGAGCTGCGCCCAGGTCCTTTGGCAAAACGTCAGTTTCAGGACTTTCTGTTACTGAAAGATTTTTGGAATTATCTGGAAAGACCTGAGACCATTTCAAAAGTCAGTTGGATTATCCACATGGGGGCCAACTCTTCAACCACGGAAACTAATGAAAAGCTTCTGTGGGAAGTGAACACTCACTGCACTCAAAGAATTTTTGAATGGTGCACGCTGCACAGAAAAAATCTGATCTATGCCTCTTCAGCGGCGACTTATGGTGCTGGAGAGCTCGGCTACTCGGACCGCATGGACCATGAACGACTTCGCCCCCTGAATCTTTATGGAGAGTCCAAAGTAAAGTTTGACCGTTGGGCCGTTCAGCAGTCTCAGACTCCACCTTCCTGGTATGGTCTTAAGTTTTTTAATGTGTATGGCCCCAATGAATATCACAAAGAAAGCATGACTTCGGTTCCACTGAAAGCTTTCCATCAAATTCAAGAAACAGGAAAACTTAAACTTTTTCAAAGTCATAATCCCGATTACCAACATGGCGAACAAATGAGAGATTTTGTTTATGTCAAAGATGTCACTCGTTGGATGAAGGAATTGATGGAGAAAAAACCTGTGTCTGGGATTTACAATATGGGTTTTGGAAAAGCTCGCACTTGGAACGCGCTCGGAGGCTCTGTTTTTGATTCTCTGAAAAAACCTAAAAACGTGGAGTATGTTCCAATTCCAGAAAATATCCGCAACCAGTACCAGTATTTCACAGAAGCAGACATGTCGACTTGGGAGTCCCTCGGCATGTCCAAAGCGCAATGGTCTGTGGAAGACGGTGTGAAAGACTATGTCACTCAGTATCTTTTGAAAGAGGATTGGTACCTTTGATGGAGTCACTCCCCGTCCACTTAAAAAAATATATCGTGGATCAGGACTATGGAAAGTACACTCCTGTAGATCAAGCAGTTTGGCGATATATCTTGAGACAACTGAGAGCTTTTCTAAGAATTCACGCTCACGAAAGCTACTTGGATGGCTTAGAAAAAACGGGAATCACCATTGATACGATTCCTAAAATTGAGGAGATCAGTCAAAAACTCGAGAAGTTTGGATGGCGAGCACTCCCTGTCAGTGGATTTATTCCACCCGCAGCGTTTATGGAGCTTCAATCTTTGAGTGTACTCCCCATTGCTTCTGACATGAGAAGTTTAGACCATCTTCTCTACACTCCGGCCCCTGACATCGTTCACGAAGCTGCAGGGCATGCACCGATACTCATCAATCCTGAGTTTGCGAATTACTTGAAAGCTTATGCTCAAGTCGCCAAGAAAGCGATCATCAGCAAAGAGGATCTGGATGTGTACTCTGCAATTCGAGATCTTTCTGATCTGAAAGAACATCCGGATTCTACAGCTGAACAAATTCAAAACGCTCAAGAGCGCCTGGATCAAGTCACAAAAGCAGTCTCTCATTTGTCAGAAGCCGCTCAACTTGCCAGAATGAATTGGTGGACGGCTGAGTACGGACTCGTAGGATCTCTGGAAGAGCCAAAAATTTACGGAGCAGGACTTCTATCCTCGGTCGGTGAAAGCCGCTGGTGCTTGCAAAGCAAAGTAAAAAAAATTCCCATGAGTTTGGATTGCATCACAACGAGCTATGATATTACGGAGCCACAACCTCAGCTTTTTGTGACTCCCAGTTTTCAAAAACTTAAAGAAGTTCTCCATGATTTTTCAAAGACCATGGCATTCAAAACAGGTGGCCGAACAGGACTCGACAAGGCCATCAAAGCCGAGTCTGTAAACACAGTTGAACTTGATTCAGGTCTTCAGATCAGTGGCGTACTTGTAAATTACGAAGTCGATTCCAAAGGCCAAGTTTGTTTTCTGAAGTTTCAGGGACCTACTCAGATTTGCAAGAATGAGATAGAAATTCCTGGTCAGAGCTCTCAGTATCACCAGCACGGTTACAGCACTCCTCTGGGTGATTATACCGTCCAAGGAGAATTGACGGTTGGGAACCAAGTCCAAATCCGCTATGCCAGCGGCATTGTGATGGAAGGCGAGGTTCTGAAGGCCTCTCGAGATCTCTTCACTCTCACCAAGTGCTCAGTTTTTTTGTATAAAAATCAAGTGCGCGTGCTCCTCTTTGATCCCGCTTGGGGCGACTACGATGTTTGCCAAGGAACTCGCGTTGTATCGGTGTACGGAGGCCCGGCTGATCGCAAAGCTTATGGCACCCATGAGGATTTTGTTGCTCATCGAGTCGTAAGAAAAAGTTACTCCCCTGAAGAAAAGGCCCTTCACGAAGCTTATGCTCATTTAAGATCCCTTCGAGAGAAAGCAAAATCTCTGTCATTGCACGCTAGAAAAGCTGAAAGCTCATCGATTTTAAAAAAGGTGGAAGACATTGTCCAAAAAGCCCTGAAGATTAAATCTCATGACTGGCTGATTGCTTTGGAAGGGTATGAATTAATCGTCTTTTTAGAATCCTTTGGTCTGGACCTCAATTCGAGTTCCATGAGATCCCGACTTGAAAGTATTGTTCAGCAACAGCCGAATCTGAAAGAGCAAATTTTGGATGGTCTTCAGTTGGCACACGAAGAGATCATTTAATGAGTCCCATTCAAGTCACGTTCAATGTCATCCTTGTTGAAACTCTTTATTCAATCAACATAGGATCTACTTCAAGAGCAATGACAAACATGGGCGCTGATCGATTGATTTTGATCAATCCTCAAACTGAGGTCGACTATTCAGCTCAGCAAATGGCTGCGACAGGACAAGGTCCCCTCCAAAATCGAACAGTGTATTCTTCATGGAAAGACTTTTTCGAGAAAGAGCCCGAGGGCCTCCGTATTTCATTCACAGCAAAGGATGGTAAAAATCGTCAAGTCCGGCTGTGGACAGAGCTTCTCGAAGATCTCAAAGTCGACCACTTATCACGACTCGCTCATGAGACTATGGCGCCCATTCCCATTTATCTGATCTTCGGAAGAGAAGATTGGGGGCTCTCCAATGAAGATCTTGAGCTCAGCCACTTTAATGTCTATCTCCCCATCTATGGCGGGAACACCTCTTTGAATTTATCACAAGCGGTTCTAACATCCTTGGTTCTTCTCAGAGATCGATGGGGCGGAATCATTACACCTGTGGAAGGTCATGTCCCCAAAACAACCGTCAATCCTGAGACAACCACGTTTCCCGAGAAAGAGTTACGAGATTTTTTAGAAGAAATGGGGATGGTCTCTGAGGAAGGAAGCCACAGCGCTTTCTCTGTGATGAAAAGATTATTGCTCGAAAGCGTCCCCACAGAACGTGAGTTCCGAGTATTAGTGACTGTGCTCAAGCAAGGTATTCGAAAACTTCGAGAGTACAATTTACTCAGAAAAGAAAAAGGCCTGCCCTTTATTGATACGGGAAAAACTTTTTCTAAAGATGAACCCCAGACCTAATTTCGTCTTCTCGCTCATGGGCTGCCTTCAGCCTCTGATCAATCCTCTGAAGCTGCAAGCTCATGGCCTGACCCAGATCTGAAAGCTCATTCAATGTCTTCATGATGGCTTCCATATCCATTGTGTTCGCTGAAGATTCAGAGGTCAGTTTCAAGCTCTCCAGCTTTGCACTATAAAGATCGATTTCTTTGTTCAGTCTTTCTAGGCGCTGATTCAGCTTTTTTCGATCACTGCTCAGAGCCTTTGTCAGAGCTTTGATCTGTTGAATTCCCAAAGACTCGAGATTTCCTTCGAGAATGCCTTCTCCGGGCGCTTCGTGTTGAGAGTTAGATTCAGTGATAGATTCCCACAATAGCTTCCACTCTGTGGCCAACCCTTCGATAAAATTTTGATTAGACTTTAACTTTCGATGAGTCGTTCGACTCGGGCCATCTTCGTTCATAAAATATCTAGCGTCCTCCAGACGCATTTTTCTTTGGCATCACTACAGCGATCACCAAGTAAAGCACAATTGCAAGCCCCAGTGAGCTGAGAGCCAGCAGGCAGCTCAAAAATCTTAAGAGCCCCACATCCCAATTATACTTGATTGCCAGGCGCTGACATACTCCTAGCACGCGTGGCTGGGGCGCCGCGACATTTTCTTTTTTGGGGAAGCAAATCGCTGCCAAAAGGTACAGACCCAGACCAATCCCAAAATAGAAAACCGAAACCAGCATGGCAGCCCTAACAATCCAGGCCTCAAGGTCAAACTTCTCAGCCAAACCCCCGCAGACTCCGGCCAACCAGCGGTCCTCAGAACGATAGAAAGGAGCGGTGTTATCCACTGAATTCTCCTGTTAACAAAAGATCTTGGCCACAAGTGATAAATCTCTGATTATTAAGAACAATTTTGTGACTCATGTCCCTTATCCTAACGGTTGATGACCAGCTGATACCAGAACTTCCTCCGAGCAAGACTGGAGCTTGAAAAAGATACAATCTTTGGGCTTTCCGAGCCGATATAAAGGAGCTGAGAACTAGGGCTCCCCCCTCCACCATGCAGGATTTTAAACCCATCTCCCAGAGTTTTTGACATATGGCATTAATAGAAAGTCGACCCTGCTCTTCGGGGAGTGGAATCACTCTACAGAGCAGATTAAGTTTCTCTTTAGACAAAGCTCCTGAGGTCAATTGGGCCTGCCAATGAGCTTCAGAAACGAAGATCCACAAATCATCCGGTGAGTGTTTTTGAAAGACTTGAAGCTCTGACACCTTGAGCAGAGTCTGGCAGCGTCCATCCAAAATGATGATCTTGTTTTTTTTCTGCTCATATCCAGGAGCTCGAATATCAAGGCTAGGATTATCGATGAGAACTGTCTGAGCACCTACCATAAGACCTTCATGAAAAGCTCTTAAGTGGTGAGCCAAGCCGCGGGCCTCCGGGCCTGTAATCCAGCGGCTCTCTCCGGATTGCAAACCCAAAAACCCATCCCAGCTGCTCGCGACTTTCAAAGAAATGAAAGTCTGCTTTTGGCGAAAGTTAAAAAGAAAGTGTTCACAGGTTTGCTCCAAGCGACGAACCCATTCCTTCTGGCGCTCCGGCGTCCAAGCCGAATTGTTCTTAAAAAAATGTGGCACTTTGGGGTGATCTTCAAACGCAGACACTTGAATCCCCGATGACTTCAGAATCTCGGCCCCTTGACCAGAAACCAGTGGATTTGGATCTACGAGGCCGAAAACAACTTCTGATAAAGGAAGCTTTGCCAAAGTCTTTGCACACGAAGGAGTTTTCCCCTCATGAGCACAAGGCTCTAAAGTCACAATGAACTTGGCCCCATGGAGAAGCTTAGGTTCGATTTTTTTAAGTGCATCAATTTCAGCGTGATCAGATCCCCAGCGATGGTGATAACCACTGGCCAAGAAACGATTCTCACGATCAAGGACCACACATCCCACCAGAGGATTAGGACTGACAAATCCTGATCCTCGAAAAGCTTCTTGAATGGCCAATTTCATGGCCTCAGGGATCGTCAGGGGCTCCCAAAGCTTAGGCTCAGGAATTAGTTTTCCAAGGACAAGCTCAGAATTCACTACTTATTCCAAGAGTTCCAGTACTCTGGGACCTCAACAGAATTCAATAATGGATCCACATGAAGAGTCTCCCAGGAATCAATCATCACTGCGTACTCGTCCGTGTGAGTTTTGCTTCCAATGTTCTTGACCGCTTTGGGATGAGGTCCGTGAGGAAAGCCTGCAGGATGCAAAGTAATCATCCCTGCATGCAAATTATCCCGGCTAAAGAAATTTCCGTCATGATAAAAAAGCACTTCATCGTAGTCGATGTTCTGATGATAAAAGGGAACTTTCAATGCATCAGCATCAGATTCCAGGGGACGCGGTAAGAATGTGCAAACCACGAAACCTCGAGCGACAAAAGTCGTATGCGCACTCGGCGGCAAATGCACTCGAGCACTGATCATCGGCATGAGGTCATCCACGTGTAAAGTGAATGGGAAAAAATCTCCTTTCCATCCAACGGCATCAAAGACACATTCTGTGTAGGTGAATTTAGTCTGCTGATTCCAGCGCTTCACGATGATCTCAGTCGCCGCCCAGCTCATTTGCTTTTTCCAGGCATGAAGGGCCTCTAAGTGAGGTTTTCCAAAAGCGGCTGGGTCGTAGAAAGCATTTCTTCCCACCATCCCGCGCTCAGGCTCTTCATAAGAGCTCAAATGCGACTCGATCACCAACAACATCGTCTCTTCTTCAAAATAGAACTGATGAGTGCAGCACTTGGGCATATTGATGTAATGCCCTTTTCTAAATTTCAACAAACCATATTCTGTGAGAACCACTCCTGAACCCTGATGGACGAAATAAAGAGTATCGCCATCGGCATTTCTAAAAGCTTGAGCCGAGTGCTCGGATTTTTGATTCCACATTTTCGAAATCGTCACTGAAGAATTGTAGAGCAGGCGAGTCCATTGACCATATTTTTTATCAAGAGCAACCACATCGTATAAGTGGGGACGAAGAGGCCCCTCAATTTGAGTCCAGCGAGTGCTTGGCTTTGGTTTAATCAAATGAGAGACAGGCCCGAAAAAACCTTTTCGCCCCTGCTCTTCTTCAAAGTGCCCTTCAGGAATTCCTTTGTGTCCTTGTGTGGTCGATTTTCCCTGCTGATACTGATGCATTAGAGATATCCCCTTTCAGCCTGGTCCCTTTCAATGGCATCAAACAGGGCTTGGAAATTACCCTCCCCAAAGCCCGAGTGTCCTTTGCGTTGAATGACTTCGTAAAAAATGGGACCAATAATATTCTTTGAGAAGATTTGTAACAAATAACCCGCCTGATCTCCATCGACCAGAACTGCATGTTGCCGAAGTACATTAATATCTTCTGTCACCCCGGGGACTCGCTCCCTGAGCATTTTGTAGTAAGTCTCAGGCGGCGGAGTTAAAAACTGGAGTTCACTGGATTTCAAGTTTTGCAAAGTCCCAACGATGTCGTTCGTCAACAAAGCTAAGTGCTGAATGCCAGAGCCTTTGTACTCATCTAGATACTCTTGAATTTGTGATTTTGTATCTGACGGCTCATTGATAGGTACTGCAAACAAGTTGCAAGGCGATCGCATCACTTTTGAAATAAGACCTGTTTTTTGACCTTTGATATCAAAATAGCGAGTTTCTCTAAAGTTAAAGATTTTGGTATAGAAATCACACCACTTCTGCATCTCACCCACAGGAACATTGTTCGTGAAATGATCCACGCTGAGAAAGCCCACACCTTGTGGTGCTTTCCTTTGAGAGCTCAGCCTAAAAATTTCTTCATAAAGACGCCTTTGATTTTTGGAGTCGATAAAATAAATCAGTGAATCACCAATCCCATAAATCGCAGGAAAGGGTGTGGCACCTTTTTCAGTGGCTGATCCTTGATAGGCTAAAGCCCCTCGAGCGATAGCTACCTGAAAAGCTTGCTCGGCATCATGGACACGAAATCCCGTCGAGCAAATCGAAGGTCCGTGGCTCTTTCCAAATTTCTCCGCAAAAGTTCCCGGCTCTGTATTGAGAATGAAATTGATATCATTTTGTTGGAACAATTTGATTTGCTGACCAGTGATCTGACTCGTCTCTATAAAGCCCCATTTCTTGAAAAGAGTTTCAAAATAAGAGCGGTCAGGACCACAGTATTCGATAAAATCAACACCATTGAGTCCGCAGGGATTCGCTGCAGAAAATTCTTTCACCATCTCGTGCCTCCACGACTGTATTTCAGTCTCGAAAACTATCAGGAAGGTGAAGTCTGTACAAGATTCTCTTTCTCAATTTGCTGGTAAAAGCGGAGGACTTGGGGATCGGTGATAAAGCTTCTCTTTGACCACCCGAGCAACTTCAGCCCTGCCCCATCCGACAAACGACTCAGAGCCACATAAGCATGCCCTGGCTCCCACAATCGCGACAAATCGACC
>JAJTIC010000116.1 GCA_021300175.1 Pseudomonadota bacterium
AAAAAAGGCAGCTTGTTGAGAGCTGCCTTTTTTTACCTCTGATTTTAATCAGTGATTAGTAGCGATTAGATCGTCCGCCGCCGCCGAAGCCACCGCGTCCGCCACCACCGCGATTTTCACGGGGAGCCATTGGCTTTGCTTCGCTCACGTTCATTGCGCGACCAGAATAGTCTTGGCCGTTCAACTTTGCGATAGCATCAGAAGCTTCTGTATCTGTCGACATTTCAACAAATGCGAAACCTTTGCTGCGTCCAGAGTCACGATCAGTCACGATACGTGCTGACTCGACTTGGCCGAATTGTGAAAACAAGTCAGTGAGATCCTGATCGTTCACGCTGTAAGAAAGATTACCGATATATATTTTTTTACCCATTTACGCCTCCTGTAGGTGCTTTGGGGCCATTTACAGAAGACAGTAGGACATCTATTGAAATTCGGAAAATGACATTTTGCTATTATTATAGGCATAAACTGGCGAAAAAGATACTTCTATCTCGAGTTTTCGAGAGTTCAGTCTTTAGGCTCTTGGAAGTGTGAGCTAGCCCCTTGATATTGTTGAGGTTGTAGCAAATCTTCGAGAAAAAAAGCAGCGAGCTCTGAACGGCCTGTGAGGCCGGATTTTGAGTAAACTGAAATAGATTGAACACGAGCTGTCTTCTCGGTAGTCCCGCGCACATCTGCAATTTCCTTTAAGCTCAGTCCCTTCAGTAGAAGCAGAGAGACTTCTTTTTCAGCGGGAGTCAGGTTCCATTTCGTGAGCTGGAGGTCAATGGACTTGGAAAGGCCCTCAATAAATCTTTGGGCTTCAGATTTCCATTCTTGAGCTTCTGCTTTGAGTTTTTGATTTTCAGATTGGGAGTCCGAGAGTTGATGTCGCAATTGAAAACTCCCTTTGAGCAGAAAAAAAATGCCGGCGAGAGCGGCAAGCCCGGCGCTGGCTTCTATGAGAACGTGCCAAAGAATGACACCTTCCTTGGAATCAATGGCAAGATCAAAGCTCACCATCACTGCTACCAAAGCAAGGATTGCGATGATGTAATTTCGCTCTTTAGTCGTCATCATTTTCGTTCTCCGACGATTCGCTGTTGTGAGGTTGTTGACTTTCGCTGGGCGAAGATTCGTTCTCCCCGAGTTGAAGAGTGGTGCCAAAGAGGTTGAGTGTCCGTGTTTGCTTATGGAACTGGCTCAACAAATAGACGGCACTTGCGAGGACGAGTCCAATTAAAATCACAGCTGCCCCTCGTCGAGTGGAAGGGATCGCTTGGTCCAATTCCACATCAGATTTATTGCCGTCGATCATCGAGAATGCGATGCCATCTTTGTGCCTCAGGGTGTGTAGAACGAGGCCTGCGACATGAAGAAGAACGACCACTAAGAACCCATGAGCGAGAAGTTCATGGATGTCTTCGAGTTCAAAATTGTTTCCTTGCCCGGAAGTCATCAAGTATCCCGTGGTTCCCAGGCCAAGAGCGAGAGCGAACATGGTGAGAGACGCCCAGCTGGAAGTGGGATTATGACCTGCCCACTTCTGCCGAGATCCACTCAGGAGCCCCATGAAATAATCTTTGAGCTCCCGAGGATTTAACGAGAAATTGGAAAATCGAGAATGACGGGAGCCCACAAGCCCCCACCCCAGTCGCCAGATCACAAGGCCTGTCAGAAGGATTCCCGAGATCATATGATAGCTAAAAATCACTGAATCATCGTCCACTGTCTTGCCGATAATGAAAGACACCACAAAAAAGCTCACAAAGAGCCAGTGAAAAAAGCGCAAGGGGAGATCATAGACTTTGGTTGTTCTCATTTTGGGCCTCCTGTGGGATGAGAGAGATCAGGCTTAATCCTGACCCAGACTTCAATTTCAGCGTTTATTGCGGATTTGTCCATGGTCCGTTCGGCCTAGGTAACCTGATTTCAATAGGATAGGCCATTTGACGTATTCACAAAATTGGAAAAGTGCCGATGATTGGTCTCAAGGCGCCAAAAGTTAGTTTGGCCCCAACAACAAAGGAGAACCTATGAAACATCTCATGATCGCACTTGCCGTTTTAGTGACATCAGGACTCGCTCATGCAAAAAAGGACTGCACCAGTGAACCCAAAGCGAAATGGATGAGTGAAAGTGACTTTAGAAAGAAAGTCGAAGGCTTGGGCTATAAAATCACTAAGTTTAAACAACCTGGCACTTGCTATGAGATTTACGGAACAAATGCTGCTGGGAAAAAAGTCGAAGTGTATTTCAATCCCGTTGATGCTTCGATAGTGAAGGAAGAAATCGATTAAATGGTGATCCGGGCACGACTTGAACGTGCGACCTACTGCTTAGAAGGCAGTTGCTCTATCCAGCTGAGCTACCGGACCACAAAAGAACTGTGTATCAAATCCCCCTGCCTTTGAAAAGGGCCGTCTTGGACAAAAATGACGCATGTGCGACACCACTTTTGGGGCCGCACCTTTAAGCACCTTTAGCGCACCTTTAGAGTTGGAGGTAGGGGGTTTTGGGGTCGTGTTCGAAGAATAGATACCACTTGCGAGCGCTCGCTTCTTCGAGGAGCTGGCGCTTTTCTTCGATCAGAGTCAATGGGTCTAAGTCATAGCCCATAATCCAAGCCAGCTTTACATGGGCGGCCGTGGGAATCAGGTCCGCACAATAGACCATGGTGTTTTTGTCATCGCTGATTTTCACAATCTGCTGTCCGCGAGTGTGACCGTTGGAAACTTGCACTGAAACCCCCGGTAAAAGCTCACTTTTGGGGCCGTACAAAAGTTGGAGCTGACCAGATTCAACGAGGGGTTCAAAGTTCGCCGGGAAGTAAGAGGCTTTTTCACGGATATTGGGATTTCTTGCGGTATCAAGGTTCTCGGCTTGGACGTAGTAAGTGGCCTTTGGAAAAGTGGGAACAAGCTTACCATTTGTTTCGGTCGTAGCTCCGCCCGCATGGTCAAAATGAAGGTGAGTGAGAATCACATCAGTAACATCTTTCGCATGAAGGCCATAGCTTGCGAGAGATTTTAGAAGAGAAGGGCCCTCAGGATTGATATTGTACATTTCTGCAAATTTTTTTCCCAGTTTCTCGCCGTACTTGGCAATAAAATCAGCGCCATTGCCAGTATCAATCACAATGTTTTTGTTTTTTCCTTTGAGGAGCAAAGCGCGGGCTTCCATAGGGATTCGGTTTTTATCATCCGCTGGGATTTCTTTTTCCCACAAGACTTTGGGGACGGTTCCAAACATAGCTCCACCGTCGAGTCCAAAAATTCCCGTTGGCAGGGGGCAAATTTCATAATCACCAATGATTAGTTTTTCCATTCTTCAACCTCACTTCCCACGAAGGCATCAGGAGCAATCTGAATAGCCCAGTCCCGATAAGCTTGGTAGACTTTTTCAATAGGTGCTGGGGGATGAACAGGGCCGATATGAATTGTTAAAAGACCTGGCCGAGCAAAAGGTGCTCCTTTGGGCCACAGTTTAGAATTTCCATCAATGTACAAAAACAAAATTGGAGTCTGTGTGCGCTCCGCAAAAATGCTGACCCCTCTTTTGAAATCTTGAACTTTTCCATCTTTGGACCGAGTTCCTTCGGGAAAAAGAATCAGCCAAATACGATCCAAATTTGTCAGAAGATTCAAGATCAAATTAATGGCTTCGCCTTTGCGATCTTTTCGATCAATGGGGATGGCTCCCAAGCAATGTTGCGAGAAAAAAGTAAACAGCGGATTGGTGAAAAAATAATCTTTCGCCGCTGCAATAAAAAGATCCAGCCAATAAATCGCCGGAATGCTGGCGGCAATACTCACAGCATCTAAGTGGCTTCCGTGGTTGCTAATAATGAGAAGCTTTTTATGGTTCTTATAGATATCGCTCCAAGACCCTTTGGTTCGGAGCTGAATGTAAGTACGAAAGAAAAATTTTAAAAACAAAGACCAAAAAAATCGAATCACCATGGAGAACATATCCAAGTGACGAGTAAACAGTGGCAAATGTTTTAAATGAGCAGGAAGTTTCGTCCACTGCTCATTCTCGTAATTCCAATCTTTCACGTGTTCACCTGAGAAATGTACAGCATGGCATAGTAATAAATCGGAGCGACAAAAATCAGTCGATCCATTCGATGAAGAAAGTCACCTCTTCCTAAGATAAAAGCTCCCATGACTTTGATGCCCGCATCCCGACGAATTGTCGTCATCACAAGATCACCCACAAAGCCGCCGAGTGAAGCAACTAAGCCGGCGGTCAGCCAATAGATGTCTGAACGATCAGGCAGCAAGTGCCGCATCGCAAAGGCCACTCCAATCGTGATGAGAGCCGAGACGATGGTGGACTCAAGAGTTCGCTTAAAGTCAATCCGATCAAAAAGTTTGAATTTTCCCACATAGCGAGAAATCGCCATATTTGTATTGTCACAAAACTCGGTCAGGATGATTAGATACATGACTTGGTAAATTCCCTTTTCAAACTTCAATATCCAAGCCATGTGCATGTAGGACCACCCCAAGAAAATGAAAGCCAGCATGGTCAGAGAAATGTACTGGATCATTCGTTTGTAGTTGTTGCGAGCCAAAGGCACTAAACAAGCTCCACCCAAAACGATCATAGGTAGCAGATTGTAAAGATCTAAATTATCTTTGTAGACCGAATACGCAAGAGCCAAAATTCCCGCATAGCAAATCAGAACAAAATAGCTTCGGTGAAACATCCCCATGAGCTGAAAGAACACTTTTGCGCCAAATATTCCGAGCAAAGTCAGCACAATCAGTGGCCATGGCTCGGGGAGCCCCAAAACAAGAAAGAGCAACGGAGCCACGAAAAGCCATGATTTGATTGAAGCCCAGCTCACGACGAAATAGTAGTTCTTTTGCCTCAGAAAATAGATGATGATCCCAGACACAAAAAGAAAGCTCAGGATGATAAGAGCCGTCTCACGGTAAATTGGCGAAGCCCAAGAGCTATTGGCAAACAATTCAGTCATCATGGATAGTCCCTCTTGTCTGTGCTGAGGTTGTGATCTTTTAGTTTTTTGTAAAGTGTGCTTCGGGAAATTTTGAGGAGCTCCGCAGCTGCCTCCGGTCCCTCAGACAGTCTCATTGCGTGAAGGATCATTTCTTTCTCAAAGTTTTTGAGGCCTTCTTCGAGCCCGTTTTCCAGACTCAGTGCCGGATTTGAACTTTCAGAGCTGCTCAAAAGGCCTCGAACATCGGTCTCACGAATCATGGGGAGTCGTGCGATTTGGGCGGCTTGCTCTGCGACTCTTTTGAGTTCTCTTAGGTTTCCAGGCCAAGAATATTTTTTGATTGTCGCTAGAGCTTCGGGCGACCACGTCTTGTTGATTCGAGGTTTGAGCTGGCTCAAAAAATAATTGGCAAAAAAGGAAATATCCTCAGGCCGTTCGCGAAGGGGCGTAAGCTGCAGGGTCTTTCCGCAAATTCGAAAATACAGGTCTTCGCGAAACTTCCCTTGAGCCACGAGTTCATTGAGGCTTTCATTGCTTGCTACAATCACGCGGCAATTCGAGTACTGAAACTCCTTAGCTCCAACTTTCTTAAATTCTCCGGATTCAAGAAATCTGAGAAGTTTCACTTGATTGCTCAGGCTCAGAGCTTCGATCTCATCTAAAAAGAGATCTCCATTCTGAGCAGCTTCCACAAGACCCATCTTGTTTTGATCAGCTCCTGTGAAAGCTCCTTTGACATGGCCAAAGAGTTCACTTTCAAAAAGATTTTCAGACAGCGCAGAGACATTCACGCTTACTGCCGGTCGATTCTGCTCTTGAGCATTCAGAGCTTTAAAAACAATTTCTTTTCCCGTTCCCGTTTCACCAAAGATCAAGAGTGGGCCTGGCTCGCCGACGAGGTTAGCAATTTCTTTTTGCAATTTCTGAGAGGTCTGAGAAGGGCCAAAATGATAACTCATGCGTGAGTTCTGCGGATTTCTCAGCATCCAGAGCGCTCGGATCTTTTCGAGTTGCGCGAGGACTTCTTCTTTCGAGAAGGGTTTAGCTAAATATTGACGAGCTCCTGCAGATAAGCAGTCTTCCATCAGTTCAAGACTGAGATCTCCTGACATGGCGACGACTTCAAGCGTGGGGTTATGTTGCAACAGCTGACGAATAATTTCGGGTCCTTGGGCTGGGCCTTGGGGAGATAAGTGCATGTCCACAAAAGCTGCATGAGCTTTGATGCGACCAGAAATCAAGTTGGGATCTTTGATCCAAGTCATTTTCCAATCTGCTGGCAGCAAGAGCTCCAAAGAGTTGATAATCTGGGGGTCATCTTCGACAACCAAGAGATGAAAATTCGCCATCTCTCGAGTTTGTACTCAAGTCTTTGAAAAGTTGAGATTTATCGCGAAGAGTTATTTCCGAGAGAGCCTCCACAATGCATTAGGAATGAGCCAACATAAAGAATATGGAAAAAATTAAAATACTGCTCACAGAAAACATTCACCCCGTTGCAAAGCAAAGACTTGAGGAAGAGGGTTTTTCCGTCGACCTTCAAAGTCATTCGCCAACAACTGCAGACTTGATTTCAGCTTTGAAAAGTTACCAAGTTCTAGGGATTCGCTCTAAGACGGAACTCAGAAAAGATCTTTTGAGTCAGTCTCAACACTTAATGGCGGTGGGTTGCTTTTGTATCGGCACCAACCAAGTGGATTTAACAACAGCGAACTCTTTGGGAATTCCTGTTTTCAATGCTCCGTATTCAAACACTCGAAGTGTGGCTGAGCTAGTCATTGCAGAAATGGTGGCATTGTCACGTCAGCTGGGGGATCGAAATACACTAGCTCACCAAGGTGGTTGGCTGAAGTCAGCGGAGGGCGCCCATGAAGTGAGAGGCAAAACTTTGGGGATCGTGGGCTATGGCCACATCGGAAGCCAAGTGAGCGTGCTCGCGGAAGCAATGGGTTGCCGAGTGATTTTCTATGATATTATTAAAAAACTTCCCCTGGGAAATGCAGTGCCTGTGAATTCACTGTCTGAGCTTTTGGCTAAATCCGATTTTGTGACTTTGCACGTGCCTGAGACCACAGAAACTCAGAATATGATCCGTCGAAAAGAGCTGTCGCAAATGAAGAAAGGTTCTTTTTTGATCAACGCTTCCAGGGGAACTGTCGTTGTGATCGAAGATTTAGCGGAAGCTTTAAGGCAAAAACACCTCGCCGGATGTGCGATTGATGTGTTCCCTGTGGAGCCAGCTTCCAATAAAGAAAAATTTCAGAGCCCTCTCCAGGGCTTAGCGAATGTGATTCTCACGCCCCATATCGGGGGCTCTACCGAAGAAGCACAATATGCGATCGGTCTTGAAGTGGCGGAGAGCTTTATCCGTTATTTAAAAATTGGTTCTTCCTCCGGGGCCGTGAATTTTCCTCGAGTAGATTTACCAGTGTCTCGAGGAGGAGCTCGGCGGATTTTGAATGTTCATCGGAATGAACCTGGGGTCTTGAGCGAGATCAATGCTCTGGCTTCTAAGTCGGGCGCCAACATTCAAGCACAATACCTTTCAACGGACGAAAAAATTGGTTACATGGTGATGGATGTAGAAAGAGCCGAAGCTTCAGCTCTAGCTGCTGAAATTGGTAAGCTATCCAGAAGTATTCGTACAAGGCTGGTCTTTTAAAAAACGAAGCCCGCATAGCTTTGAGGGCCTTGCGGGCTTTGAGTTCTCTACTTCGTTCTTCAGAGGGGAGAAAGAGAAGACCGTGCTCGAGATATCTAAAACCATGCCACAGTTTATACTCTCGAGAGCGGATCTCGAAAAGTGTTAGAATTTTTGACAGGTATTCCTTACAGAACTTTTCCTGGATTCATAATTAAATCAGGATCGAAGACTTTTTTGATCCCTCTCATCAGTTCAATTTCTAATGGGGATTTCGTGTAAGTGAGAAAGGACTTCTTCGTAAGACCCACTCCGTGCTCTGCAGATATAGATCCAGCCTGTTTTTGAACAGCTTTGAAAACCAAGGGGTCCACGTTGCGACACTCTTTCACAAATTCTTCTTTGCTCATTCCTTGGGGACGCAAGATATTGATATGAAGATTCCCATCGCCGATGTGTCCAAACCAAATCACTTCCCATGTGGGATACGCATTTGAAAAAACTTGATCCAAGTCATTCATGAAAGCAGGCACTTTAGAAATCGCCACTGAAATATCATTTTTGTAAGGCGAGTACTTTGCCAGCGACTCAGAAATATCTTCGCGAAGCCTCCAGAAATTCTTAGCCTGTGTTTCCGACTGGCTCACAGCTCCGTCATTCACGAGGCCTTGCTCGAGGCAAGCTTCAAAAACCGACAGCGTTGATTCTTCTTCTTGAGTCGATTTTATTTCTACTTCCGCAAGAACATAGTAGTCACAGACCGTTTCAAAGGGGCGTTGCAAACCAGTGCTCACGAGCACTTTTTGGAGAGCTTTTTCTGAGAACATTTCAAAGGCCACCAAAGTGGTTTTTTTCTTAAACTCAGCAAAGACTTTCATGACAGCATCAAGACCTGTTACTCCGAGCACCATCACCTGTAACGGCGGTGGAGGAGGGCTTAAACGAATCAAAGCTTTGGTCACAAAACCGAGAGTTCCTTCGCTTCCGATAAATAGATGGCGCAGATCATAACCTGTGGCATTTTTCACAAGCCCGTTGTTGAGGCTAAGAATTTCGCCAGCACCTGTCACGACCTCAAGTCCTGCCACCCAGTCCCGAGTCAGTCCGTATCTCACAACTTTGATACCACCGGCATTGGTGGCAATGTTTCCAGCAATGTGCGACGATCCACGAGCTGCAAAATCCACGGGGTAATAGAGGCCGTTGTCAGCGGCGAACTTTTGCAAGGATTCTGTCACCACACCGGCTTCTACCAGCACTGTCTGATCCGTGGGATTAAACTCGAGGATGCGATTCATTTTTTCAAAAGAGACGACCACTTCCCCTTGGGTGGCCACCGCCGCGCCACTTAAGCCCGTGCGTCCTCCTGAGGGAACAAGAGCTATTTTATTTTTACGAGCCCAAAGAACTAGTTTTTGAACGTCTTCCGTCGACCTGGGAAAAACAATCGCCGAAGCTTTGATGTCAAAATAAGTGGTCCAATCTTTCCCGTAATAGTTGAGAGATTCAGAATCTGTTTTGACGTTTTCGGCACCGAGAAGATTTTGTAATTCAGTCATGGGTTCTCCCGATCAGGTTCAGGATTTAAGAGCCAGGAGGGTCCTTGCTTCTGGATCAGTTTCTAAAGAAAATCTTTCATTCTTTTCGTAAGATGTCTTCAATTTTTCCATTACGATGAGTGCTTTTTCAAAATACAGTTTTTTCTGAGAGAGATTTCGCACAGCAAGATGCTCCATTTGCTCGGCCAGAACTGAAATTTCAGGGAATCCGTAGGTTTTTCCAGTTCCTTTCAGTTTATGGTAAGCGTCTTCAAGAGCTTTGTAGTCTTCCTGATTTGTCCAGAAGCTCAGCTCCTGAATTTTCTGAGGAAGCGACAACAAGTATTCAGCTTTCAATTCTTTCAGGACAATTTGCAGTTTTTGGGGATCTTTGGTCATGCAGTTAAGTCCTGCACCTTAGTTTGAGTCTTCAGGGAAAGCGAGGGAGGATTCAGTGATTTTTGCTGTTTTCAATTTGAAAAAGCCGTACACAGGGCAGATTCCCCAGCTGGCTGTAATAATGGCATAGACACCGACATAGGACCACCAAGGTCCACCGGCTAAAGCCCAAGCCGTGAGCCAAACTCCAAAAAAATACCTGAGCGCTCTGTCCCAAAAAGCTAAATTGATTTTCATAAATACCAGTTTACCAATCCCGTGAGCTTCTGTCATGCTCTAAGGCTATGAAAAAAATTGAAACTAGTTTTACCCAAATGATGAAATGCGATCTTCCCATCATCGGCGCACCGATGTTTCTGGTTTCGAATGTGGATATGGTGGTTGCCATCTCTGAAGCTGGAGGCGTGGGAACTTTCCCTGCACTGAACTATCGGCCGATTGAGGCTTATCGCGAGGCTCTTCAACAAATGCGGGCGCGCACTCAAAAACCCATCGGGGTGAATATCATCGTCAACAAAAGCAATACTCGCCAGACAGAAGACTTAAAACATGCTTTGGATCATGGGGTGAACCTTTTCATCACATCTCTGGGAAATCCAAAACAGGTGATCATTGATGCCCACAAAAATGGCGCGAAAGTCGTTTGCGATGTCACCAATCTCGAGCATGCACTGAAAGTTCAAGAAATGGGAGCCGACGGTGTCATTGCGGTTGGTGCGGGTGCGGGTGGGCATGCAGGTCCAGTGTCTCCTTTGGTGCTGATCCCTTGGCTCAAGAAAGAACTCAAAATTCCGGTGATCGCGGCTGGTGGAATCGCTGACGGTCGTACGATGGCTGCAAGTTTGGCTTTGGGGGCTTCTGCAGTCAGTGTGGGGACTCGCTTCATCGCTTGCAAAGAAGCAGGGGTCGATCAATCTTATAAAGATGCTGTGGTAAAAGCGAGTCCTGAAGACATTGTGATGACGACAAGAATTTCTGGAACTCCGGCAGCTGTGATTAATACGCCTTATGTACAGAAAATGGGTCTTGATTTGCCTTGGTATTTAAAGCTTTTGAAAAATCAAAAATTCACCAAAAAATTTGCTGTGCCTTTGATTCACCTTTTAGGAATGAAGACGCTGGAAACAGCAGCTACAGGACCGACTTGGAAAACAGTCTGGAGTGCTGGGCAGTCTGTGGGTTTAGTGGATGAAATTCTCTCGTGCCAAGAGATTATGAACAAGTTTGTTAGAGAGTACGAAGAAGTGGTGCGCGAGCTTCCCCCTGTCCGCTAGTTGATTGAATCAAATGACCGAACAGGGGACTCTTTGAAGTGATTAGTTCTTCAAGGCTTCTTGAAGCTCTCCGGATTCATACATTTCCATCATGATATCTGAACCACCCAGCAATTGTTTATTGATGTACAGCTGAGGAATCGTGGGCCAGTTTCCATAGACTTTGATGCCTTCACGGATTTCTTGATCTTCAAGGACATTCACATCAAAAAACTCGACACCCAAGTCTTGCAGGATTGCCGTCGCTCTTGCAGAGAATCCGCACATGGGGAAATTTTTATTTCCTTTCATGAACAGGACCACTTTGTGAGAGTTCAAAATAGATTCAATTTTTTGGTTAACGTCTGACATGGTTACTCCTTAATTTTGGTACGAATAGAAAGAGCATGAACTTCACCTGTTTTTAGCTCAGGTCCAAACACAGCCATGACGGCTTGGTGCTGCTGAATTCGGCTCATACCTTTAAATTTTTGTGATTCTACATAAACTTCCCAGTGATCCGAAGTGCCGGTGAGGTCAATCACATCCACCACTGAGTTGGGATAGGCTTCTGAAAGTCGCTGTTTCATTTGCTCGATGTTCATGGGCTTTAAATACTCAGAAATGGGCCCTCCGTCTACTGTTTTGACAGCTTTTAGACTTCAGCTGGAATTAAACACAGGCATGGTCTTCGCTCAGGAGTTCTTCGGATCAATTTATCTAATTGGTAGAGGTACGTTTATGGTCAACCGAGGAATTCTCTTTGCGGCTTTAAGCTTGAGCGGAGTGTTCGCCTATGGGCAAGTAAAAAACACAGCCTACGATAATGCTGTGGCCAATAACTATTATGATGTCGCTCAAAAGCGACTGACGGATCAAGGTGTTCAAGCTCTATTTACTGAGTTCGCGGGTCGTCAAAACCTCACTGCAACTGAGATCGATTCTTATGCTTCACGAGAGCAAAAAGAAGCGGCCATGAAAGATTTCCGCCCTTATTTCTGTGCTCAGTTTGCGCCCTCTGAAGTGCGCATTGATGGCGTCGCGACTCAGAGATTTCAAGTGGTGGATCCTAAATTTCTCCAGTGTCTCACCGGCTTTCCAGAGACGCCCTGGACTGTGACTCAGGCAGAGTGGAATCAAGCTATTGAAATGGAGTGGCGCGAGTGGATCCGAAAAATGGGCCAGAGTAACTGTCGTACTGTGGATGAGTGTTTAGCATCTTCGAGATCTAATTTCCTCCGCAGTGAACATGATCTTCTTGGTCTTCACTACTCTGATTGTGCGGATCTTCCCTACTATTTGCGGATGTATTTCTCCTGGAAAAAAGGCCTTCCTTTTTCTTATGTGAATTCAGTGTCTGCGAATCCTTTCACGCGCCATCAGGAATTAGATTATCAGCGTGAAATTGAAAAAATTCAGAATAATCTCGAAATGTCAGAGGCTCAGAAATCTCAAGCTCTGGCCAAGCTGCAGCAAGGTCGTAATGATGCCAGATACAGCCGTAACGGGAATTATCCAGCCTCTCGCAGGCTTGAGCCCTACGACGGCGGAGCTAGCCAACAGTTCTTTTGGGCTGCTGATCAGATGCGAAATCGCGTGATGACGGGAATGTTCCGAATTCTGCAAGTAACGCCAAAGCAGATTCAGCCTGACTTTTACTCTCCGATTATTCGCACGAGCAGTATCGTGCCAGGAACTGTTTTGTATAAACCTACAGGTCACGCTGCGATTGTTTTTGACGTCGATCAGGAAGGAAATGTTAGATACATGGACGCACACCCTGACAACAGTCTCACTCGCGGGACATTCAATCGTCAGTATATTTCTGGTCGTCCTTCACAAGCAGGTGGTTTTAAAAACTGGAGACCCGTGCGATTTGAAAATCTGACGGCGACCGATAAAGGACTGCGTTGGGTGCGAGGACAGTCCAAATCTGTTTTTACGCGTGATGAAGAAATCTCTGATTTTTCACTCGAACAGTACTTCGGTCACTTGCAAAAATCACCCGTAGCTTGGACAGGACGAGAATTTTGTGTGGTTGAAAATGGCGCTTGTAAAAAAACTGCGGGCCGTGATGAGAAAAATCAAGTCATTATTGAGGCCGATGGTCGCCCAATCATGGACAATGTGATTCCGACTTTGACAAATCGGGTGCGAGTGGCGTCGGGAGTTGGCAGCGACGCCACTTCAACAGTGTCTGCAGATTGGTATGCGATGGGTTCATACCGTCCTTTTGATGAATTTGTGAAAGCTCAGCTCAAATCAGTCCGCCGGTTAGGGGCTGTTGCTACGTTCAAGTCGAAGCTCGCCGATATCTGTGGACAAATGCAAGCTCGTAAAGCGGGTGTCGAAGCGGCCATTGCCGATGGCGTTGATCAAAAAGAAATGCCGACAAATCTGCCACGAAATGTTTTTGGCGCTGAAGGAGAGTGGGAAGTTTATTCCACACCCGGTCGCGACATTAACATTCGTCTGATGATCGTGGATCTGGTGGGATTGACTCAGGAGCTGTTCGAGAAATGGAAAAAAGGCGACTCACTCTATCAATTTGATCAAGGAAATTTTAAGGAACAACTGATCAACGAGTACCATAAGATGGCGGCCTCTTGTCCAGTGAAGTATGTAAACTCTCAAGGCCGCGAAGTGACTTTGTCCTTTGCGGGCGCTCTTGAAAGAGTGGTACAAATGTCTTTCAATCCTTATCTCTGCATTGAGCGGCGTTGGGGTGCTCAAGCACTGAGCGAGCTCAGATCTTGTCAGGACCAGGGTCAAGAAGCTGAATGGTCGCGCGGAGAAGCTTTGTTTCGAGAAACTCTGACTCGAGATGCTCAAGCTGTCCACGGCTATGATGTGAATCAGCTTTTAGAATTGGCATCGCAAAGACCAAAATTCGATCGAACTCAGTTTAATATTTTACAGAAGTTGCAGGATCTGAGGTAGTTATGAAAAACTTGATTTTAGGAGTTTCATTTTTATTGGCAGCTTCTGGAGCTCAAGCACAAAGCACTGTGACTGTGACTTTGGACCGCCCACAACTCGTCGATCAAGTTTATCGATTAGAATCGGCGATCGAAGATAGATACGTGCTCGATCTCAATCGCTCAATTCAAGGTCTTCGTGAGATTTCAAAAGTGCGTATTTATGCGAAAGCTCGTGATGGGGCCCCTTACATTGGTCTTCGTGTGAGCCGAGATCAAAGACAACTGTCTGGGTTTGTTATTAGACCTTCTGATGACTTCTTTTCTCAGGATCTGAGGTCTTTTGACATTTATGAACTAACCAACTTTTCTCGAGGAGCCATGGAATCGGCCCATCTCGTGATTGTGGGTCGTCCTCAAGTATTACCAGCTGACAAGCAGCAGCTCAGCATCGCTCGAATTGAAGTAGAAATGGGTGCTCCTAGCGAAATTGAAATGGTGGCTATTGCGACTCAAGCCGCAGTGAATTCAATCGGAACTCAGGATGTTTCTGTGGCGGATAGCGCTTTACAAATTCAGCCTCGAGTGGTCATGGGCATCGATGAAGTCTCGGTGATGCCTGCAACATCATCAAAAACAACGACCACGGTGGCGTCACGGCCTGTCGTTGTTCCAATGCCGGCACCTGTCGTCACGACTCCGCGTCCAGCAGCTGTCCCTGCGCCTGCGCGCGAATTCATCGAACTCCGGGATCGCAGGAACAACCTCCGCCGAGTTTTTGTTGGGGATTCGGTGGAAGTCAACGTGGCTGGACTTTGGGTTGAAGCTCGGTACATGGGCCGCTCTGATGTTCCTGGCGAAGTCATGGTTCGCTACAACATGGGCGGTAGCCCCAAATCTCGTCGAATCGACAGAATCAGAGCTCTTTAGAGCTTTGATTTGGTTGAATTTGGGTCTAATTCAAGATTAAATGGGCTCCTTCATGGGGCCCATTCTCTTTATAAGTTTTCTCATTTCAGTTTTTTCATTCTCTTTGCATCGCTGTCTTTTTTTGGTTTGGAATTGGGACATTTATCAGCATTTCCCAAGAGCTGATCTTGCTCAGGCTTTTCTTCACGGAATCAGGTTTGATGTTTCAGCTCTGAGTATGCTGTATGTGATCCCATCTCTGTTCCTCCTTATTTCAGCAGCTTTCCAATTGCCAGATCGAGTTCTTAGGCGTGTCGGCTTTGTGTTGATTTTACTTTTTGTACTTCCTGCAGCGCTTTTGAATGTTACGGATGCAGAAATGATTCATTTCCTTGGTCGTCGTTGGACTTGGGATGCACTTTTTCTATTGCGAGAGACGACGGGAAAAACTTGGGATATTTTCTCCACTTACTGGGGGCTTTTTGCAGGCTCTACAGTTTTGATCTTTGCTTGGGGGATTGTGCAGTTTGGGATCTTTCAAAGAGATGAGAGGCCGCCATCAAAGTCCGCCGTGAGAGTCGGGTCTATTATTTTAGCAGTTTTTGGTCTATTTCTTGGTATCCGAGGGGGCTTGCAAAGTAAGCCTTTGGGGTTTGCTCATGCTCAAGTTTTTAATCAGCCAATTTTGAATACACTTCTGCTGAACTCGCCGTTTTCAGTTCTGACAAGTTCGCAGAGAGCAACCCTCCCAAAGTATCAATTTTTTGCCACTGCTGAAGAAATGAATCAGCATCTGGATCAGCAGGAGGCTGATGCTTTGATTTTTCAGCTGCCTTCAGAGCTTCAGAACTCCAACGTGATGGTGATTATTTTGGAAAGCTTCAACTATGAGTATCAAGGGCATCCTTTTGGGGATGCTGGATACACTCCTTTTCTAGATTCTCTAGCGGTCCAAGGACTTGCTTTCAAAGAAGTCTATGCGAATGGTCGTCGCAGCATTGAAGGAATTGCGTCGATCCTTGCAGGGGTTCCGGCGTTGATGAACGAACCATTCATCAGTTCACAGTACCTCACGAATCAGTTTCTCGGTGTGGGCACCGAGTTAGGTCGTCAATCCTACAGTTCAGCTTTTTTTCATGGAGCCAAGAATGGCTCTATGTATTTCGATTCTTTTGTTCAGGCAGCGGGTGTGCAAAAGTATTATGGACTCAATGAATTTCCCGATCCTACTCAGCATGATGGGACATGGGGCATTTGGGATGAGCCTTTTTTCCTTTGGACTGCAGAGCAAGTTTCGCAAATGCCTAAGCCCTTTTTTGTGTCGCTTTTTTCGCTCACCAGTCATAATCCATTTCGGGTGCCAGCAGCTTTTCATGATCGTTTCAAAGCGGGCACTTTGGATATTCATCGTTCTATTCAGTACACCGATTGGTCTTTACAACAGTTTTTCAAGAAAGCGGAGAAGCAGGATTGGTATAAAAACACGCTTTTTGTTTTTACGGCAGATCACACTTACAAGCCCTCACGTCCTGAGTTTGAAAACCTGCTGGGAAGATATCGCGTACCTCTGATTTTTTTTCACCCCCAAGTTACAAAGTGGCCCAAGATCGAGGCGAGGATCGCTCAACATATTGACCTGCTCCCGAGCCTTTTTGATCTGTTAGGAAAGAAGACTTCGGTGAAAAGTCGTCTGGGAAAAAGTGTTTTTCGAGAGGGGCTGAGGAGCGCTATCTTTTTTGCTGATGAAAAGTATCATTTGATCACCCCCGACAGAGTGCTCACAACCAGAGATGGACAAAGTTTTCAAGCTTTTGAAAAATCGGATGCTCGATTTGAACAACCGAGCGGAGTCAAAGCGAGCGATCCTGACGCTCAAAGATTGCGTTCACAAATGCAGTATTTCTCTCTGGGTTTGTGGAACAATAAATTCTATACAGGGAGTGAAAGACCATGAAGCTCTTTTTTGCCCCCGCCTCAGCAGAACATCAAAAACGTGAGAAAAGCAAAGCTCGGGAGCTGAAGCAAAGCCAGTGGTGGAAAAATCAAAAGGGAAAAGGAATTTGTTACCACTGCGGCGGCAAGTTTCCTCCGGCAGATTTGACGATGGATCATCTCATTCCCATTGCTCGCGGTGGAAAATCAGACAGAAAGAACTGCGTGCCCAGCTGTAAAGCCTGTAACACAGAAAAAGGCCATCAGACTCGGGCCGAGCAGATCCTTGAAGGCCTCAATTCGGAAGATTCTGATTAAAATCAGGGCATTGACACCGGGCGCATGCGGTTTCTAAGACTTTAGACTGGACATGGCGGCAAGCGTTACAG
>JAJTIC010000008.1 GCA_021300175.1 Pseudomonadota bacterium
CGGTGGCCGAGAAGTTCTGATCGGAGATCAGCAGAAGCAAAAAGTAGTGGTGGGCGCCGTTCAAGAATTTGCACCAGATTTGCGGAAGAAAGTTTTGGGATTTGTCGCAGATCCGGAGATGGCTTACATGATTTTTATGGGATCATTGGCTTTGTTGTATTTCGAAATCACCCACCCAGGAACTATTGCTCCAGGAGTGATTGGTGGAATTGGTTTGGTTCTTTCGATGGTGGCACTTCATAAAATGGATGTTCAGTGGGGTGGTTTAGCTCTGATCTTTTTGGGAATCGCTTTCCTGATCGCAGAGCTCTTTGTTCCCAGTTTTGGAATTCTCGGAGTGGGTGGGATTGTTTCTTTTGTCGTGGGCAGTATTTTCCTTTTTGATACGGCACAAACAGGTTATGCGATCCCCCTTTATATGATTTTGGGTGTGGCTGGAGTGATTGCTGCGTTCTTTTTGGGAGTTGGCTATCTCGCACTTTCAACCTTGCGAAAGCGAAAAGATGGTATGGATGGTGATTTTCAGCGTTCAAAAGCTGTTGTCGTGGCAGTCGATGATCATGGAAGAACGGGGCAGCTCGAAGTGCTCGGAGAAACTTGGCGCTTTGAAAGCGATGAGAGTTTGAAGATCGATGAACAAGTTCAAGTTCTTGAACGTGTGGGTTTAACTTTAAAAGTGAAACGAAAGCTCAATTAAAAGGAGAGAGTGATGGAATTTTCAATTGGCTTATTAGTGATTGCAGCTGTGGTCCTGAGTAGTGCTGTCAAGATCCTTCCGGAATGGGAGCGAGGGGTGATTCTTCGTTTTGGACGAAGTGTGGGAATTCGTGGTCCTGGTTTGATTATTCTGATTCCCTTTGTTGAGCGAATTATCAAAGTTGACACTCGAACGATCGCCATGGACGTTCAGCCTCAGGACATCATTACAAAAGATAACGTGTCTATGAAAGTGAATGCTGTTGTCTATTTCAAAGTGGTGGCCCCTGAAGAGGCGATTACGAAAGTGGAAGACTTTTATTTTGCAACTTCACAATTGGCACAAACTACACTTCGAAGTGTTTTGGGGCAGTACCAGCTGGATGAAGCTCTCTCACAGAGAGATAAGATCAATCACGCTCTGCAGAATATTTTGGACAAACAAACAGAGCCTTGGGGAATTAAGATTTCCATGGTGGAGCTGAAGCACATCGATTTGCCTAAGGAAATGCAAAGAGCCATGGCTCGGGAAGCAGAAGCTGAGCGAGAGCGCCGAGCAAAGGTCATCAGTGCTGACGGGGAATTGCAGCGAGCTCAAAAGCTGGCAGATGCTTCAAATACTTTGGCGTCCTCACCAACAGCTTTACAACTTGCTTACTTGCAAACTTTGACCGAGATAGCTGGAGATAAGTCCAGTACTATCGTCTTCCCGCTGCCTATGGATATGATTAAACCCATGATGGGCCTTGCTGATAAAAAATAACTAGGCGAAAGACTTTAGTTCCCGTCTAATAGGGTGGTGCAAGCATGGATGCGACCACCCTTTTTATTGGGACTCATGACGAGTCTATTTCTGAGCTTTTTCTCGGCGGCAGAAGGCATTGCCCAAACAAGAGAAGATTGGGTTCGAGTTCGTGTACTCAGAAATCTTAACAAAGTAGAAATCTATGGAATTGATCTCCAAGTTCAGAAAAGAACTCTGAAATCAGTCCTACGGGCAAAGCCGGTGGCTATTCCAAGAATGATCTTCGAAAAAATCACCGTGGAGCAAGTAAGCCTCCAAGGAAAAAAGTTCTTCAAAGTTTCTGAGCGCCATCAAGGAATCAACAAAATTAAAATCATTGCTGGGCCTTTCCTCGAAATTCAAGGGGATCAGTTGTTGGTCGCTGGCCTCTCAGTGCCTTCGCGTGTTTTGCTTCAGCTTCGACAAAACCAGATTGATTTGATCGGCGCTTTACCTTTGGAAGACTATTTGGCAGGAGTTCTTACCAGTGAGATGCCGAGCTCTTGGCCCTTGGAAGCACTGAAAGCACAAGCTGTGGCGGCCAGGAGTTACACTTTGGCCGTGATGAGAGAAAGAGCCGATCAATCTTTTCACGTGGAAAACACGGTGCACGATCAAGTTTTCAAACACAAATCGCTTTCGCGCCGGGAGCTTCCAAAGTATCGACAGGCTGAGAGAGCCCTTCTGGAGACTCGAGGAATTTTTCTTCAAGAAAAAAACTCTCAGCAAATTGTGAAGTCTTTCTATCATTCTGATTGTGGGGGAGTTACGCGATCAGCGAAAGCGGTTTGGGGTTCAGGATCGCAGGAGGGAGCTGTGGTGGATCAAAGCTGCCCTCAAAATCCCAAAGCGCGGTGGTCACTCACTGTTTCAGGGAGAGAACTTTTTCAAAAAGTGAGAAAGCTCACTCAAAGTGGCGAGATGGTCAAGTTCATCAGTCCAGCATTCCTAGTTAAGGGCGAAGAAAGAGTTGTTTTGGTTCTAGCATCCGGAGAGAGAAAAACCGTGAGCGCGAACGATCTAAGAGCGAGTTTAGGATTTGATCGTCTCAAAAGTGCACGCTTTGAAGTGAAGGCAGTTAGAGACAGCTTCCTTTTTCAAGGATTGGGGTTCGGGCATGGAGTTGGGCTCTGTCAGTGGGGCGCTCGAGCTCTTGCCGATAGAGGCAAGACTTACTCGCAAATCCTTGCGCACTATTACTCGTATGCAACCCTCTCTCAAACGTCTCAAAAAGTGGCGCTTTTGCTAGATACCCGCCAAAACCCTCAGCGCGAAGATAACTACAACTGAAACTGTGATTAAACTTAGTGTCTTGCTTGTCATAAGTACACTTAACGGAATATTTAGGTAGGACTTTAGGCCTTTGAGACAATTAATTTTTGAAACTGTAAATCCCTTAGTCACCACAGGGGTGGATTTTTCAACTTGGCGAGATGTTTTCGGGATTAAGCTGAAAGTGACTCTCTTCAAAACAGATTCTGTTTCAACTTGAAGCTCTGTTCATCGCCTCACTCTCAAAGGGCCCTTTCTTTGGCTTTTAGGGTGAACAGAAAGTGGACAACCCCAGGCTCAAAAAGGTCTGCGGCTTCGGAATTGAGCTTTTTCATTGAACCTAAACTATTGAAACTACATTGATTATTTTCACTTCGCAGTGGGCGTCCATTTTGAAGTTCACTCTTTGGAAGGCAAAAGTCTCAGGATGACACAACTGGTTTCAAGAACCGAGTGATTCCAGAGACTTAGTGGAAAAAATTGGATCCGGCACAAGCTTTGTAAGGAGTATGTGTTGAGGGATCACCCTGTTGAAGGAGAAGGACCATGAAAAAGCAAATCCTACTTAAAAAGATCGCCGTGCTCGCACTATTAGGTGTGTTTGGCGTTGGATGCGCTACAGAATCCTCAGGTGGTTCCTCTGGAGGTGGAAGTCCCAATACCACTCAGTGTATTGGATCCAATTGTACAACACCGACAACTCCCAATCGCGACACAGATGCTGAACGTGGGACGGAATGGCAGCAAGGGGCCATAGCGAACTTAACTTTGGATTCGAATCAGGCTCTTCAGTATTATGCGATCACACATCCCATCAATAACCCCAGCGACGTCAAGATCTCTGTGAAGCTCTTCGATGCTGGCAGCAATCAATATGCAGGCCGTGTGATGATTTCCTATTTCGATAACAATCAATACTTCACGGGCCGATTTATCACGGAGAATAAAACTGTGGCAGCAGGCACTTCCCACGGACACGATGGGAAAAACCACGCAGCTTACAATAAGTTTTTCCAGTGGGGTTCGAGTCAAGTGTTTCATGGATTCTATAAGGACCAATACGGTGCGATCATGATCATCATCGACCAAGAGCTCAATATAGGCGACGGGGGGGGAGCTTCAGAAGTGGGTGGTTCGATCTGGTTTAAAAACAATGCGATCACAAGTGCGCCTTACAGCGGACTTCCTTGTTGGTTTGTAGAGCTGGGACCCTATGATTGCCGAACTTTCTTAACAAATAACGAAGATTTGGTAACCACAAGTGCTTTGTACCCAAGCCAGTCCATGTTTTTTACAAGCTGGAATACAAACCCCTTCATCCCACAAGAGCCTGCTCGGGGATGGAGAAGACTTGGAACTTTCAACGGACTTAACAAAGCAAAAGCTTTCAGTCAGTAGGAGAGATTTATGAAACACTTCAATCATATCACCAAAATTCTGATCGGTAGTTTGGTTGCAGTTTTTCTCGTGGCCTGCAACAAAAGCGGTGGTGGCGGATCCGGAGCTGCTCCTTACAACCCCAGCAATCCATGGGGAGGCAATCCACAAAACTGCGTGAATTGTTTCGCGGGTGGGGAGCCCTTGCTTGTGGGTGTAAAAACTCAAACCAACAACGGAAATCTTCAAGGAATGCTCGACATCATTGGCGATCAATCTCGTGTATATAACTTTGCGGATCCAAGAGTGGTGAGCTCTTACATGGGACCTGTTCAAATCGTGGGAACATTCACTGTCCAGCAGCCCGGAGATTGGTATCTCTGTGGAGCAACTCCTGGTGTTTATCAAATACGAACTTTGGATCAAGGACTTATTCAGTTGGGTGTGACATCACCACTGAGGTTGGAAGCTGTCAGCAACACTGGTGGCCAGATGATTTTGCGAGTCGCTCAGGGAATCTTGAGAAATGAAAGTGGTTCAGGTCTTGATCGAAATTCTCCAGAAAACCGAATCTCCATGGCCATTTACTTAGAAAGAGTGAACGGTCAGCCTTGCTACGACATTCAAACTCTGTAACATAAGGCTTGATTGCTCCTGATGCTTGGGATGTAATTAAGCTGATGAAAAACATTCGAATCCTTCCATTCTGGGTTGAATTTTTTGAAGATCTTCAATTGGTGCGTGGGCGATCACTCAACACCATTCAAGCCTATCGCCGGGATCTTGAGACTTTTGCTGAGTTTAGAAAAAATCAGAAAGCTCCGCTCATGGAATTTTTTGATTTCATGAAAAAGCAGGGGCTTTCCACCAGATCACAAGCTCGAGTGATTTCTTCGGTCAGAACTTATTTTAAATTCTGCGAGTCTCGGGGATTACCTGCTCCTGAGTTGCGAGAGCTTAGACCTCCGAAAGTGAAAGCCTCGCTGCCCAAGGCGGTGAGCACTGCGGAATTCGAAGCTTTACTAAAGGCTTGCCAATCGAAAGAAATAGCAAAGACTCGGCGGAATCAGCTGACTTTGTTACTCCTTTTCGGCGTGGGCTGTCGGGTGAGTGAGTTGATTGGACTCAAACTCAGAGATTACAATGAGACTGAAAAATGGATTAAAATTCTGGGCAAAGGAAATAAAGAACGTCTTGTTCCTTTCACTGAAACGCTTCAAATCGCGCTTGAAGAATATTTGCGCGAATCGCGCCCTGCATTGATCAAAGAATTCACGGAAAGTCTTTTGATCAATGACCGGGGCCATTGTCCATCCAGAGTGGATGTTTGGCGGTGGCTGTCTTCATGGTCTCAGAAAGCCGGATTTGCTGCGCCCATCAGCCCCCATCAGTTCAGGCACGGATGCGCGACAGCCCTCTTGGAAAACGGTGCTGATTTGAGGTCTATTCAAGTTCTTCTTGGGCACTCCAGTATTCAAACCACTCAGATCTATACTTCTGTGACAGCCAACACTCTGACCGAGGCCATCGATGAACATCATCCGCTGTCGCAGATGAGTTTAAATCATTTAAGATTGTCCGAGAACTGAAATCTCAAATTGTTGATCCTTGAAGAAACCTTCGAATGAGAGGGGGATCGGCCTTGCACTTGGGCTCGGCTCATGGTGAAGCTAAAAAGCATTGCTCAAGTTCAAAAACAATATCGAAACATAGAAATCGAACTCACGTTACTGCCAGGAATACCAGGACTTCAGATTGTTGGAGGAGCGGATTCTCTGCTCAAAGAGAGTTCTCATCGCATTCGCGCGGCCATTAAGAGTGCCGGATTTCATTGGCCCAAGGCGCAGCAAATTTTAGTCAATGTATCTCCGTCAGGACTCAAGAAGACTTCTTCCGGACTGGAGCTTGCGATCGTAATTGCTTATCTTTTGGAGAGTGAGCAGATCCACCTTGCAGAATATGATAAATTCGTTTTTTACGGAGAGTTGGGTTTGGATGGTTCACTAAAGGCACCGGAAGATTTAAGTTATGTGCCTTTTGACTACAGCAACATTCTTTTCACTGGAAAAACAGAAACTGGATTTGAAATTGAATCGATTCAAGCAAGTCATTTGAAAGATCTTGTTCAGGGGCTCATTGCCAAGAAAGCTCGCAGAGAGGTGAGGCCACAGGCCAGGAGTGACTTTAAAAATTGGAAATTCTCTCGTGAGCAGGCTGAAACGTTGCTGTTTTTAGCTCTCGGAAAGCATTCGGTCCTTTTGGCCGGGTCCTCGGGAACAGGCAAGAGCACTTTGGCACAAGCTTTAGGTGATTTTTTACCACTCCCTGATTCAGAAGTTTTTTTTGAGCTGAAGAAAGTTCATCGAGAGTTCAATGTGGCTCTGACTCAAATCCCCGTGATCAAACCCCATCATACCACTCCCCTCATGTCCATGGTCGGGGGAGGCAGTATCCCTGCCGCTGGAGAAATTTCGCGAGCCCATGGCGGCCTGCTCATTATGGATGAATTTTTGGAGTTCAATCCATCTGTCATTGATGCTCTCCGAGAGCCATTGGAAGAGAAGCGAATTCGCGTCGCCCGAGGGAAGGAAGTGCAATCCTATCCCGCCGATATGCATTTTGTGGCAACGACGAATTTGTGTCCTTGCGGTCGATTTGTTCCCGGCGGGAAATCCCATTTGAACTGTCGCTACAGTCAGAAAAAGTGCCAGTCTTATAAAGAGCGACTCTCAGGACCCATGATGGATCGTTTTGATGTGGTGTTTTTTCAGCGTGAGTTTACTCAATCAGAGCTCGTGATTTCGGGGGGAGAAATTGCTGATCGCTTAAAGCATATAAAAGCCTGGAAGCAATCCCAGCGTCCCCGCATAACAATCGAGGACAACTCGTGGCTTCCTCAATGGAATCTTTCTTTTCGACGACAGAGTGCTCTGCAGAAGGTCGCAAGAACCTTGGCGGATTTGGATCAATCTACCGAAGTGCTTACTGCTCACCAATCCAAAGCCCTTCAGTGGGCCTGCCTCAACTTTGAGTTGCTCCAAAAGTGGGATATTTAGAGGGAATGACTCGCAAGGTCGATGAGTGATTTTTATCCCCCAAGGCATTAGGGTAATGCTTCATTTAAGGTGGCATGGCCGAGGAGTTAGGCAGCGCTCTGCAAAAGCGTGTACGGGGGTGCGAATCCCTCTGCCACCTCCAAATTATTTCCGCACTTCGCGGAAAATCTTAGATAACTCATCGAAAATAAACAACAAAGGTTTCAACAACTTAGCTTTTTTAGTTTTTCGAAAACGTCACACAAAATCACCCTCCATCACAGAGTTTGGCTACTTTCTGGCTACACTTTGGCTACACATCGAAGGTGATTTTCTGAGGGTACAAGGCGCTTCTTCGTCGATTTCCCATTTAAATTTTCAAGAACTTTTTAATAAAGGAGATTTATATGATGGGCGTCGTTCAATTTATTAGGGGATTAATTCTATTGGCCGTTTTTCTTGGTGCTGCTGGCACTTTAGTTGAGGCAACTGGCATCGTTGGTCGTGAGGCTGCCAAAGCTCATCAGAGAGGTGGTATTTCGTTTCGCTGGCTGAACCAACAGCTTGTAGAGCCAAGGCGTTAACGCAAAATGGCTTACGGTGTAAAAGGACTCGATCGAATTACATGCTGTTCGATTTTAATACTAAGCCGTAAGTGGCCATAGCTATCATTACTAAATTTTCAAATACGGTAACGTACGATAAAGGTAAGTTAAAGGTTGCACCCAAACATGCGCACTGAAACTTTGATTCGGATTGAAGTCTTTTAATTACGCCAATTGTAGTGATCCCTAACACGAATATTGTCACTGAATTTGCTAATGGTAGACCAATTTGCGAAATGAACATCAATCCTAAAATAAGCTCAACAAAGGGGTAAAGCAGCCCGTAGCCCAGGAACCTCTGTGCTATGGGATCATAACTTGAAAATGATTCAGAGAAAGCCTTTAAATCCAAAAATTTAAAAAATGACAGACCAATAAAAAAACCAGCCATAATGTGGCTCATAAAAATGTGTAAATCAAAATGACCACGATAAATTTGATAGCTGAGGCTCGCCAATGAAATATAAGCAAAAATCAAAATTAAGGGTTTGTAAGTCTTTAGTTTTGATTCCTTTTGATCAAGTTTAGAAGAATCTATTGATTTACTATTTTCATTGCTGGTAGCTCGAACGGTATACTTTGGTAAGTGCTTTAACGACTCTTGAACTTCGATTAAATCTATTTCGTGATGGGCCTCAATTGAGGCTGCCCTATCAGCTAAATTTACTTTTACCGTTTGTACATGCGGAATTGATTTTAAGGCCTCAGTGACCTTCTGTACGCAGGATTCGCAAGTCATTCCTTCTACAATAAATTTTTTCGTGTTCATGCCAATCCTAACTTAAATAAAATACATTTAGCGAACTTCAATAATTAATCGGCGATAATATGGCCTGAAATCATGTTCATGCTACAGGTAAACTTAGTATCGCCTTTTTTTATGGTCCCAAGGTCCACAACTACTTCTTGGTTAAGTGGAAGTTCTTTGCTGATTTTCTTTTCTTTTATATGAATCGACGTCGCGCAAGTTGAATCAGTGACTCTAGTCACCTGAAGAACAACGTGACTGCCAGTTTTCACCTTAATCTCTGCGGGCTCAAATCCATTTTCTGTTACTTGGATTTTCACTCGTTGCTCAATTAATTTTTCTGCGGCGAATGTAAAATTCAGAGGCAATGACAAAATCAAAATCAAAAATATTTTTTTCACAAATATCTCCCTATAAGTTTGGCGCAACGTAAGCAAAAAAGAATCCAGCAAAGTAAACAATGAGACTTACAAAGTAAAGATACTTGCTTGTCTTGCGTCCTCGGATACAAGTGTCTCGAAGAGCCGGATCAATCGGGCAAGGCGCATTTCGATTTCTCCACAGAAGCAAACCGTTCAAAAATAGCATGACTCCAGCAAAAACAAACACTCCTGTTTTGTGCTCGGAAACCCAAATTAAGCCAGGAACATTCGAAGCCAAACCGGCCATCACAGCGCCAAGTCCAAGGCTAACTAGCAGAGAAGGCAAAGCACAACAGATTAAGGTGCTTAGCGAACCAAAGAGAGTAAGGTAATTTACGATACCTTCTTTGACCTTAATCATTTTTTCTCCGTGCTTGGCTTTTTATCAGATTCTTTGATGGGTTCAGGAGATTTCTCATCAAAGTTCGCTTCATAACCAGCGTCTTTAAGAATCTCTTTAATTTTTTCTTTCGTCAGATTTTTGCCATCCTTGAAGGTAAGTAGGACGAATTTGTTTTCAAGACTGACCTTAACCTTTTCGATTTCTGGTTCGGCCTTAAATTTTTTCTCAATTCCTTGTGCGCAGAACGCACAAACCATGCCTTTAACTCCGACCTTGAGTTCTTCTCCTGCAACGGCAAAAAGTGCGCTAAATAGAATTATAATTGTGACCGCAACTTGTTTCATATATTTCTCCTAAAAATGGACCATGTAGTTAAACGCCCAGCCGCCGTCAAATCTGGCGCCGACTTCCCATAATGTATTTTTCATGTAAAATCTCAAAAATTGTGTCATCTCGATTTGCGATTCGTTGAGATGCTTTTCGGCTTGCAGAATGAGCCAAACGTTCAAGTCCTCGTAGTCAGCCAAAAATGGAGCGGTACCAACTCTGAACTTAGAATGGTTGTAATCTTTTTCTTTAAGTAAGGCATTGTCTTCATTGTCTCGGTTTATATAAAGATGATCGAAATAGATATAGTACTTCCGACTTTCCCAATCGGCGACAAGCTCAGCCAGCCGAGCACCGTAATTTTTTGTATTGAATTTTTCATACCCGGCGCCAGCGCTTAAATAAATATTGGCTTGGGAATCATCTTTGTTCCATCGTTTCAACAGGAAGTTTGCTCGCGGAATGTAAAACTCAGATTTCGAATCACGAAGGTATGTCGCGGCAACAGCAAATTGCGGCGATAATGAATATGTCAAAAGGACCTCATTCATTTGGGGTGTATTGTAGGACATCAGCCCAATTGCATCTTTATATGATACAGGATGCGCCCAAATCGCAGAAGTCCATGCGATCATCATCGTGAAAAGAAACGTTATTTTTAAACGCATGTGTATTGTTCTCCTGCTAATGAATACGAAGGTCACCCCAGTTTTGTGACAGCTTTTTCGTCTCTTAATTAACTACTTGAAATCACTTGGATTAATGGATCTAATGAAATCTGTCACAAAATGAGGGGCTTAGTCGTATTCCTAACTAGAGGATCAATGTCAGAACACTTGAAAACACAGTCAGATGAAAAACTGATGGAAAGTTATCAAATGGGAAGCGAAGCTGCCTTTGACATTTTATTTCAACGACATTCGGGCCGAGTTTTTGGATTTCTAGCTCGGCGAGTAACACTGAAAAATGCGGCAGAGGATTTGTTGCAAGAAGTTTTTTTTAAGCTTCACAGATCAAAGCATCTTTACAATTCGACTCTCCCATTTTCACCGTGGTTGTTTTCGGTAACTCGTTCTGTGCTCCTAGACTTTGCTAAGAAAAAAAATCTCGAAGATCCCTCAGATATTCAATATTTTGACAAAATAGCTTCGGAGATTTCACCTGAGGAGAACGATGGTCGGCTTAATAAAGCATTGGAAGTACTACCGCTGGCTCAGCGTCAGGTAGTCAGCCAGCGTGTGTACGATGAGCAAACTTTCGAAGAGATTGCGACACGTCTTTCAACATCGCCGGATAATGCACGGCAACTTTTTAGTCGCGGAGTTAAAAAACTCCGTGAGGCTCTAGGAAGAAAGGAATAAAGTATGGCTTCCGGTCACAAAGAAGATTGGCTCAAAGAATTTACTGAATTTTCAAACACAGAAACGGAACAAGTTCCGTCATCCGCATTTGCAAAAATAAAGAACCGTCTTTTCCCGAATCCTTGGATTGTTTTCGGAAAGGTTGCAGCGCTCCACGCCGTTGTTGGATTTTTCTCTCTGGCTGTCTGTAATCAGTTTGGGTTGAACCCATTTCAAACGTCTCAATCGCTGACCGCTGTTTTTATGAAAGTGGCCGGCCACAATTTATGTATGATTTTGTGTGGAATATTTTTTATGGCGACTACCTATTTGCTTGCGAATTTATTTTTAAATTTGGAAGAGCTCGAGGTTATTAAGCGCTTTGAATGGTTGCAGACAGGTATAACTGGACTGGTCTCTTTGGCTGCCTTTTATTTTTTTGGTGCCGATATTGTCGGAACTTTTGGTGTTCTTTGGATTTTTGGGGCTTTGATAGGTGGACTGATTTCCATTGAAGGTAGTTTTAGGCTCCGCCGAGCTATTGCATAAGCACTCTCTTTGCACACATGGTACTTGTACGATATTTAATACCGACTATTCAAAATGCTAAATTTTGAATCCGCTGATTGATAATTCAGTATTTGCATAATTTTCTTTGGCGAATTTGGAACTTATTAAATCAAATCTTATCTTTGTGATTTTGGTGAGCTGCATTGTTTGTGATTTTTAAATTCACTAAGGCTTTTAAAAGTGCAAGAAGTCTAGTCAGTCGTGCCTTTTTGAGACGTTTAGCTAGATACGTTGACCAAAATATTTATTTTGCTATAGTAAGCGATGAGGTTCTGTTGGCGGTTCTCCCATAAACCTGTAGGCCTTGTATCTTGAGTCATGGTGTGCCAAAACCCCGGTCAAAGGCCGGAGAAGGAGCACCAGATGAAGAAAAGATTCACCGACGACCAGATTATCGGAGCCGTCAAAAAACTTGAGA
>JAJTIC010000106.1 GCA_021300175.1 Pseudomonadota bacterium
AATGAATGGGAAGATGGTCAACGCTTGCCCTCATTGTCATTCAAATTCGGTTCAAAAAAAGGGATTTTTCAGGCAGAAGCTGACCCGCAAATATGTCCAGCGCTACTGGTGCTTATCATGCAAAACTAAATTCTCAGCCTCCACTTTGACTTCGTGCTACCAACAAAAGAAACCATTTTTTAATCGGATGATTTTCCTCAATCTTTGCTCAGGCGTAAGCCTTCGACGAACGGCCCGCAATCTTGGCGTGAGCTACAATCTTGTTTACTCTCGATTCTTATGGCTCAGTGATTTGGCTGAAAAGAAGCAAAGAATGTTTTTAAACGAACTCGCTCCAATTTCTGAACTTCAGCTAGACGAAATGGAATCAATTGAACACACAAAACTAAAACCGATCACCATTGCGCTCGTTGTTGATGATCAACAGAGAATGCTGGGAGTGGGTTGCGGCAGCTTACCTTCAAAGGGGTATCTATCTGAAATCTCTCGCAAAAAGTATGGCCCTCGACCCAATCAATCAGAGTCTGTTATTAGAGAGCTGCTTAGTCAGTTACCTAAAAATATAGATCCCACTTTGATTAAAAGTGATGGCAAAGCAAGCTACCGGACCTTGGTTTCCAAGAAATTTCCCAAGTCTATTCATCAGGTTTGTATCAGAAAAGATCCCAAGAGCAGAGAGCAGCTCTACTTGAATCATGAAAAGAAAAGATTTGATCCCATGTTTGCTTTGAATCAAAGGTGTGCAAAACTTCGCGCCGACATTAATAGACTCATTCGTCGAAGCTGGAGCACGACCAAAAAGATCGAGAACTTAGAACGACACTTGAAAATTTATCTTTGCTACAATAATCGAATTGAAATTTGTTAGGGCCAAAGACCAACTTGGTCACGCTGCCTGAGTGCTCGGGCATCAAAACATCTTCGCAGATGGTGTACATATTTATCAGCTGTTGATCATCGCCAGATTAACTTGAAACCGGAAGATGAGGGCTTCTGGGGACAGGATTCAGGGGCAGTTTAAGGCTGTTTCATGGCAATCGCAGTGAAGACTACCGACGCACTCTATTCAATAAGAGCACGTCTTAAAATAAGGCTTACTTCAGAGTAGCTGCAACATCGAGAGAGATTTTGATTTGGTCTTCGATCAACTTGTCACCAAGTTTTGCCACATCAAAAAACTTCTTAGAGTTATATTTGACTCCATAAACAGTGCGATCAGGAATGATAATGTCCCCTTTTGCCGTGAGTGTTTTTCCGTTTTCGGTAACAATAGCATCAAAAGAAATTGGGGCTGTAGTTCCACGAATCGTCAAGTCTCCGGTGATTTTGTGATTCGGAGCGCCCACCACAGGTTTTGCAAGTGCTTCTACTTTTGTCGCAACGAAGGTTGCCTCAGAAAATTTCTCAACTTCGAAAAAATCAGGTGATTTCAAATGACCTACAAGCCTGGGATTTTTGTAATCGATCGAATTCATATCGAAAACAAATTTTCCGCCAACGACTTGCTTGCCTTTCAATTGAAGTTCTCCGGACTTCAATTTGAGAGTACCTGTGTGGGCTTTGCCAACTCCTGTTCCTGTCCAAGTGATCTGACCAGTCACGGGAGCTGTTGTGTTCGCAGAAACTGCGGATGCGAAAAACAATAAAGATGCTAAACCTAAAATCCATTTCATAAATGTACCTCCGTAGATTGAAGATCATGGCCAATAATTCTGCATTTGACTAGATTGTTTTGAAATACAACCCAGACCTAGATCCAAATGCAAAAGCTGGATAAGGCCAGATATTTGACGGCGAGCAGTGGCGATGTTGAAATCATGTTTGAGTGGATACTTTAGCCATCGACCGAAGAGACTTTCTAAAGACAGGATTGCAGGCTGCCGCGGGGATAGCCCTGCTGACTTCGCCCATTGAAACTTCTCGCGCTGCTGAAGAGCAACAAGTTTATCGAGGCGCTCTACCTATTCTACAAGGGGCTACTAACGCAAGTTCGAGTCAGTTTGTGATTCTTTGTGAAAAGAATATAAATCTTCATTACCAAATTTTAAGTTCGGACGGCAAATCGATGGCATATGAAATGCTTCGGCGCGAGGCTCGAAAACACTCTGATTGGGCTATTGAAAAGATCAAAGTGGATGAGCTTTCCCCGAACCTTCGCTATGAACTCAAAGTATTCAATGCAGACACCGGGAAAATGATAGACCACAGGTATTTCAGCTCCCTCAATCTGAGTAAACCAGATCTCAAATTCGTAACAGCGTCGTGCATGAATGATGTTTACCGAGAGGCTCGAGTAAAAATGTGGGATCAGCTGGCCAAGACAAAGCCAGAAATTGTGTTTTTGATCGGGGATACTTGCTACGCAGACAACTCCAATGAGGGAGGAGAAGCTGGTTACTGGAAGAGATACTGCGAAACCCGTATGCGAATTTCATGGTTTCGCCAAGAGCAGTTAATTCCCACAATAGCCGTTTGGGACGATCACGATTTTGGTGACAATAATGCCACTAAAGATTTCAAAGATCGCTGGATCACCGAGTTCCTGTTCGATCTTTTCTGGGCTCATGATAAGATTTCTGGATTTCAAAAAACTTTCGGTGAAGGGAAGCTTTTAGAGCTTTCAACCCAAAGATTTATCTTTATGGATTGCCGAAGTTACCGTTGGGACAAAGATCCCAGCCGAGGGCTGCATTGGGGACGAGATCAACAAGATTGGCTGATTGGAACTCTGACTAAATCTGCAAAGCCAGCGTGGCTGATGAATGGCAGCCAGTTTTTTGGGGGCTATCTCGGCAAAGATGCTTTTGAGTCGAGCCATTCACAAAATTTTCAAGACTTTCTTAGAAAACTCTCGCGTGCCGAGGCACCCGTGATTTTCGGCTCGGGGGATGTGCACTTTAGTGAAGTCATGCAAATCGAAAAATCTCTTTTGGGCTATGATACTTTTGAATTCACCTCGAGTTCGATTCATTCGCACACTTTCCCGCTGCATCAATTTCGAGCGAAGAACCAACGTCGCGTGGAAAGCACTTCAGCGAAGAACTTTTGCTTTTTTAATTCTCAGAGCGATGGCAAAGCCATCTCATTAGCGATGCAATCGTTAAACTCAAATCTGAATCAAAAATTCAACTTTTCTACCGTTGTCCGTCGCTAAGCCAAAATTTGGGACCGAGCTTACCCACGATAAAATTGAGAACATTCAAAGAAAAGTGTCTCAAATCAAGACTGATCTAAAGACACTTCGCGACCTGCAGGATTTTGTCTGTAATTTAGATTCATCTCACCTTGAATATCTCAAGGTGAGATCTCGCAATGAATTTTGACCCCTATTTTTAAAATTAAGATAAACTCTTAGACAGTGATTGTAGTGATCTTTTCACAGGGTGGTTCGTGTGCAGTTCAAGGAAGCAAAAAAGAGGTCCGAACTGAATAGACAGAAACATGAAAACATTGGCATTATTCAGACCTCTATGTTTGTAGGAGTTGTCCTCTTCGGGGGGTTCGCCTATCTTATGTTAAGAATTATGGATCTCTAGGACAGTCGAAATATTTAATCAGCCGTGCGTTAAAGTAAGTCCCAGCTTTGTTTAAATTCCAAAAAGGATAAGGATAAAATCTTGCCTCCGCACATTTCCCTGCCTCGACAACAGCCCACTGCCGATCCTCTGCTGAAGAAGTTTTGATTTCCCCGTTTTTTGTCTTGATCGCCACTGCAAATGAGTAGAGCGCCGGGTTTAAGCTAGTTCCTGGAGAATCTTGCACTTGCATGAGGGAAACATTCAGTTGAACGCGCTCTACCTTCTCAACGATGCCTTCAATCTTCTCAGAAAAGATAAAGCTATAGTACTTTACAAAAATAAAGATCACTGCCAGACCGACAATCAATGAAACGAGCCATTTTGAAAATTTAGCCATAGCACTCATAGTTGCACTCCAGTTTTGAGTTTGTTTTACCTAAAGCCTTGTCAATCAAGCAACAAAGCCGTATTTGAGATGCGTCACATGAATAAAAATCAATTTAAGACTAATGTTTCTCATGGCTACTGGATTCAATCTGAACGTGCGGAAGACTTTGCTGGCGAAGTTAAACTGAGAAAACTCAGCCAGATTCAACGAACAATCCCTTTGAAAGACAAACAGCTGGTCATTTGTGAAGGTGATTTCTTTCAAAGTTGGTGGGCCCAAGAGTCTTTCCCGTGCCTTCAGTCCTTTGAATTCAATTCTGTTAAAAGCGCAAGCAATCAACTTAAAGCCATCTCAAAGTACTGGCTGCCAGTGCCCGTGCAGCTCCATCGCAAGCAAGCGCTGATTCAAAGCCATCTCTCAAAAACACCTTCAAAAAAACTAGCTCGTGGCCAAGCCATGCCTGATCTTGTCAGTCGCTCTTATTGGCTCAGTTCAGAAACTGAAATCATTTATTCTGAGGATTGCTCCCTTCCCTATACAGCTGGCCTGATCCAGGTCGAAACAGACGCAGAGGCCCCCTCCAGAGCTTATGCTAAGCTCGATGAATCTTTAGCTAGATTCCGCACAACACCCACCAAAGAAGACACTGTGATTGACTTAGGGTCATGCCCTGGCGGTTGGAGCTGGGCACTCTCCCAGTTGGCAGGACAAGTGATTAGTGTGGACACAGCGCCGCTCGATATCAAGATGAGTCATAAAAAAAATATCCAGTTCCTAAAAAAGGATGCATTCACGTTAGATCCTCGGCTTTTTCCTCAAGTGAGTTGGCTTGTGAGCGATATCATTTGCTATCCGGATAAGCTTTTTGAATTGATTCAGAAATGGCGAAGCTACAACACAGTCAAAAATTTTGTCTGCACTCTTAAATTTAAAGGAAAAACGGACTTTTCAGCCATTCAAGCTTTCGCAAAGATCCCCAACAGCCAGATTTTCCACCTGAACAGCAATAAACACGAACTCACCTGGGTTCACAGTTCATCAGAGCTTGACAACTCCACTCAGTCCTGATGAATTGTTGGACGAGCTAATGGGCCCGGATGGCGGAACTGGTAGACGCGCTAGTTTCAGGTACTAGTGATCGAAAGGTCGTGGAGGTTCAAGTCCTCTTTCGGGCACCAATTGTTTTCTGGTCCATGCCGGTCACATAGGTAACAGTCCAGAACCGCCTACCTTAATGCCCGCGAATTCGAGCACCCTCCTTCACGAGATCGCCTGGATAGACCAAAAAGAATCGCAAATATCGTTCTCAGTTTTATTCCACTGATGTTCATGAATATCCCTCCCTACTCGCGAGCTTTCAGAGCTTCTGCTGGATTGAGTCGTCCACTCATCCGGTAAACTACAAGACCACTTGCCATAAAAGCGAGAAGCACTGCCAGCAAACCCCTTCCATAGGTTGCCGCAGTGACGACCACTGGAAAAGCAAATGTCTCTGTATGAATGAGATTCATACTTAGATGGGTTAGCCAAAGCCCTAAAAAGCACCCAGGAACCAAGCTCATCAGCACTTGCACCCCCACTTCAAGCAATAAGACCCCAGCTACTTCAGACCGGTCAAAGCCCAGAACCCTTAGGCTTGCCAATTCCCAGGAGCGCTCAGAAAAGCTCACGCGAACTGAATTATAGATAATCCCCAAAGCAATGAGCAGCGAAGCAAGCATCAAAATCAGCGTCGCTGTGCGAATCACTTGCCCAAAAGATTCCTTAAAACCCTTGTAGAGAGAATTTTTCACTTGGACGGCTCCGACTTGGGAGCTTCCCTTGAGACGTCTATAAATTTCACTCAAACTCCTGGGGTCAGCTTTCAAAGTGAAGACGTTGTACACAGGCCCCTCTCCCATCATTTTCCAAAGTTCTTGGACCCTCATGTTGGCACTCATACCTATGAGTTCGTCCGTGAAGCCCGCAACAGGAATCTCGAATGTTTGATCGGCACCCTCAAGAGGTTCAAGCTGAACTAGATCACCCCGTTTTATTTCCCAACTCTTTTCAAAAAAACGACTAATTAATATTCCCGTGGAAGGAAGCTCAATAGGCCTGAGGTCTCGGTCCAATAGCTCTCGCATCTCAGTGCTCTTGTTCCAACCCGTCAACTGAAGTTCGCGTTTGTGATTGAGATATCGTATCCGAACCGGAAGAACACGAAACCCCTCAACAGAAATCACTCCAGGTATTCGACTCATCTCCTGAATCGCACTTAAAGATCCCGGGCGAATAAGCTGGACAGTCAAGTCCTCTTTTTGAAGCCTCTGAAATTGTGTCTTGAGCAGAAATTCGATCATATCAGACCACGAGCCAGCAGCGACCACAATCGCAAGCGCCGCTGACAAACTCAAAATGACCAACCCCAGCCTGTGGGGCCGCTGAAATAGATTACGAAATGCCATGAGGCTCATCGGCCCGAGAATCTTATCGAGTTTCATTTTTTCAATCAGAGCTGCATGAAAAGCTGGCGGCGCTAGGGGCCGCATCGCATCGGCCAAGAAGAGCTCCGACACCAATGCCAGGAATTGTTCCCGTCAGAGCCATTATAAAAATCATTTTCAAGTAATGAACAGAAATTTCGACGCGTGTATAACCCATTGCTTTGAGAGCAGCGATCTGAGGTTGATGAAGAACAACCAATCTTGAAGTAATAATATTAATAAGAAATGCAGCGATTGCCAAAAAAATAGCGGGAATAAAAATGGCGGAGACTCGCTGTTGAGAAATTTCATCCGCGACGAAAACATTCGATATTTGACGGTCTCGAGTATAGGCACCCAAAGAGCCAAAAGGTTTTAACACTCGGTCTATATCACTAATGACTTCATGGCTAAGAGCGGAAGGAGTCATTGCAGCAACGAGGCTGTTGTATCCACCGGACATTTTCAATAACTGCTGCAATTTCTTTTCTGTCATCCAAAACACACCGAAGTGCAAATCATCCGGCAACGGTGCATTTGAGCTGAGGGCATAGACGTATTCTGGCGACAAGCCAATACCAACCACGCGCACGATTTGGCTTTGCCCTTGCACAATGATACTGAATCTATCTCCGGGGTCCAAACTATTTGCAGATGCAAATCCTTCATGAACAATAATTTCAGCCTCGTTCGAATCCACAGGAAGACGGCCCTTCCGGAGGTGAATACGGTTAAGCTTAGGCTGCAGGCCCGAGGGAACTGAGATCAAGCGCCCAACGGAGGGCTCCATTCGACCAGGAACATTGATGAGCCCTTCAACCGAAATTCTCAAATCAAAATCTTCAATGCCGGGAATCTCGGCAATCTGATGAAGGGACTCCGTCGATGACTTTTTAAAATCTGCAAATAGATCCCCAAATTTGTAATCTCTGTAGTAGCTATCTCGCGCCTGTTGAAGTGACCGATAGGCACTCCACTCTGAAACTAAAAGCGATACACCACCGTGATTAACATCGAGGTGGTCAAAGTCTGCGCCTTGAGCGACCAAAGCTCTCTCCACATTTTCTTATTCAGAGATGGCGTCACCACTTGATGTCCTCAAGGAAACCACGCTTGCGGTTGATGTCGATGGAGCGGATGCTCCCGTCAGCGAGATGGACCACGCGATCTGAAATACCGGCAATCGCTGCATTATGAGTAATGATTGCGACCAGTGTTCCCAGCTCTTTGTTGACCCTTAGTATTGCATTGAGAACCATTTTTCCCGTTGAAAAATCAAGGGCGCCGGTGGGCTCATCACACAGTAAAATATCCGGTCGCTTTGCCACGGCTCTTGCCACCGCGACCCGCTGCTGCTCTCCACCCGACAGTTGTGAAGGGAAGTGTCTCGCTCGATCCGAAAGTCCGACTAATTCTAGAGCTTCTCGAGGCGACATCGGCGAACGAGAGATGTCGGTCACCAGGGCCACATTCTCTTCTGCTGTAAGACTAGGAATTAGATTGTAGAATTGAAATACAAAACCTACATGGTCACGACGAAAGGCAGTGAGCTCATGATCATCCGACTTTACAAGATCGTGGTCTCGGTAAAAAACTTCCCCCACAGTTGCGGTATCAAGCCCACCTAAAATATTTAACAAAGTGGACTTGCCGCTTCCCGAGGGGCCAAGAAGAACTACAAATTCGCCTTCGTAAAGCTCAAGATTCACGTCATGCAGAGCGCGTACAGTGACATCTCCCATCTGGTAAATTTTTGAAAGACCTTTTGCTGAAAAGACGGTTTTACGCCCAATTAGATTTTCCTCTATAGTCATTTTAACTGCTGCCCGTAGGCTCGTAGTTAAGTTCAAGCTCAAAACCATCAACCCAAGGTCCTCTGTTGGTCCACAGACCGTTAACCCTTTCTCTCCATCTCTTCATGAGTATCCTTTCGTCCACTCCATCAGCTTCTGCATCTTCTCTTTAGCTCGGATCAGCTTTTTCAGCAAAAAAGAGGCCATTGGCATATTCGGTGCTAAGAGAAGCCACATCTAGTTCAGAGAGCTTGTGAAAAGCAATCGGAAGAATTGCTTGAGGCATAATGTCTCAGCGAGAGAGGGCAGAGATGACAAAAAATCCCAACGACTTCAACGGGCCGAGAAGATTCGGCCAACCTTAGATACTGAGAATTTGAGGAGCTTGCGTGGAGAGATGCTGCCGAATAGTTTTAACTGGAGGGCCTGGCGGTGGGAAGACCACAGCTGCAGATCTTTATCGACGGGAGATTGGCGAAGACGTCGTGATTGTCCCCGAAGCAGCGACTATTTTGTA
>JAJTIC010000066.1 GCA_021300175.1 Pseudomonadota bacterium
ATAGGAGGCGTTTGTCATTTTTATTCAGCCTGGACATCTTACTCATGCTGCTAACTCTTCGGAAAAAGATGGGAATTTCATTATGGACCTTTGTCAGTAAGGCGGGGTTCTAGACTCCTCTTTGGAGTCTAGCCGCATGATAATAGGGCAGATGCGAACCACGGGGCTCTCTCTGAAGTATAAAATTCTCCTTTTGCTCACCTTAGTCCCCGTGGTGACTTTGGGATTTTATATCTGGATGGCGATTAAGGTGTTTCAAAATGATAAAGAATCTTATGTTCGAGATGCCAGTCTCTCGGTCGTGAGAACGCTGTCAAGTCAGGCAGGGATTCAGCTGAACTCAACGCTATCTAAAGTGAAGCCGATCATGCAAGAATATTTAATTCGCGGTGAATTCGCCGAAGTCAGTCGAAGTATACTTGAATCAGACCCGAATCTTTTTTGGGTGGCCGTTTTTCAAGTTGGCACATCCGGCGTAGAGCAAAAAGGCATCGTTGAGAAACATCAGACTCAAGGAACTCAAGACCTCAAAAGTTTCGGCTCTCTGACTCAGCTAATTAATCAGCTGAAAAATGAAGATCGACTTGTTCGATTTCCCTTCAAAAATGAAAAAATGCTGATGGTTGAGAAAGTGGCCATTGGAGCCGAATCTCCGCTCTATTTTCTTATCATGGCGGAAGCCCATTCCTTAGTGTCTGCTTTCACAGCAGCTTCCGGTGCAGAAGCATTTTTGGTGGGGGCCGAAGGTTTTATTTTGCTGGGTCCAGCGAAAAACAAAGCTCACTATTTGCGCCAACTCTATGATGTTCAGCTCGACTCAGTGGATAAGAATAGTGGTTGGTCTTTCGCCAAAAATACTTTTTCAATCAATGGCGAAGAAATGATTTCTTCTTTTTCTCAAGTGCCGTTTGGACAGCTGTCAGTAGCCTCATTTGTTCCTCGGTCGGCAGCTTTTCAAGCTGTTAAAATTTTAAGTCAAAGAAGCGTGATATTCTTTGTTTTGCTGATCGCTGCAGCCACAATTGTTTCATTGATCGCGTCGGGAAGTTTAACAGCTACTTTGGCTGAGCTCAGCCGAGCTGCGCAAAAAGTGGCTGGTGGTGTCTTTGACATCAAAGTCGCCGTGAAGAGCAAAGACGAAGTGGGAGTCCTTGCACAAAGTTTCAATCAGATGGCAGGAGAAATTTCGCGACTTATGAGAGAGACTGCTGAGCAGGCGCGGATGGCGGGTGAGCTGAAAACGGCAAAGACAGTTCAAGATACTTTGTTTCCGCCGGCAAATACCAAAATTGGTGATTTAGAAATATCGGGGTTCTATGAGCCTGCCAGTGAAATTGGTGGTGACTGGTGGCACTATTCGCAAGTGGGAAGCAAGGTTTTTTTATGGATTGGAGATGCTACAGGGCACGGCGCTCCTGCGGCCTTGATCACAAGTGCTGCCAAGAGTGCAGCAACAATTCTCGAGCGCTTAGATGTGAATCCTGCCCAGGCGCTCTCACTTCTGAATAAATCGATTTACGATGTTTCCCGTGGTCAAATCATGATGACTTTCTTCCTAGCATCTTATGATTTAGAAACCCATGAGTTTTGCTATGCCAATGCCTCCCATGAAGCTCCGTTTTTAATCAGCTATTCTGAGCTGCCGCCAAAGAAAAAAGATCTCTACCCTATGAACGAGGTGGTTCAACCACGATTAGGTCAGAGTCGTGATACAGTCTATGAAATGCATAGAGTAAACCTTAATAAAGGCGATCGAATCCTCTTTTACACGGATGGAATTCCCGATATCCCAAATCCTAAAGGGGATTCATGGGGAGAGCGAGAGTTCATTAAAGGAATACTGGCGGCGAATACAGGTCGGCCGTCTGCAGAGCAATCAGTTCAGCAATTGGTCGCTTCCTTTAATTCTTACCGGAGTCAGTCCGCTCTCAAAGACGATGTCACATTCTTTATGATTGTGAGGGATTTGTGAAGATTCATTATGTGGATGAGGTGTCTCCTGCAGAGGTCGTCAAAGCAATAAAGACATTCTCTGCCGATCATGTGGTTTCTCGCCTCAGTCCTTACCTCACTTATTTGGAACAAGAGAGCTTCCGCCTCAAGCAGAATCCTCAGTATTTCTTTACTGAGGAATTTATCAGAGGAATGTCTCTCGACTGCACAAACATTTACTTTTCAGGGGCTTCAGATAAATCTAGAATGCTCTCTGAAGTCGAGACTTTTCTGAAGGGAAAAGGGAATTCTTCACTACTGTCTGCTAGTCAGGCAGTGATTGAGGAGCTCTATATGAATGCGGTGCTTGATGCACCTCGAGAATCCAAATTGCGGGGGCCCCAGACTTCGCACAAACAATGTCATCTTTTTTTAAGTTTCACACCTTCGGTATTAGTCATTTCTTGCACGGACTTTTATGGTTCCCTGAGTATTTCAAAATTTGTGGATCGAATGAATGAAGTTTATTCTCGTGGAGCAGGAGAGGCCATGAATAGATCTGGCGGAGGTGCTGGCCTTGGTTGTGTTATTCTGTTTGAAAACAGCACTTCGCTTTTCATCGGAGTAAAGAAGGGACAAATGACTCGGTTTGTGGTCTGGCTGCCGGTAAAAGCAAGTCACCGACAACGAGAACGAATCCCGAAGAGTTTGCATCGAATAGAAATTGAGTAAATTGAGGAGTCATTATGAGTAAATTTAGTTGTGGGATTGAAAAGACCGGATCTGTATTTCAAGTCAAGATTTCGGGGGTTATTGATGAAGATGCTGACTTTGTTCCCTATGACTTAGGGGGGGCTACTGAAGTGAGTGTGGATTGTAGTGGAGTGAAAGGAATTAACTCTTGCGGTATTCGGGAGTGGATCAAATGGATTTCTGCAGCCTCAGGTAAAAAAGTGATTTACCGGCAATGTCCTAAAGTGATCGTTGATCAGATCAATATGGTTCAGGGTTTTTTACCGTCCTCAGGTTTTGTGGAATCATTTTTCGTCCCTTACTTTCATGAGGACTCTGGCCATGAGAAGAACGTTCTTTTTAGCCTCGGGAAAGAATATACGTCTCAAGGTGAGATAAAAGCTCCTCAAGTGCAAGATGATTCAGGAAATGAAATGGAAATGGATGTTATCGAAGCGAAATACTTTAAATTCCTGAAGAAGTAGGCATCAACTCTGGAAGGTAACTTGCCGATAATTGATCGGGAGTTCCATGGCAAAGAAATCCAGAGTCATCATTCTTGAAGATGATGTGACAGTTCAAGAATCATTGAAAGCTGCGTTTTCGCGAGCGGGGCATACTGTGTTTGCGACGGCCAGAGCGGATGAAGCTCTTGATTATCTGAGAAGATATCAAGTTTCCGTGCTTTTTGTGGACTGTCTTTTGCCAGCCTCTAGTGGGGTGGATTTCGTGACCGACGAAGTTCGAAAGATTTTTCCAGCGGGATCTCTCGATATAGTTATGATGTCAGGACTTTTTACGGATAATTCCTTTGTTAAAGATACTTTGCGAGCGACGGGCGCTTTAGGTTTTATAAAAAAACCTTTTGAAATCGAAGAGGCTCTGAAATTCGTGAAAGCTCCCGCAGTTTCAGCAGTTGTTGAAAATAGCGTTCATCCTCGCAAAGCTCTCTATCAGATTTTTTCTCGAATCAAAGTAACACCCCGAGAAAAAAGAAAAGTTATCGAAGCTCTCGATGAAATACACAGTTACGACTTACCTTTTGTTTATTCACTCTTGATGGAGGCACAAGCAACAGGTCATTTAAATATCGTTTCAAAATCTGGTGATGTGAGTGGAATTTCTTTTGCGCAAGGAAAGATCATCGCCGTTGACATTGTTGATCAAGATACTCAACTAGGCAAGATCCTGATTCAAGAAGGGTATTTGACCTCGCATGATTTAGACCCGCTCTTGATCGTGAAAGATCATCCAAAAAAAATTGGCCAGCGCCTGATCGATTCCCATTTGCTCAGTCCTCATGCTTTCAATTTGGGATTAAGTACACAGATGAGTCTGAGATTGTCTCGCACAATCAGTGATACAACTTGCAAAATCAATTTTTCACCCACTGATCTCGAACTCACGACCCCACACATTGATTCCAAAACATTGCTTTCTTATTTGCATGATTGGGTGGCTGGAAAGATTTCTGTTTCTTGGCTCAGAGCTCACTTCTTGCAGTGGGAGAATTCTAAAATGACTTTGACCGCTGTGGGCTTAGAGAATTGGCAGGAGCACCCTCCCCTTTTGCAGCAGCTTCCAGGTCTTAAGGAAGCTTTGAGTTCGAAGTTAACCGTTCATGAAATAGTGGCCAAGTTCCAAGTGTCAGAAGAAATTATTCTCAAAGCCCTTCACTATGTGTTAATCCGGGGCTGGCTGAGCTTTGAGGAAGTCGGCAGGCAAATGTCTTCACAGGATCGTTTACAGTTGTTAAAAAAGATCGACCTGCAATTTAAGGGAAAGTCAAAACCTGAACTCATTGAAGTCATGGCACGGATTGCGGGAACTGTGGAGTCGGACCCTTTGTACACACTTTCTGAATTTAAGAGGATTCTGGGCCACGTCAACCCTGATGACTCTCAAGCTCTCAGGGACATTTACTACAAGATTCATTCGATTGCTGAAGAGGCCACTGAGTTTACAAAAACAAACGACAGCAACAAAGTCCACGAGCAGCTCTTGCATGCGGAGTTGGAAAACAAAATGAAAGCCAGTGGTTTTTATGAGGAGGCAAAAGTGCTTCTGCAGAAGTCTCAATTTGCTCAAGCTTTGAGTGTCCTCAAAAAAGTGGAGTCACTGGATCCTCAAATAGAAAGATTAAAACTTCACATGGCTTGGGCAAAGACGGCGGGGAGTGATTCTCATCCCAATAGGTCCAGGGTTTTACAGGAGGTCGAAGCGGATCTTCTGCAGGTTCCCCCGGAAGATAAGTTCGAGCCCATTTTTCATTTTGCTTGGGGTCTCTATCATAAAGCGAAAGGTGATTTTGCGAGCTCGAAGAAGTGCCTTGAGAAAGCTCTTGCCTTAGACAACTCGTTCTTACCTGCACGTCGAGAAATCACGGTAGTTTCTTCAAAAGTCCAAAAGAAATCTTCCGACACTGATTTGACAGCTTTGATTGGTGGATTTTTTAAGAAGCGCTAGAACTGGTGATCAAGACCCATAAAAAATTGATTGCGATGAAAACCACTCACGCGGCTATCCTTCTCAGCTTGGACGCCGAAGTAGCGAACTCCAGTTCTGAGATCCCAAGACTTTTTCCAGTTTTTTGAAATGCCAAAACTAAAATCTGAGTGTTTTTTTATTTTCAGATCTCCGGAACTCAGTAGTGAGTATCGACCATCGAAAAAAATTTGGTCTGAAAACACCGTTGGGAAATTTTTGAGCCAACCAAGAAGGGGGGACAGCGTGATGGTATCTCCATCAATTAGGCCTTGGTCAAACTGTAAAGAGTTGATCATCAATCCATATTGAAAACTCTTGAAGGATCTCAAAGCTCCGATTTTAACAGCAGTGTAGTCCACAGCATCTCCCCCTGTTTCGAACGAATTCTCAAATTCAAAAAGAGAACTCCAAAGCTGGTGGTGATGATAAGATCCTGAAAGCTTAATCCAAAAAGGAAGATAGCCAGTCATGCTTAAACTCCACGGAAGAGCTCGTGAAACATCCCAAGCAGCAAAGTAGTCATTTTGACCATCTGATATCTTTATGTAGCGTCTTTGGACTGTTTCTCCGTCAAGTTGTAGGAGTGTCCATTCTACATTTCCTGAAGGGAGCACTCGAACTTTTGACAGAGGATCTGCCGGGGAGATCGTGTATCCCAAAGGTTTTTGTATGAGGAGAGAGTATTCTCGTGACGGCGAAGATTGAGCAGGGGTTCCCACAGTTATCATTTGAAGCGAAACTGGTCGGATCTTTCCATTAATGACGAACTCCTGGAGTAAAGGAATACCACCTTCAGAATAGAAATAAAGGCTTGGTCGTTCGAGGCGGAGTTCAAACTGCCATGGCCCGTCACTCAGCGTTGGAGTGGGACCATCATCGTTGGGGCTTGTGTCTGTTGACTTTAAAAGAAGAACTTCTTTAGTCTCATCTAATGCAACATCAAAAAAATTCATTTCTTTCTTTCGTGTGAATATCTCTAAATGAGCTCCGGACATAAGTAAACTTCTCAGATTAAGTGTCTCGTCATTTTTTGCTAAAAACACAGAGCCGACAGGGTCGACTCGTCGACCATTGATTTCGATGAAGCTTTCTTTTCTCCGAGAGTCGCGACTCACCACAGTCCACCGACCGGCCTCATTCCTTAAAAACATGTCCTTGGAGCAGGCGAGAACTCGTGTGAGACCTTCTTCATTCAAAATGCAAACTCGAAAGAAAGGGTACTGTCTCAATTGAGAAAGGAGATCCTCGGGATACTTTTCAATGACTAGATTTGAGGTTCTTTCGTTTGAGGATAGGCGATCGCTATCGAGGCCTGTTTTCCAAATTGTTTTACCTGAGTTGTCACGAACGACAACAAAACCTCTCTTCAAAAGAGCAGAAGGCCAAGTGATCGTTAGTTGAGGCCTGCTGTCCGTATTTTCAATTTCAAATTGAAAACTTGAGAAATCCATCGTGAGATTTCCAATTTGAAAACGGTCTTTATCAATCAGGCGATAGTCAAAGCGCTGAGGAAGAGTTCTGAGCGGCATTCTGTCGATAGGAAAGTGGAGTTGACCTTGAGCCCAAGCATGAACGCTCACAAACAATGTCACAAAGACAAAAAAACCCATGCCCTCATTCTGTCAGGCCACCAATCTTTGATCAAGAACCAGCGTGGCATCGATAAGAGAAAGTCGAAGTTTCCCCTCGGCCTCGAGGGTGCGCACTGTTTGAATTAACTTTATACTAGCTGAGTGGAGCTCGCCGCTTTCAGCCGGTCTCTCAAGAGCTTCTTCTTGCATTTTGCGAGCCAGGCTTGAGTCGAGGGAACTCAAGATGATTTTCTGTTTTGACTCGTCAGCGAAGCAATAGAAAGCCACAAGCACTCTCAACGGTAACTGCGGGAATATTTCCATCAAGTGGGAAGCGTCCCAGGATAAAATTTTCTCAGCACTCAAAACTTTTAGCTTCACGAGATAAGCCCAGCCCGGGTCCTCTTGAGCGACCAAGTGCAAGAGGCTCTTTTGTTTGTCAGAGTCACAGGACTCAATGAGAGTCATGAGCTGCTGGAAACCACCTGGTTTGCGAAAACGGCTAAGCATTGACATTGGCTGACTCCCGACCTAAGTCTTATCGGAAAAAATCTCTAAAAGTTAAGAGTCTCTAATTGAGACAAAGCTAGAGATTTGTGCGAAGTCTTCGCCATTCAGAATTTTTTCGATGACAGATCTGGCTAGGGTCATTTTTGAGAGGAAATCCGAAAAATGAGAAATGATGATTCGGCGCTGGTGCCCCGCCCAGGCTGCTCGAATCATGCCATTGAGTTCAAGCGCTTCTTTATGAGTTTCCGTTCTGATGGGATTGCTGCCATCGAAGGCCACTTCTTCGGCAGTGTCTAGATGGATGACCCAGTCATATCGTTTGAGCTCAAGCTCTCGGCTGGTCTGCAAAGAAGAAAAAAAATCATCATCATGTCCCGGCCAATAGGCAATGCTGTCAAGGGAGCCCCGATCGCAGACAATGACAGACGTTTTACTCTCTACGGTCACAAGATCTTCAAGTTCCCTTTGAATGAAGCAAATGGCTCGTTGCGCGTGAATTTTTCCTGGCACTGTCGACTTTCTAGGAAAACCTCCGCGATAAAGGATGCTGGCCGCTTCAGGAACGACAGAAACTTTCCCAGCGAGATCTCTCTGAAGAGCTTCAATCAGAGTTGTCTTTCCACCAGAGGGGCCACCCGTCACAACAATCTTAATCTTCTTACTGATCATATTCGACATGCTAATCTTTCTTCAGATCAAACTCAACCAAAAGAGGTAGATGATCTGAGAGGTTGGCCCAGGGAGAGTCTTTCAGAATTTCAGCGTGGTTCACGCGATGGTGGCGGGAGTAAATGCGATCCAGTTTGAGAAAGGGATAGACTGAAGGAAAAGTCGAACCATAATGTCCATACTGTAAAAAATGAGCTTCTTGGAGTGAGAGACGTTCACGCAAAGGGGTCGATACTTTTCTCATCCAGTCATTGAAGTCTCCGGTGAGAATGAGATCTTTATCGGGAGAAACACGTTTGGAAAGAATCTCACAGATATGAGCCACTTGTTTGGCGCGATCGCTCTCACGGAGGTTGATATGTGTGGTCGCCGTATTAAGAGTCTTTTTGATTTCAGGAATATAAATTTCAGCAAAGAGAAGGCCCCGTGATTCCCATTTATGGAGTGAGAGATTGTAGTTTTCAAAAGATTGAATAGGGTACCGACTTAAAATAGCATTGCCGTGATTCCGCGTTGGGAAGACGGCATTCTTTCCATAAGCATAGTGAGGCCAGACTTCATCGGCCAAAAACTCAAACTGGGCTTGGGCTGGGTAGTTTGAGTAGTTTCGACTCCACTGATGGTTTTCGCCAACCACCTCTTGTAGAAAAAGGAGGTCTGCTCCAGTCTCACGCAGAGCTTGTTTGATTTTATGGAGTGTCAGTTCAGCTCCCCAAAGGTTGAAACCTTTGTGAATGTTGTACGAGAGCACTTTCAGTTTCATAGCCAGTATCTCCACCAGTGAGCGAATCGGTAGAGGACTCTTCGCCACCAGACGAGTTTTCCTAAATCCTCCAGTTGAATACTTGAAGATGCTCGAGCATCGCTATCCCACTGTTCAAGAAGCTGGTGAATTATTGCTGGGTCTTCGAAAACTGCTTCCACTTCGAGATCATGCAAAAAAGACCGGTGGTTGAGATTGTGGGATCCTACCGTCGCCCAGTTATCGATGATGAGCGTCTTTGCATGGAGGACGCTCGGCTCATATTCAAAAATTTGAACACCAGATCGGAGCAGGCGACCGTACAGCGACTTGGAGGCCCACTGAACAAGAGGGACATCACTTTTTGAAGGAAGAATAAGTCCGACGTAGACCCCTCTCTCGGCAGCCTTAATCAGTGATTTCAGGACCGAGCGCCGCGGTAAAAAGTAAGCATTGGTGATAAGAATTCTTCTTTCTGCAGTTTTTGCCCGACGATTGAGGTCTCTGAGAAGATCAAATCGCCAAACAGCCGAGTTATTCAGGCGAATCGAGTGTGATCTGCTTTTTTGGCGGAGCTTTCGGCGAAGATACTTCAGAAGAAAAACTGCAAAAGGATGTCGAGAAGCTCTCCATGTTTGAAGGAAAGCTTCGTGAAGTCTTTGCACTTCTTTTCCCTGAATAAAAACTCCAGTATCACGCCACGCAAAGTCACCTGTGTACTTGCGTGAATGAATTTGAGTGATGTTCAAAGAGCCAAGAAAAGCTTTATCCTCATCGATGAGAATTGTCTTTCGATGGTTGCGGCGATTGAGTTTTCGATAAAACACAAGAGCTCTTCTCAGCCGTTTCCAAGTTTTTTGAGCCACGCGTGCGATCTGTGAAGGTAAGGGATTGTGAATCCTGAGGGGAAGTTGATTTTCAGCACAGAACTTTTGAATCTGCGGAAGCCAATTGAAAGAACCCACTCCATCGATGAGTAGGTGGACTTTGACTCCTCGCTGATGGGCCCTTGTCAGAGCTTGCAGAAATCTGATGCCGATGGGGTCGTAGTCAAAAATGTAAGTCTCTAGGTAGATTTGTTTTTGAGCCTTTTCAATTTCAGCAAGGGCTGTTTCGAAATACTCATCACCTTCAAAATAGATTCGGACATTTTGCCATGGATTTATTGACATTCGTTAAGGCTCTCGATTCAATGAACAGGTTAAAGAAAAGAGGGTTCGAAATGAAGTGCTTTTTCCATTTTTGTACGCTTGTCCTGGTTTTTGCCTCAGTTCAGCTTGGAGCGGCCCCTCAAAAAATATCGCCTGGACCAAAGATAGCTGTGATCTATGATCTTCCCAGGGCAGATTTTGATCAAAAGATTAAACCTCTTCTGATTTCTGAGCTGGGGAGTTGTGATGCCTGTGAGGTGGTGAATATCACTCCCTATAATGAAGCTGGGCAGTTTTTCCAAGAAGGAATTGCAGGGGCCTTAGACAAGGTGGGAGCTGAAACGCAGATTGTGTGGTTGTCTTGGAATCGTCGTGAGAGTGAGGTCACTTGGAATGTCTCTCAGGCTATTAGAAATTTACTTTCACGAAATATCGCAGTTATTGGATCTGCGGGGAGAGCTCTTGCGGGGGCTCCCGCTGTGCCACTAAGTCGAACTGTGCTGGGGCAGATTTCCGATGTGGTGATTATCGGAGAGCTCACTGAGAAAGAGAGGCTGCTGACGGATTCTTATTTTGGGCCTGAGATGCTCACGGCTGTCAAACCACCGCAGGAATATATAGGGGGTGGCATAGCGCCCCTGTTCTTTGTTACTCGATGGGCCAAAGTGTGGGCTCAGCGAGCGGAGAGGCAAGATTGGCTTGCCCACTTCAAATCCACAAAGACCAAATCAAGAAAGCTTTGGCCTGATCTCAATGACTTTTTTAGAAACTAATTTTTGAAATGATGTCGTGATTGATCCAAGCCACAGGTTCTTGGGGTTTCTGGGAATCACACAACATAATTTCACCACAAGCTTTAAAAACAATTTCTGACAGTAAGTTCGTCATCAAGTGTTTTTCGTTCTGATGCAAGCCAATCAGCTGATCAGATGTGTCTAATAATTTTTCCATTTGGGCTTGCTGACTGTGAGAAGGCCATTTTTCAAAATCGAATGCTTTTTGATTGTCTGAATTCTGTAGAAAAGTATCGCAGATCAACTGCACTTGCTCCACCGAGATTTCAGGTTTGAGAAGATCTAAGCAATCACTTTTCAGCTTCTGATAGAGTTTTGATGAAGAGAAATTTTTCTCACCTGCGAAAAGCAAAGGATAAAGAGGAATTTCTACTCCTTGAAAAATAGAGCTCGAGTTGGTGAGAATTTCGGGACAGTTGTAAACTGCACAGCTGACTCCTTGATGGAAAAAGTTTCGAGAAATCTGCTCGAGATCTTTTTTAGCCCAACCTTGGAGATAAGGAGCGTAGGATTGCCATTGGAATTTGCCTCCAAAATAAACTTCTGTGCCATGATAGCCATACGCCGTGTAGCTGACTGTGCCACTTTTCCTTTTAAACTCAGTTCGGAGATGGGAGGTCTCCTCAAGTAAAATTCGAAAAGTCTCTGCCGTGACTTCCCTAAAAGAGATCGCGCAAAGCCTCCCGAGATCAGAATCCCAAAATTGTTTTGAGGGAATATGGCGTTCCCCGGTGCCTTTGAATACGCGGTTCATTAGAGGCATTATAATTTTAGCTCGAGGAACCCCTCCAGCCATCAGGTGGGCAATTACCAAGTGTTTTGATTGGGCGGTGAGCTCTTCTAATTTCTGAACATATTTTTTGACTCGCGAGCGAAAATCTTCTTGTGCTCCAGCCCGCTTTTTTTCGATCCTTCCAAAATCAAGTTTGGCTGACTCCCAGTCGTTGAGCCTAATTTCTTTTAAGTCCTCGACAAGAGCCGGCATGCCATCCCCGGTCCAAAGATCAAATCCCGCCTCCAGTGGTATATTGATGAGTGGTTGAGTGTGGGTCGAGAGTTCTTCCGAGGTGAGAGCTCTGAGTTCTCCAGCTTTCTCACGACGACCCACCGTCGAACGAATGATCTGAAAGCCCCGAGACTCTGCCGCTTCAATCAGGCCGTTTCCATATCCCCGCTGAAAGAGTTCTCCAAAAATCAAAAGAGTTCTTGTTTGTTTTTGTTCCCTCGGAGAAATTGAAGGCCAATCTTGGGGCATTTGACGAATCGAGAAATAACTCATGAGCACCTCTTCTGCAGACTGCATTTTCTAAGAGTCTTCACTAAAAGGCAAGAGGGTGATCCTTTTGGTTTAGCTATCGCTCAATCAAGTTATGGACCTCAGTTATCACCGCTCAGTAACAATTCTTCCGGGTGACGAAGGAGCTCCTTGCAAGAAAACATTCTCTAATCGATCTTTGAGGGCTTCATTGATCTGCAAAGAACCATCGGGTTCGCCTGGAATAGAGTACTGTGCTTGTAAAAAAGCTAAAAATGACCGAGCGTCTTTAATTCCTCTGAGTGAAAAGAAGAACGGACGTGCATTGTCGGCGGCAGGATCTATCATTTGCGTCATTTGAGGTCTTTGGTTGAAGATAAAAAAGTTCTCCTCAAATGTCTGCGGTCTTGGTTGTGCAACACCTTCGCAAATGAACAGTCCAACTTGAGCAAATCTCAACTTTTCTTCAGGGCTCATCATATGAGACATCATGTGGGGAAGAGCTGCTCTTTGGCCAATATAGAGTTCTGGCTGGAGTCGAATCAAAGCACATTTTTCTGAGCCCGATGTTTGGATCTGAAACTTTAAGCGTTCCAAAGTCCCGGAGACGCCTGAGTTGAAAGAGACTTGAGCCCCGTAGCCCGAATTTTGCGCCCAGCTCTTTTGGATGGATACGCGAGTCCCCAAAGATGGACTGATAAAAAAGATCTCAGGAATTTTCACGGAAAGGCCCGTATCAGCAGTCACATTCTTAGTGATAGATTCATTGTATCCTCGGTTAAATCCAAAGCCCTGATTGATCATTAAATCTTTTGCGTAAGACTGAACTTTCTGGCGACCATCTTGATCGACTGCAATTTTGGGGTTTTGCACAAAATTGTGAAATTCGATGGCGAAAAAATTTTCTGGTCCTTGACGTTCGACAATACCTTGGCAGCGATTCATCAGCTGCCAGCTGTGAGGCATGGAATCAGGGATGACTCCTTTTGGAGCCTTTTCGGTCGGTCTTGCAAGAAGGTCATAAAACCAAAATGCACAAATGCGTTTCGCAAGGTCTTTGCTCATTTGGCCTGAGCGAAGAAATTGAGTGAGTTGCTTTGTGGGCATAATTCCACGATCGCGGGTTTTCCATTGAGCAAGTTCGGGTCTCCAGAACGTGGGGAACATCAAAGATTTTCTAAAGGACTCAGTCTGTTTTTCGTCATTCAAATTTAAAGGCACTAAAGACTGACCACGAACGAACTGTGCTTTATTTGAAATTCTCTTCAATCGAGCGGCGTTGTTTTTGTCATCAACGTTTTTCTGATTCATGATTCTTTTGACGAGGGATTCGCCCTTGTTCAAGTAGATGGGTTCGAGAGTCCCACCTTCGTTGTTGGACATCATCAAAAGAGGACCACGGTAAGCTACATTTTTCAAAACTGAAGTGGTATCGGTGAGAGTCTCTGGATCCAGATTCGGATTCTTTTCAAGCTCGCTCTTTGCGCCTTCTCTCAGCGGTTTGATCTCAAAGACAATCTGGTTGGTGTTCCCAATAGCTTTGATATTCGCTGTGGCGAGTTCAATTTGGGAAGCGATAGTCCCATTCCCTTGAACGTGAAAGACTTTCTCGAAAGAGTGATAGACACGCCCTGCCACATTTTTTAGATCCATGGCATTCATATCCACAACCACGCCGCGAACAAGGTAAGATCCGACCGGAGCATTTTCCTCAGCGTAAACACCAGGGTCCGTTAAAGATGGGCGCTTCACGCGGATGCCTAACTTCAGCTCGCCGGTTTTCTTCATTTTCAGATTCAAAAATTCGTCCAACTCATAAGAAAAATAGAGTTTATCAAAGTCATAGCGCTGGAGAACGAGTTCATTTTCGCCGCTGGCACACAAAGCTTTTTTTCCCTCAGAATCTAAGAATCGAGTGTCGCGAGCAAATGTCTCGCTCTGCGCCCAAGGATTCACCGTGACTTCAATCTCTTGGTTAATGCCAAGATTTTGATTTTTGATCACTACTTTTTTGGAGATCCAACATTCTAGAGCAAAGAAGTTAAACTCCACCGAGTCGTCCCAACTTACACAACCATCGTTGTTGGTCGTGATTTTTTCAATCTTCCCATTCAGCTTTGTGACATCTAAAGTCTGTGCTCGCAAGCTGCGACCATCCAGTCCCGACCTCAAGCATGCCGAAATATTGAGCAGACGCTCTCGGTGAAAAGCACGGTGATCGGTGAAGCCTTTATTGGCGGTTATTAATCGACCAATTTCAATTCTCGCAGGTTGATAGGAGTCAGCTCCTGGTTGGGGATTATTGGGGGCCGTGAGTTCTAAAGCTTTGTTGTCGGTGAGATAGGTTTCTAGCTTGAACTCACCTTCTAGTTTGGCAGTTTCATTTTTTACTCGAGCGAAAAATGAGCCTATGATTTGTGAGCAACGACCTACAAAGAAGACTCCTTCAAAAGATTTAATCTTCATTTGGTCCGTGTGTTTCGCTTGAATTTTGAGGCCGAGTTGAACTTGGCCTTCCGTGCAAAGCTTATCTAAAGCCATGGGCGCTTCGATATAAAGCCCCCCGTTTATAATTTCACCATCTGATTTTACAGGTTGCGTAATCATTCGGCGAAACTCTTTGCCATTTTCTGTGCCTTGGTGAATTAAAAGAATCTCAGTTGTAAATTCACCTTTCGTCAAAGGTTCATTCACTCTCAGCCCGGTGGACTTTTGTACTTTGATCATGGGGACAGTGCGAATTTCCAAAAGCAGTTTACCAACTTGTCTCTCATCGACGTTCAACCGCAAATCATCAACCCACAAACCACCTTGGCTCTCGGCTATCAGAGCTTTGGCTGAATCTTGAGTAGAAACCATCTCGGTGAACTTGGAAGCATCGGTATCCAGCAATGAGTGGGCAACGTCTTCCCAAGGATTAATAGCAAATGAAAGTACCACTTGGCCTTTTTGAAATCCATCGGCAATCACTTCTCGCTCGATGCGAACATACTTAGCATTGGCTAAATGGTTGTATACGATATTCTCCGACCAAGTGAGGCAGCCCTGAGCATCCGTGGAAGTTTTCAGCTCTCGTGATTCAGATCGAATTGACATTGCGTGATTGATGACAGGCTTCGAGAACTGCAGGTCCTTCAAGCAAGCTGTCAAATTAATGACTTTTGAATCGGGAATCGAAACTTTTGAGTTCCACTTGGTCTCAATAAACTTGGCACTAGATTTGTCAGCAAAAAAAGTAGCTTGCTGGCCTCGATCTTTGGATTCTGGTTTCGGCAAACTACAGCCAATGAGGGCGAGCTGTGTGATCAAAAAGAATTGGATCCAATTAGAAGATGTCATGGTCGGTCTCCAGTTCGAGGGACAAAGTTTTTTCGCGTTTTTGAGAAGGGGACTCAATCAAAACATCACGTTCTCCTGAGAGAAGGCTTAATTGAAACAGCTTCTCCAGTTGAAAGTTCAGCCCTACTTGGTAGCCTGCACGGTTTGTTTGAAATCGCGAAGAATTGTAAGACGCCACAGTGGCATCTGGCTGAATTTCGAAGTATTTGTAAATGGGAGTCCAAGTCTGTTGTCCTCTTCGTATCTCCAGGCGGTTTTCAATTTCATAAGCTTGATTCAAACCTTTTTTACTTTTTTGGTTGGTAGCGAAACTCCCTCGAAGTTCATATTTCAAAGAATTTGTGAGACTCAAATTCCATTTTTGTTGAACTTCGATCCCTTTGTATTCTTGAGTGAAGCGATAGTCAGTTCCATTGATTGTAGTGACAGTATTGCCCAAAGTTGCTGCAGCCGTAGCCACAGATTGCGGCAGGTTTGAAAAAGAAAAAGTAGAAATTTTGGTTTCCGAGAAAAGCAGGGAACCCTTATAATTCACACTCATCCCATAGGATTCAAAGGTAGGTGTTTTCTCTTTATCTGTCGTGTTTGTAGAAAGGCTGGAGCTGGTTGCAATAGCTCCTTGCAAATAAGCTTTAATCTTCCACCCTGCTGTTGATTCAGACATCCATCGGAGTTGTAGAGCGGGGAGGGCCTGGTCCTTCCAAAGTAAAGAAGAATGAATTTCGCGTTGATTGAGGGCTCCGCTTGCAAGTTCAAATCCCAATCCAGGAGTCACTGCAAATTCCGCTTTTTTGATGGTCCAGTCAGAAGAGGAGGCATCTTTCTGACTCTGAGTTTGAGAATAGCCAGAGGAATAAGTGAAGGCTGGTTTTAAGTGAATTCTTGTGAGGCGGTTCAGTGGAAGTTTGTAATCAAGACTGGCACTCAAGTCGAAAGACGTCGACTGATTCAACTCGTCTTCTGACCGGTAGCCGCCCATCGATAATGACCACCCAAGAGATGAGCTCGTAGGCTGAAGTTCGAATTTTCGAGCAGGGGTCTTCAATCGAGAACTGTTAGAAGTGTTTTGAGCGTACAGGGTTTCTGAGCCCCACAGCAGGGTCAACATCGTGACGAACAATAAAGAATGAGGAGACAGCATTTCTCTCACCATACTTCCTGGTCTTCCAAGATCTGTGCTACGCTAAGTTGCAAAAATCACATCGAAAATGTGGCTAAAGCTCTGATTTCCTGAGCTCATCTCAAACTGAGACTGGATAAGAATTAGACAGGGAACAATTATTGTCGGCGAATCTCTTCAATCTGCATCTGGACAGTGGCTTCCACCCATTCGACTAAATGGATCGTCGCCCCAGCCCGTTTTTGTACGAGCGCTGCTGGAGACTTGGTGGGCCGAGTCTCTGCCAAAATCCTTTGGAATTCATTCGCTGAATTCACAGAATTCACCGCAAAAAGGTGATCATTCACTGAAATTCGTGAGAACTCCACAGCTTCGCGATTGTTGCTGATGAAAGGTCCTGTCAAAACAACCGCATCAGCACCCAAAGCTTCCATCACCGAGTGTACTTTTTCTTTGAAAGAACCTCCGACAAAAGCCCACTTTCCAAAAGTGTAGAGCTGGGACAGAATTCCAATTTGATCGACAAGAATAATTTGTGGCGTTGGGGAAGCTTCTGATTCTTGAGAGGCCCACTGGGACCACGTAGTGAATGTCCAATTTCTTTCAGAGAATTTTTCTTTCAATTGATCAAGGTGATGAGCATTCACTTCGTGGGGGCACCAAAGGATATACCCATTTGTTTCAAGCCAAGGCCCCGCAGAATCAAAGAGCACCGATTCATCTTCGGGCCAAGTCGACCCCAGCACAAGAGTTTTCTCGCGAGGAAACTGAGATCTGAGCTTCTGTTGCAATTCCAAGGGAAAGGTAGTTTGACTCCGAAGGCGAAAGAGCACTTGATCATAACGAGTGTCTCCTTGAACGACGAGAGGAGACTTAACACCCATTTTTGTAAATGTATGTTTATCTTCTTCACTCACGCAGAAGATGGCCGACAGCTGATTGAGTGCAAACCGAGTCAAGAATTTTCCAAGACCTTGAGCTCGAGTGCTTTGTGGAGAAATGGTGGCTGCGAAAAGAGCGCTAGGAATTCCAGCTTTGCGCAGTTGATAGGCAAGCTCTGGCCAAACATCGGTCCTAGAGAAGAGCACTACACAGGGCTGAAGAGCTTTGATGACTTTCTGCACGTCTTGCGGTTGATCGAAAGGAAGTGGAAAAACAAAATCGCAGGATTCAAGGCCTTGTTTCAAGTTCAAAAATGACGGACTTGAATAAGAAATTACCAACGAAAGCTGCGGAAATCTTTTTTTGAGTTCTCGCACAAGAGGTTTTGCGTATTCAATTTCACCGCTGCTGGCGTGAATCCAAACCGGACGACTATTCAAGCGAGGAAAACTCAATTCAGTTTTGGCTTGAAGGGCTGCTTTCAATTTGCGGGGAAGAGCCGGCGATAGAAGCTGGGCTAAAGGAACCAGGAAAAACATCAGCCCTCGGTAAAATAGGAAAAATATCCTCTCAGCCACGAAGGATCCTTTGCAGATGTTCTTTCACTTCATGTGCAGGAATGCTCTTCAAGCACTCTTGATAAATTGGATTGCTGCAAGGACCTTGTCCATGCTTGCTGCAAGGGCGGCAGGACAAATTTCTTTCTAGGACCACTGTTGTGGCTCTTGACGGAAAGCCGAACGGTGCTGGGCCCATCAGAGCAATGCAGGGCTTACCTGTTTGCTCAGCAATATGCATGAGGCCCGTATCGTTGGTCACTAGGATTTTGCTTCGCACGACAGCCGCGGCACTTTCCAAATAGGACAGCTTTCCAGCAAGCACATGGACGCGCCCAGGAAACTGTTCTTGAAGTGACACTAGGAAGTGATCATCTTTTCCCCCAAGAACAACAAACTTACTTTCCGGGAGCATTTGTATCAATTGCACCCACTGCTCGAGCGGCCAGCGCTTCAGGGCGTGAGCTGCCGAAGGAGCCAGAGAGATAAAATCCATCTCTTTTCCTAACACTTTTTCTAAGCCTAAAAATGCGGACTCGGGAATTTTCATCAAAGGCGCCGAAGGTAGTGCGAGATCTAAGCCCCATTCTTTCAAAGGTTCAAGAAGATCTCGCTGTCCAGCGAAGGGCATTTCAAAAGTATTTTTTCTCAAGCGAAAGAGCAAGAATCGTTTCCACCGCTTTTGTGATTTGCGCAAGAACAAAGGGGGCATCCAGATTTGTGAGAGGTGCAAAGGTGGAGTCAAAAAAAGACTCACCAACCGGGAACGAGAGTTGTTGTGAGCATCGTAGATGTGGGAAAAGTTCTGTCGTTTCATCTGTGCGATCACCGAAAAGAATTCTTTGAAAGTTGTCCTTTTTGTGAGCGTCCATACGCGATCAATCATGGGGCAAGAGGACAGAAGACCTGCAAACTCGATTTTCGTAGCAAAGTGAACTTCACAATGGGGGTCCTTCTGCTTCAGTTTGGCAGCAATACTGAGCGCTTGGACGATGTCACCAAAAGCTGAGAATCTCAAGATAAGGATTTTTCTTCGATTTTGCACCATTTTTGCCCATCTTACTGGATGGGTTGGAAAGAGACAATTTATGTTTGATGTCTAAAGTCTAGACAGCAGAGGTGGGTCCAAACTGGGTCCGCTGTGGCCCCTGACTTGAAGTCTTGTCCCTGCATGAACCCCAAGTTCAGCTTACTCATATTGCTGTCATTGACCCTCGCTGCTGAAGTGCAAGCCCGTCCCCGTGGAGAAATGATTTTCTCTCAAGAGAGTTTTATCAGCCCTGATTTTGCTCAGACCGATCAAACAAATTATCAATACATTGGAACCCGGCTCACCACAGATCAACTCGGACAACAAGGTGTGGAAGGCTTACAAGGAGAAGTCAAAGGGATGTTTTCCCCGGGTGCTCCGGTCCTTTCATATTTGAATATTTCGCAACTGTATTGGCAAGATCAAGAGCTCCGTGTGGGTAGAAAAAAAGAAAAATGGAGCGACATCGACACTCGCTGGAATTTAGGTCTCTATCAGCCTTTGTTTAAATGGAATCCCTTGCTTCCTGAGGAGCAGGGCCTCACGGGGATATTTATCTCGATTGGGCGCTCTGATCTGGCGATCCCTTGGGGAATGACTTTGATGGGATCTCCTCTCTTTATTCCAGATCAAGGCGCAGGTTTCGAAATTCAAAATGGCCGTTTCGTAAAAAACAACCCCTTCTTCCAGACACCGCCGTCTCAGGTCCAAGTGCAGAATCAGGTAGACGCGATTGAGTATACAATTGAACGGCCAGATACCAATGACATCATCATGAATCGAAGTTTTGCAGCTCGCGCTTTTGTGGGTGATGAGCTGGATGGTTTTTACGCGCAACTGGCCAGTGCCTACAAGCCGATGAATCAGTTGGCTCTGGGCTTTGAAGGTTTTCTGGGGACCAATTCAAGTCTCGAGATCACAGTATTACCATCCGTCACCTACCACTCTTTGATCTCGGGTGACCTCCACTTTGCGAGAAAGGGTTTTCTCGTGGGAGTCAGCTACCTCAGTGAAAGCCCAGAATCTCCTGAATATGATTCTCGGTGGACTTATGCAAGGTATGGAAAATCTCAAATGATTTCTCCTTTCATTGGGTTTAAAAATAGAGAAATGGGAATTGCCCTTTCTTACATCTCTATTTCCGGAGGAGAAACCACGGCCACGGGGCCAAGGGCAGCCAATGCAAAGGATGTTATTCCCCAGCGATTTCCTTTCAAAGCCGCCTACCGTCTTTCGGCACAAGCAGAGCTCATTCGCATCAAGAAGAAATCGGTGTTTGGAGATGCATCTTACATGCAAAACCCTGGAGCCGATTGGTCTTTGCTACAAACAGATATCCATGTGCAATTTCATCGATTTTGGACGGCCTTTGGGGGAGTTCAATTAGCCAAAGCCCAAGACTCTCAAGCTGGTAAGCAGTCTTACTTGAATCCATTTCAAAACAATGATTCGGTTAATTTAGGAGTGAGTTATGTTTTCTAAACCACTCTCACTCCTTTTAGTGACGGGCTTGGCGCTCCTTTCTTCTGCTTGCGGGGATTATCTCCGGGGGAAAAGCACTCCGAAAGAAGCTGAAATTGTCAAATTGAACACCCAAGAAATGGCTTGTTTGTCGCATGTTCCTGAAATGCTCACAGAGTACTTTGAGGATAAAGGAAATCCTGAAAAGACCAAAGCCATTTTCAGCTGTCTTAAAACAGGAGTCGAGAGTTTCGGAAAATACACTCGGGGAAAAGATCAAAATTTCTACACGTCGGAAGAGCTGCGGCACTATTTCAATCGTTATCTTTTAAAAGACAATCAGATGAGTCCTGAGCTCACAAAGTCTCTCCTGAAAATCAAGCAAGTCTTCCTCGGTGGAGATGCTGAGAATTTGACGAGAAAAGAATTGGAATCCATGGGCTCATTTTTTGATCTCTTGCAAGAAAGTGCACTTGCAATGGCAGGGACTTTCAAGCTCACAACATTTAATCAGCAGGATCATAAAGTTACTTACCAAGAAATCGTGAGCGCTCACGAAAAGTACAACCAAGTGGCTTCTGTTCTTCTTGCAAAGAGTTATGTTCACAAAGTTCAGTATTCATTTTCTGATTTTAAGACCCTGATTCAAGAACTGAGTCATTTTCTGAAGAAAGATTCCTCCACTCTTCAACAAGTCAACAAGTGGCTGCCTTTTGCGGAATCTCTCAAGAGTGCTTTTCTCGGAGAGAACACTTATTGGTCTACGATTCGCCAGTGGCAAACAGCTGCGAGATGGGTGATAAATGCTTATTTTTTGGCGAACAAATACTATTATCTCGTGAAAGATCAGCCTTTAAATTCTCCACAAGAATGGACTTTAATGGTGAAATTGGGGCAGAATATCTTTGATCTCATCGAACAAAGTCCTGAAATGATTCAACAGCAAGTGATCTTGAGTCAGCATATCGATCGTCTGATTGATGAGTTGTTTAATTTAGATCTCTTTAAGACGGAGATTACTGCTGAAATTTGGAAGAATTCTTATCGAAAGTTCCTCTTTCATTTTATTGAAGGTCGGGGACGCAACACCGGCGAAGCTACTCAAGTGAGAGGGCTTGAGAGAAAGCATTTGGATGTTTTTTGGGTGGAATACAAAGTTTGGGCGATCTCTCAGAGCTTTATTAATCAGCTTTTTAAAGATAAAGATGAGTTCACGATCAAAACTGTGCGGGACCATCTTTCATCTATAAAGTTGAAAGATTTGTTGGATGAGTTTGCGATTAAAGGGCTGGAGCGTCAGCCTGTGATTGAGAGCTGGTCCGACTGGACTCGTATCTTGTTCCAAGAGCCTCTCACCTTGTGGACTCCTGATTCAAAAGTTTACTTGGGTCCAAATGCTCGTGTAAAGGCCATAGGATTTACTGGAATGAATTGGATGAATGTGATGCGGTCTTGGACTCGATTGATTCTCCGAGGTTATGGAGACCACCAGTCCACTAATTTGTTCAAAAATCGAATGCTTGAAATTCGCATGGTTCAATTTGAAGAGGACTTCAGAGAATTCGGAAGAGCTCTCGGTCTCTTAGATCCTCGTCAACCCTCTCCGGCCGTGAGAACTTTCAATGAAGGAAATCTCTTTACATTCAGCGGTAATGGAGATGGGTATCTCACAGCCACAGAAATCTACGAGCTTCTGAGTTTGATGATTTCTGGTGGACGAAGAATCGTCGACATAGTTCATCAAGAGGCTGTGGAAGCTCGATGTGCCGTGGCCCAAACCGATATTTTCAATAAACAATATTTGTTAGAACCTTGTGTTTTCTCATTACTGGAAAAGAACTATCCTAAATTCTTTGACAACATGCCGAATCTTGTTCGTTTCTTTAAGGGCTTGAACACTGAGGGTCGAAGAAACCAATTTTCAGCGCTTTTTCAAGTCTCGAAAATCCCTCAGCATATACCTGGGTTTATTGAATACGTTGAAATCCGCACGGCCGTGAGCATTGCACAATATATCGAATCACTCATGGTGGTCTTTGATCAGGATCAGAATCAGGTCTTGTCGGAGAGAGAAGCGGTGAGGGTTTTTCATCAAAGGCTGAAGGGATTCTTTGAAAAAAACGTTCAGCTCAATTCCACAGTCAAGGATTTGGTGTTAGAAGATGCCTTTCTTTACTTGCTGCATGAAGGAAAAAAACCCGGGATTTCTGACCTCGCACGGTTTAAACTCAGACGCCTGAGAGGGAATTTGCCAGAAGTGGGCCGGGGGCAACTTTTAGCTGTCCTCAAGGAACTTTCAGGAAAAAGCGAGTAGTCATGTTGCATTTTCGAGCGCTGTGTTTAGCTTATGTCAGTCTGTTCATTTTAGGCTTGGGTGATAACGTTCGGGGCCCGTTGTTCCCTGAAATTTTAAAGGCTTTCGAAATTTCCAGTAGCACCGGTTCCTTGTTTTTTGTGGTCGCCTCTATTTTAGGAACCGTGAGTGGATTTGTGGCGGCTCCTGCTTTTGATCGCATTGGGACATTGAATACTCTCCGCTTGGGATTGTTGTCATTTGGCTGTGGACTGATGCTCTTTGCTGTTGCGCCCGCCTTTGAAGTGTTGCTCAGTGGATCTTTCCTGTTTGGAATAGGACTTGGATTTATGGGGGTGGTTCAGAACTTCTATGTCATTGCAGCAGCACCAACCGAGCGGATCCAGCAATTGCAATCAGGTCTCCACAGTATGTACGGAATGGCTTCTTTTGCAGCACCTGCCATGGTGGGGCTGGTGGGAGCCGCGCAATGGGATTGGAAAATTTCTTATTGGGTCGTGGTCGCTCTATGCTTTCTTGTTCTTGTCGGAACCTATTGGCCTGGTCGGGACCTTCCTCAGCCACAAAAATTTCCTGAAGGAAAATCGAAAACTCCTCTGAAAGAGCTTATTTTCTGGAACAGTGCTTTGGCTTCGTATGTTCTTTTTGAAATCATGGTGGGAACGCGGATGGCGCAATTCATGAGAGAAGCTCACGGCATGAATCTCGAGATGAGCTCCTTTTGGACCACGGCTTTTTTTGCATTTTTACTTTCGGGAAGGGTGTTGTTTGTTTTCTGGAAGCCGCCATTGAAAATTCGCACTCAGCTGTTTTTGTCTTTAGGGGGAGCCACCCTTTTGATGACTTTGGGGCTCTTGGTCCATCCGGCGGCCTTAGTACTCAGTGGACTCGCGATGTCTCCGTTTTATCCTTTAGCTATGACTGCCGCAGGACGGCTTTTTAAAGACGAGCTTCATGTGGCCACTTCCTATGCGATCACGGTGGTCGGTGTTTTTGTAGTCTTGATGCACTTTCTAGTTGGAGCCCTCACAGATAAATGGGGAATCCAAGGGGCTTTGATGATTGGGCCTGTTTTTGGCCTGATTGCCATTATCCTGTTGATCACCTATCCACGAATTTTTCACCGAGATCTTAGCTTCTAATGTCTCAACGATTCTTTGTTTCTTGCCAAATTGGTCTTGAGGAACTTCTTGAACAAGAGCTTCATGAGGTTTTTCCTTGGCTTTTGGATTTGGATTTCCGTCCTCAGACCTCGGGATTTCAATTGCTGGAAAAAGCCAAAGGCGGGATCGAGATTGAAACTGAGTTTCATCTGGGACTGCAATTGAATTATTTTTTAAAAGTGGCTTCGCGAATTCTTCTTCGTCTTGAGAAACGAGACCGAATTCAAGAATTTTTTCAGCTAGAAAGATCTCTCAAAGCTATCGGCTTGAAGAAGCATCTCGGATCAAAGCCTTTTTCAATTCAAGTGGATTGCAGTCAAAGTCGTCTTGGGCAAGAGAAGAAAGTGCAAGCCACCGTAGAAAAAGCTCTTGAATCGCAGGGGCTCATTCCGACCCCTGAACCTTCACAAAAAGTGCTGGTGCGTATTCATAAAGATCAACTGTCTGTCAGTCTAGACACGTCCGGAGAACATCTCCATTTTAGAGGCTATCGAAAATTTCAAGGCATAGCTCCTCTTCGAGAGTCTTTGGCAGCTGCGGCCCTGATGCTTTTAAGAGGCGATCGATCCCTCGGAAGTCTTCAGCACGGAGAGCTTTTGGATCCAATGTGCGGAAGTGGGACTTTACTTCTTGAAGCAGCTCAACTTTATCAACCTAACTTCAACCGAGGCTATGCTTTTGAATCATGGACTCAATTGCCCGTACTTCTGCAGAAATATCCTCGAAAAAAAATGAATGTGGCAGGTTTGCCCTTTCAACGGTTCATTGGGCTTGATCATGACCCACAAGTCTTAGAATTGGCGAAGAAAAATGTTTCCGAAGACTTTCCTTCAATGGATTGGCTCGTTCAAGATTTTTTTAGTTTCCAGAGAGATCCAAGTTTAGAATCTGAGCTCTGGGTGGTGAGTAATCCTCCTTATCATGAGAGGATCAAAGCTGACTTCTCCATGGAAGATTATGTGAAAAAGTTGCAAAGTTTAAAGCCCCGACGCCTAGCTCTTGTGTTATCTGAGAAACAAGCAGCAGGTTTTAGAAAGCTTTGGCCTGGGCTCAGTGACATCTCTACCGATAATGGGGGTCTCTCCATTCGAATTATCTTCTCTTCGACGGATCTTCAGTGGTAATTGGTCAGCCGAAAGAGAGGCTCCCATGCGCTACATTTCATTTTTGGTCCTGACTCTTTTTTTAGCCACAGCTTGTTCCCCGCGGGATCCTGAAGTGATCTCTGCGGACGACAAACAAAGATTGAATGAGCAAAGAAACAAAAATCGTCCGGGAGCCTCAACTGGCAAAAAGCTTCGGATGGTCTTGCCTGAAAATTTTGACGTGATCGCAGCCGGTGCCTTCGTCGATCGAAGTCTCAGCGCTACGGAATGGGTGCAAAAAGCACTTCAAGTTCAAGCTGGGAGCTTAAAAACCAGTTCCTGCGAGCGTTGGAAGCTCCAGGAGCGTTCAGAATCGCAAGAGATTTATCTGGTGCGTTTCGAGGCCTGTTTTTTTCCAGCGGGGGACCTCACTTTAAATCAGTCAGGGTCTTATCAAGTTCAGATGAGTTTGTCGGGAGCTCAAGTCACTGAAATTCGAGTGACTTCTTCGAGCTTTGAACAAGGGCTTCTGACTCCCGAGTTTGAATTGAAGCGAAAAAACTTTCGAGGCTCTTTAAAATGGAAAGAAGAGCTCAATTTGGTTGCGAGAAAATTTAAAGTTGGTGATGACTCATCGGCTTGGCAATTAACCTCTGTGGAGCAAAAGTTAATGGGCACCACTCGTTCTGAAAGCAATGATCAAAATTGGCAATTGCTCATCTCTTCGGACGGAGAAATGGTGGCTTTGGAGCAAGCTTGGGTCAGCAAAGAATGGCACTCATTTGTGAGATTCTACTCAATTGTTGAGGGCGGGGATGAGACATTTTTTGATCTAGTGGTGACTAACCAAAATGAAATCAAGTGGGCTTTTCAGCCCTGCCAACAAGTGCAAGCAGAGTTTGATTATCGCTTGAATTTTGGTCCCAAATCGAAGAACAAAGCCACCGTCGTGATGCAAGCAGATGGTCTTCGAGATAAGGCAAAGCCCGAGGTGATCCTGCCAGTGTTAGCCTGTGGGAATCGTCTTCCGATCCTGTTTGAAAGTTTGCTTTTGCAAGCTCCAAAATAGGCTTACTTTTGCTTTAGGTGAATTTCAGCGTAGATCGGCAAGTGATCACTGACACCTACAGAATGAGTGGCACTGAATCGGGCGGGGCTTCCATCCTCGAAGAGTTGGTACTTTCCCATTTTAGGTGTTTGAATACTGTTTACATCGAGTACCCAAGAGGATGAGCTTATAGAGCTAAAAGCCTTTGAAAACACCAAAGCATCGAGGAAGGACCACTCGCCTCGGTAATAGTGGGACCCCTCACAAGTTTGACATCCCACAAGGTGCGAAACTAAAAATTCAGATCCCAGAGTTTTTGAGAAAAGCCCGGTCTTCAAATTCTCAACTTCCGTGATGTTGAAGTCTCCTCCGGCTACGGTGAGAGCCTTCTCACCACGAGCTTTCATCTGTTTGATCAATGTATTCACAGCGTCCTCACGCTCTTGCACGGGGTTTGCCTGGGAAGGAAAGTGAAGACCAAAGATAAAGAGAGTTTCGCCGTTGGGAAGCTTTAAAGGAACTTCGAGAATTCCGCGAGTTTGGGGCTTTTTCCAATTTTCATCACTGGGGTCTGGCGTGAATTCAATTCGATGAAGCTGAGCTTCTCCGGCAACGGGCAGTCGCGACAGAAGTCCCACATCGATTCCGCGACGGTCATCTCCTTCTATCAAGACGACGGTCTGATAGCCGGAATTTTTTAAGTACTTTTCATTGAGAGTTTTAAGCACCGAAAGGTTTTCAACTTCCAGTAGGATGAGGATATCGGGACCGCGGCCAGAGATTTGCTCTAAGGTGTTCGCAATCCGATTCATTTTGGTGACGATCACTTGCTCATTCCAGTCGGCTTCAAAACAAGCTTTTCGGCTAAAGTCGGAGCGTTGCTCAGCGCAATAGGCTTTTTGCTCTCGAGTATTCTTTTGCGCAAGAGGTAAGTATTCGTAGTCGTTGCGATCGGGGTCCTTTTGGGTATCAAAGAGGTTTTCCACGTTATAGGACATGATGCTGATGCTGCCAGGGCTTTGCTCGATCTTTCTAACGCTCGTGCAAGCCGTTGTGAAAAAAGATAAGATCAAGAGCGAAGCAATACTTCTGTGAAAATTCTGCATAGAACCTCCCTGGGTCAGCCGGAACTTTCTTAGCACTTGAGGGGGGCACTCACCAGTGCTAAGACCCTGCAGCATCGAGGTGGGAATGAACTTTCTTTCACAGCTTCTGAGTGTGGTCTTTGTTTTGACGCTGGCCTTAGGCGCTCACGGACAAGAAGAATCTTTTAGTAGCCTCAGTTCGGTCTCTACAGAAAACTCTCTAACAGCGCCAAGCAACTGGAGAGTCTCTTATTTCAATTTAACCAGTGCTGGAGTGAAAGAGGTCAACGAGGGCGCGAGCACTCTCTCGATGTACAATTACTTTTCGCTGAACTATCGAATTTCCCGGGACGAGAAATTTTCTCTTCGTCCTGCATTTGTGATCAACACCACAGGATTTGATCGAAATGGCGAAAATCAGCCCATGGGAGTCAAAGCCGGAGATTTGTATCTCAATTATTCCCACACTTCACTGGCGCTCTTGCCAGGAGAATGGGGGCTTGAAGGAGATTTTCGACTTTATTTGCCGACCTCTGAGTCGACTCAAAATAAAAAAACCATCACTTATTTGCATTCGTGGCTCAGGGCTGAAAAGCGATTAGGTGCGGGGTGGAAAGCCACTTACAACTTTCGACCGAGCTTTTTCATCCAATCTCAGAAAGCTTACCGCAGTGAGCGCGAAACTGTGAATGCCGACGGATCCAAACAGCTCCGAATTGAAGCTCGCAGAAACATGCTCTCAGAGCTTGAGCAGTACCTGACTGTCAGTCGCTATATGAAGCCTTGGTTTCAGCCCCAATTAGAACTGGGAACTGTGACAGAGTGGTATCACACAAGCAATCAGACCAATCGGGGAGACTCAGTCAAGAATTACTTGAGCATTGCGCCAGGAACTCAAATAACTGTCAATCGACAGTTAAGATTTATCTTCGCCATCGATAATCAAATCGAAATCACAGACTCCAAGAGTGCCTATACCTCGGGAGACAGCACTCTGACTTGGAAAAGCCGCAATGGAAAGTCCATTGAGTTCTTCCGTCCCGAACAGACTCAATATCTTCTGCTGACATTTCTCTCGATCTAAACAATACTTGTGCATCAACGAGGTGAGTTGATGCACAACTTAAATTATCACCATTTATTCTACTTTAAGGTCATCGCAACTGAAGGCAGTATTTCTAAAGCGGCACAGAAGCTTCGATTGGGTCAGCCCACGCTTTCCATGCAGCTGAAACAGTTTGAAGACAATCTGGGACATGCTCTCTTTGAGAGAAGAAATCGCACCCTCGTCCTGACTGAGATGGGGCGTCTTGTGCTCGGATACGCGAACGAAATCTTTCGTTTGGGTGAAGAGATGATCGACGCTGTCAATGATCGGCCCACGACCAAAAAAATGAAACTCCAAATCGGTGCTCTCGATTCAGTTCCTAAATCTGTGATCCAAGAATGTATGAGAAAAGCTTACGAATTTGGCGACTGCTCCATCACAGTGCTTGAAGGAGAAGGCTCTGATCTGATGAATGAGCTTGTGAATCACCGTTTGGATCTGGTGATTAGTAATGCATCGGCACCATCACTCACTACAGAAAAACTTTTTGCAAAGTCTTTGGCAAAGTTGCAGCTAGTGATTGTGGGGCATCCTAAGTTTAAGAACTTGAAAGAGCTTTTTCCAAAATCGCTGAATCAAGCACCTTTCATTTATCCGACTTCTCACAGTCGGGTTCGCCACGAGATCGAACATTTTTTTGAGCAGCTTCATTGTGAACCCAATGTAGTCGCCGAGACACAAGATACTTCTCTCATGAAGTCCCTTGCTCTTGAGGGGAGAGGGCTTATGGTGATCACAGAAATGGCTGTGAGATCCTCCTTGGAAAAAGGGGAATTAGTTAAGATCGGAGATCTTGGATCTCACATGGAAGAGCTTTGGTTGATTTCAGCGCAACGGAAAATTCAGAATCCTGTGGCTAATCATCTGATGAAAGATGTCACTTTAGATTAAAGTCGGAAACTTTGCTGGGAATCCTTCCATGGGAAGCTCAGAAAATAAGCTGTCAGATCAATCTCATCTTGCTCCGAGATCTTCACGGCAGAGCCATAGAGAGTGTCGCCCACGATGGGATGCCCTAGAAAAGAGAGCTGAGCTCGAATTTGGTGAGTCCGGCCCGTCAGAAGTTCAATGGTGACTTGCGAGTGATCGCGAAAAACTTCATCACTGTCGAGGATCCGCAGCTTACAAAGCTGCCAGCCTTGTTCAGGGCTCGAGGAAAGACGTTTTGGAGCCCGAGGAGAGGGTTCCATATAATGAATTAGCTCTCGTATTTCGCCAACCACACCATGAACTGTCGCTCGGTAAAGTTTTTTCACCTGACTTAGTACGAGCAATTCATTGAACACTCTTTGAGATTCTTTGTTGCGGGCGACAAACAGCAGTCCTCGGGTCGGGACATCCAAGCGGTGAGTGATAAAGAGTTCTTCTCCGCGGCTTTCTTGAAGTACTCTGAGAAGATTCTCTTTTTGATTATCAACCGTGGCGTGAACCGGCAACCCCGAGGGTTTTTTGACAATCAAAAAATCTTCGTGCTCAAAAAGAATGCAGCTGGAAGGTTCAATCAGTTCACTCGGAAATCGGCGCGGCTGCTGGTGAACCCGTAGGTACTGCCCTTTTTCAATCATCGCAGAACTTTGTGTGAGGCGCTCGCCACTTAAGTAGACAGCACCTAAATCCACTAAAAAATGAGCATTTTCGGAATTCAATGAGAGGTACTGCTGGGCGAGGTGGACAAAAGTACCCGCTTCTGGGGCTAGGAAATGCTTCACCCCGTAGCCACTGCCGCGGACGTAATCTCCAGTTCCTAACTCAGAAGTTGTATTCATGAATCCTCGGTTAGCACAATGCAATGAGCCGATGCAAAG
>JAJTIC010000103.1 GCA_021300175.1 Pseudomonadota bacterium
CTTCTGCTCGAGAGGAGCCCAATTTGATATCTTTCAAAACAATTTCAAGTTCTTCAGCCAGCACACTGCCTTGAGCCTTATCAGCAATTCTTTGAATGGCTCCGATAAAGTCCAAACCTGCTTCTGTTGAAAGCGCAAGTAAGTCTGCAAAGAAAGGAAGATCTGCTCGCACGGAATCCTCTCGCTCTTTCTTTTGTTGATTCGCGTAAATGAAAGGGAAATAGGCACCCAATGGAATCATCCCAAGCACCATTGGCCATGGTAAACCGACAGCCAAAGTGAAATTAGCCACTCCCATCAAAAGGGGGAACATTCCTCCCCACAAGATCTGCAATCCAATGAACTCATCCGCGTTCAATTCACGGGATAATCCCGCTGTCAAAAGGGCCCGATCTACTTTTTTACGATAGTCGGTGCTTTTAACTCGCAAAGCATGTTGTAATGTAAACTGGTGAACGAGGGGTCGACTGAAATTCACCAAACTTGACTTCGATTTCATTGGCTCATTGCCACTGGCCCAGGAAAGCATATCTTTATCTGCATTGTTGGTTAAGAGCGCAGAAACAAAAGAATAGACAGAAAAAGCAGCAGCAAAGAGGCCCGCATACAACAGCAATTCTGCGCTTCCCATTTATTCCCCTTTATGATGAATTGTTCACCATGAGTTTTCTCTATCTCGCCTCGGAATCACCTCGCCGAAAAGAGCTCCTTCAAAGAGCTGGCTTTACGTTCCAGGTTTTCCCAGTTAAAGTATCGGAAAATATTGAGGAAAACCTAACCCTCGACCAGCAAATTCAGAACATTGCCAATACAAAACTAGCTGCTTTCCTTGATCAATATAAGAACCTGATATTACAGGATTTTTTTGTAATTGCGGCAGACACTATGGTGATCCATCAAGGGAAAGCCCTCGGAAAAGCAGAGACTCGACAAAAGTCGGGGGAAACCCTCAGATCACTTTCCGGCCAATGGCATCAAGTGAAAACAGCCCTTGCTGTCGGCCACTGGGACCACTCAGCTCAGCGTTTCAAAGTGAGACATCAAGTGATCACCTCCAGTGTTCGCTTCAAAGAACTGAGTGAAGATGAAATTCAGAACTATATCGCCAGCGGTGAAGCCGATGACAAAGCAGGAAGTTATGGGATTCAAGGAAAAGCGCGCTCATTCGTGCTTGAAGTGGAAGGCCCTTACGACAATATTGTAGGCCTTCCCGTCGAAGAACTAAAATCTATGCTCCAGAGCTTGGGATTCTCAAAGGAGGCGAAGAAAAAATGAGTTCTCTGAGCCAAATTAGAAATAACCTCAAAGCCAATTCTACGAGCTCGCATTTGCGCATCGTCGCTGTTTCCAAACTTCAGCCCTCTGACAAAATTCGTGCTCTTTATGAGCTCGGACAAAGGGATTTTGCAGAAAATTACGCGCAAGAGGGACTACGGAAAATTGAAGATCTCAAAGATCTACAGATTCGTTGGCACTTTATTGGCTCGCTTCAAAAAAACAAAGTAAAAATGGTGGTGGGCCATTACGACTTGATTCACTCAGTGGACACTCTGTCCCTGGCTGAAGTGATTAACCGAAAAGCCGCAGAACTGGGTCTTCAACAAAAGATTCTGTTTCAATTAAATCTCGCTCAAGAAGAGTCCAAAGGTGGCTTCGATGAGAAGAATTTTTTCGATTCTCTTTCAGAGCTCTCGTTACTTCAAAACCTCAAACCCTTAGGACTGATGACAATGCCGCCACTCCAGAATCAGCCTGAAGAAAATCGAATCTATTTCAAAAAATTAAAGTCTCTGCTAGAGCCAGTGAAAACAATCTTTCCCGAAGCTGTCGAGCTTTCTATGGGGACGAGCTCTGATTACTTAGTGGCAGCTGAAGAAGGTGCTACCCTTGTAAGACTAGGGACCATTCTTTTTGGTGAAAGACCAAAAAAGAATTGAGAATTGAATCTCTCTGACCCTACAATAAGAACAAGGGGGTCCTCGTGAAACCTCAACTCAGTCCACGTTTAGCCTGGGAGCTCAAATTGGCACTTCGGTATAAAATCGGATTCATTGGCACTGGGAATCTTGCGCAAGCCATGATCAAAGGCCTTATAGAAAATAAAGTCGTCGAACCCACTCAAATTTATGGCTGTAATCGTTCCCCAGGAAAACTGCAAAAGACAGTTGAAACTTTCAGAATTAACTCTTGCTCTAACGCCGAGGACCTCATTGAAACTTGTGACATCGTGGTGTTAGCGATGAAACCCCAGGACCTGCCGGGAGCCATCGATCCGCTCGCTGCAAGTTTTAATGAGAACCAAATTGTGATTTCCTTAGCTGCTGGAATTACACTTCGCATGCTCGAGAAAAAACTTTCGCAGACAAGAATTATTCGACTCATGCCAAACACGCCCTCTCTCATTTCTCGAGGTGTGATCGGGTATGTCGCCAATGATGATGATTCAAGTTTAGAAGCAATCATTGAAGATATGTTCAATCCCCTCGGCTACGTCTTGAAGGTCGAAGATGAAGATCAGTTTGAAGCTTTGACAGTTTCTTGCTCGAGCGGAACCGGATTCGTCTTTGAGCTCATGATGTACTGGCAAGATTGGATCGAAGAAAGAGGATTTCCTCCCGACGTGGCTCGAAAAATGACTGTGGAAACGTTTCTCGGCGCTTCTCTCCTGGCCTCGCAGTCGAATCAATCGAGCCTTGAAGATCTGCTAGCCAAAGTGACTTCAAAGAAAGGCATCACTGCTGCTGGACTTCAGTCCATGAGAGAGCTCGAAATCGAAAGAGCTTTGCGCTATTCTTTTGAAAAAGCCGCTCTCAGAAATCAAGAGCTTGCGAAAGACACTTAGAGAACCTATCCTAAAAGCGAACTTGCTCATGGATTCAAGGAGGATATCTATGAAAATTACTCCGATTGATATTGCCCACAAATCTTTCAACAAAAAAATGTTTGGCTTAGATGAAAACGAAGTGCTCGATTTCATGCAAAATCTTGCTACACAAATGGAAGAACTCATTCACGAAAGAAACTCTTTGAAAGAACTTGTTCGTGAAAAAGAAATTCAGCTGAACGAGTTCAAAGAAAGAGACCAAGTTTTAAAATCAACAATTGCAACTGCTTCACAGATGTCTGACCGTTTAAGATCAGATGCGGAACGGGAAGCGAAATTGATCGTCGCCGATGCTCAACAAAAAGCAGAGATCATTGTTCGCGATTCTCGTGACTCGCTAAGAAAAATGTACACTGAAATTTCTGAATTAAAAAGAGCTCGTCTGCAGTTTGAAGCCAACTTGAAAGCTCTTGCCCAAGCACACATCACACTGCTTGAGTCAGGTGATCGATTTATGCCAAATATTGGCTTGAACAACATGACTGTGGAAACGGAAACCACCATTAATTCAAGAAGCTCTGAAGTTTCACCGCTCTCAATTCGCTAGCTAGGAGTTATCCGAGGATTTCTCTAGAAGAAGGCCTCGGTAGCCATCGAGAATATAGAAACAATTCATCAGCCCTTGCTCAGTCAATTGCTCAGAGAGTGTTTTCGAGGCTTTACCATCGTCGCACAAGACCAAAACTGCATGATGAGACGGAAACTTATTCTCGGAGAGGTAAATCATAATTCCTTCAGCAGTGATTTCGGCCTTTGGATATCGATAGCGTTCAAGATGCTCTCGCTCGATAGGACCTACTAAGCTTGCAAGATCCACACTTAAATTGATAAAGAGAAAGGGAACTCGGTTTTGCACGAGGTTCTCAAATTGAAAAAGACTAATCGGAAGAGACATAGTTCACCTTTCATTCGAAGTTTGTGCAGCGCTCGGAAGAACTGATAGCAAAGAAACTACAATCAAAAATCCGCAGATGGTAAAAAAACTTGAGAGCAGAAATGGAAATGAAATTGTGACCGTCTGGTAGACCGCGCCTCCGATCAAAGGACCTAAGATACGCCCTAAGGAAGCTGTCCCCTGAGTGCTCCCTAACACTTCACCTTGCTCATCAGCAGAGCTCAACAAACTGATACTCCCCAGAATTGATGGATTCGTGAAAGAATTTCCGAGAGCTAATAGAATCATGACAACAGCCATGAATTCCACAGTGGGAACAAGGGCAATCCCCGAAAAAGCCAAGGCCATTGAAATCAGACCTATCTGAAGCATCCGCTTTTCCCCCCAAACTGGCAATAGCCTGCGAACGAGGAAGCCTTGGCATATGACTGAGATCAAACCAATAAATCCAAAGCCCCAAAGAACTTGCTGCTCAGACCACTTAAATTTTTCGGCCATAAACAGCACAAGACTGACTTCCATCGTGGACATCGCAAGGGATGAAAGAAAGAAAACAAAGATCAGTTTTCCGATCACAGGCTTTTTGACATTTCCGAGGAGCACAGCGAATCGGTTGGGACGAACATGGGGCGCTTGCTTCCGTTTTTCGAGGGGCAATGACTCCTTCAAAAACTTCAAAGCAAAAATAAAGTTTGCTAAACAGATGGCAGCCACCCAAAAGCCAGTAAATGTAGTTCCAGCAAAAGGCACCTCCCAAATCGATTTTCCCCACAAATTCAGTGCCCCACCGAGCAGTGGACCCACCAAAAATCCCAAACCAAAAGCGGCCCCAATTAAGGCCATGCCTTTGGATCTCTCTTGTGGCGGAGTAATATCTGAAATGTAAGCCGAAGCCGTGGAAATCGAAGCTCCAAAGAAGCCGGCTAAAAGTCTTGCCACCATGAGAGATTCATAGGAACGGGCCAAAGCAAATACCACATAAGCAAGAGCCTCTCCCACTAAACACAAAAGTAGAATTGGTCGGCGACCGACACGGTCACTCCACTTTCCCCAAAAAGGGGCAAAGAGGAACTGCATCAGTGAATAAGACGCGGTCAGAGCTCCAATTTGAAAAGCTGTTCCGCCAAATTCTTTGCCCAAAAGTGGAATAATCGGAATGACGATTCCAAAGCCCGCCAAAAAAAGAAAAACAGTCATAAAGATGACCGCCAGTTGCGACTTTCGTTGGTCTTGTTCAGCTTTCATTGCGTCCTTCATGTTCGATGTTCATAATAAATAATCATGAAAAGCTTATTTGTCTCTCTTATTCTCACTCTAGCCTCTGTGGCAATGGCATGGGACGAGTACCGCGGGTATTCAACAGGTGTCATTGACCTCGAGTTATCCTCTCAATACTTTGCTTCTGATGCCAATTACACCAAAAGTGGGGGTTCTTTTGAGCGGCTTCCCGCCGGCTATTCCTTTTCTGTGTTCACCACGGATTTTGGAGCTCGTTATAGCTTGAGCGAACGTTGGGCCGCTTATTTGAAAACTCAAGTTGCCTATTCACAATCTCAAGATCCCACCACCAAAAGAACCAATTCGAGTTTTACTTCAGCGACTTTTGGAACTGACTGGCTGATGTTTGAAAAGCAGAAGTGGGAGCTCATGCCCGAATTTTATTTTCTGACTCCCCTCGAAAAAACAAATCTGAACGAGAATAAAGTGCTCAACTCGGAAGGCGCCAGTGAATTCATGGGACGCTTGGTGGGTCGCTTGGCAACGGGTCCCTTTGTGCACTTTGGCTTTTTGGGTTACAAGCATCGCAGTGAGGGACTTTCGGGACTTGGTCTTTTTGGTGTGGGCTCTGAATACAATCATCCCCACTTTGCCATCGGCGCTGATCTCACAGGCCACACCACACTCTATGACGATGCCAAAACAGACACTCCGGCAGATCGTCAGCCCGCCTATAATTTAAGTGGTCTTTCTCGAAAGTTTAATGCGATCAATCCAGAACTTTTAGAAACACGCGTCTGGTACCGAGCAGACGCTGGTGGGAAATGGGGTCTCCAAATTGGTGGTGGTACAACCATCACAGGAAAAACCACAGCAGCTGGCTGGAATGTTTTTGGAGTTCTTAACTATCGGTTTCCAGGACCTAAAATGTTTTCTACTCCAAGACCCAAGCGCCCAACCACCCCTGACACAGAAAAATTTCAAGAAGAAGCGGATGATGGCGTCGACCAAAGTCTATTTGTCTTGCCAAAACCCAAGCCACCTGCAAAGGCCCCCGGCAAGACAGCTCCAGGCCCCTCATTACAAGAACAACTCGACCAAACTGAGATGCAAATTGAGCTGCGCAGTCTGCGCAAACGCCCACGGAACTAATGCAATGTGATAGCTTGAGCGACTGACCATTTTTGGTTAGTCTCCTGCCTATGGAACTATCCGATCGTTACAACCCGCAAGATGTCGAAGGCCGTGTTTATCAACAATGGGAAGAAGCTGGTTATTTCAGAGCACAAGACCAGTCAACGAAGCCACCTTATTCAATTATTCTTCCGCCGCCGAATGTGACGGGCTTTCTTCATTTAGGTCACGCCATCGACCACTCTATTCAAGATACTTTAATTCGCTACAAACGGATGAATGGATTCAATGCTTTGTGGCTCCCTGGAACTGATCACGCAGGCATTGCCACTCAATCTGTGGTGGAGCGGGAACTTAAAAAAGAAGGACTCACACGCCAAGAGCTTGGTCGAGAAAAATTTCTCGAAAGAGTTTGGGAATGGAAAAACCAGTATGGCAACAGAATCTACTCGCAAATGCGCCGCCTCGGGGACAGCTGTGATTGGGAACGTGCAACTTTCACTTTAGATGAAGGTGTTTCTCAAGCCGTTCGAAAAGTCTTCGTGAGCTTGTATAAAAAGAATTGGATTTATCGTGGCCAAAAGCTGGTGAACTGGTCAGGCCCCTTAGAGACGGCTATTTCAGACCTTGAAGTTGAATACAAACAAGTGAAAGGCTCTCTTTGGCATATTCGCTATCCTTTGGAAAACGGAAAAGGTCATTTGATTGTGGCGACCACTCGGCCAGAAACACTTCTTGGAGACACTGCTGTTTGTGTGAATCCCGAGGATGACCGCTACAAACATCTGATCGGACAAAAAGTCATTCTACCACTTTTGAAGAGACCCGTTCCGATCATTGCGGACAACTATGTGGATAAAGCTTTTGGATCAGGGGTTGTTAAGATCACTCCGGCCCATGATTTCAATGACTACAAAATTGGAAAGACTCACAACCTCCCTTTCATCAATATTTTAACAAAACAATGCCGCCTGAATGAAAATGCAGGTCCTTACAAAGGCTTGAGTGTTCAAGAAGCACGTAAACGAGTCCTCGAGGACCTGAAAGCTCAGGAACTTTTTGAAAAAGAAGAGCCTCATCAGCTGAATGTCGGACATTGCTCACGCTCTGGAGCCGTAGTTGAGCCTTTTCTCTCTGAGCAGTGGTTTGTTAAAACAGAGCATTTGGCAACCCCTGCAAAGCGGGTTGTGGAATCAGGCACCATTCGCTTTGAGCCAGAGTCGTGGACCAAAGTTTACCTTCACTGGATGAACATCATTGAAGATTGGTGCATCTCCCGCCAGCTCTGGTGGGGACATCGAATCCCCGCTTGGTATTGCACAGACTGCAGTGAAGTCACGGTTGCTGAAACAGAGCCTACTGAATGTCAGCATTGTAAAAGTAAGAACTTGAAACAGGATGAAGATGTTCTGGACACTTGGTTCAGTTCTGCACTTTGGCCTTTTAGCACCATGGGCTGGCCCAAAGATACTGAAACCCAAAAAACATTTTATCCAACGAATGTTCTTGTCACCGGCCATGACATCATCTTTTTTTGGGTCGCTCGAATGATTATGATGGGGCTGGAATTCAAACGGGATGTTCCTTTCCGCCAAGTGGTCTTGCATGGATTAGTTCGCGATTCCCAAGGTCGCAAAATGTCCAAGTCCACAGGCAGTGGACCCTATCGAAATGATTGATAAGCATGGTGCTGATGCTTTGCGCTTTTCATTCCTGGCTCACTTGCATTCAGGAAAAGATTTTAAATTCAGTGAACAGCGCGTGGAAGGTTATCGCAATTTCATGAATAAGATCTGGAATGCGACGAGATATTCATTGGGAGCCCTCAATGATTTCAAAGTTCCCGCAGAGGGGCTGAAGGCGCTTCCCAACAAAGCGAACCTTTCGATTTTTGATCAGTGGATTATCACTAAGCTTTCTTATGTTGAAAAAACGGTGGAAGAAACCATGGAGCACGATCGTTTTTCAGATGCCGCAGCTGCTATGTATTCTTTCACATGGTATGAATTCTGTGACTGGTATTTGGAATTCATCAAACCCATCATCAATGGCCCCAAGTCCCCCGAGCGCGAGGCCACTCAATTAGTGCTTGCCCATGTGTTGAATCGAATCATGAGACTTTTGCATCCGATGATTCCCTTCATCACTGAAGAGCTGTACCAAAAGCTTCCTCTCAGAGCTAAGGCTTGTATCATCGATCAGTACCCGAATATTCGGAATGACCGTGAGTTCCTCACTCTCGGCAGTGAGACAGCTGCTCTCGAAATTGATATTGTGAAAGAAGTCATCTCTGCGATACGAACGATCCGCGGTGAAAATCGAATCAGTCCAGCCATCAAAGTGAATGTTCGCTTGGCCCCGAGTGATGGCCAGGTTCAGAAAATCCTTGGCAATAATAAAAATGCGATTCTCACTCTTGGCCGAGTTGAAAACCTGGATATCGGAGAGATAGGAAGCCTTGCAAAATGCGCAGTTGCGCCGGTGGCTGTTCAAAACTCAGGTGTAAAAGTGGTCATACCCCTCGAGGGACTTGTGGACATTGAGGAGGAAATCAAGCGTATCCAAAAGCAGCTTGAGAAACTCAACAAAGACATTGCTCAATTGACCGGAAGACTAAGCAATGAGAACTTTGTTAAAAATGCAGCTGAAGATGTGGTGGAAGCAGATCGCTTGTTGCTGGATCAATCCAATTCACAGCTTGTCTCTTTACAAGAAGCTCTCGCAAGACTGCAGTCCTAGCTCTTTGGAGAGCATCCAATTATTGAATGCACTGGCAATTTTCACGAGCTTTTAAATTCGCACAACGATAGAAGCGATCGCCTTTGATAAATTCAATCTCTGATAAAATTCCGTCTTTTTCAAGGTACTCGATTCTTTCTCCATTTGGGTACTGAGCGTAAGCCGCACGCTCTTTAAAGAACACTTCACCTTCTTTAAGCATGTCGTTGATCACAGTATCTGTGGGATTCGTCATTTTATCTTGTGGTATTTCGAGGGGAACAGGATTCCCATTGCGATCAACTGCATAATAATGGAGCTCTCGGCCTATTTTGCCGTCATCAGACTCGGTCACTTCCACTCTTAAACGACGTTCTTTTCCTTCAGGAGTGCGAAGGTGCCAGTTCATCCAGCGATCTGACTGCTCGGAAGGTGAGCCAAGTTCTGACTGAAACTTAGTGAGCAAAGTTTCAAGAACGATGGGATCATCCCCATTTGCATCTGCTGCGGGAATCTCCATACATTCACTCATGTCTGAAATGATCTGAGCAAAAGCGATGCGATCTTCACGGCTGGCGTCTCTTTGCTGGTTGGGATTGAGCACTTCACCAAATTGACTCGGATCCTGCTCAGTCACCTCAACGGCAGGTGATTCTGCAGAGCCTGCAATGCTCAATGGATTTCTAATTTTTCCTTCTTTAAGCAAGACATAGCCAAGTATAGCCAGAACGACCGTAATGAAAATCAGAAGAGTTTTATTTTGCTTTTTGATGGCCACGCCCACCAATCTTCGCACGATCGGTGGGGCATCACAAGACTGTGTTCAAAGATTACTTCAAAAGTCCGATTTCTCTTAATCGTTGCATTAAGAAATCATGAGCAGAGATGTCCGCATATTTCGCCCCAGCTCCTTTGCAGGACGGAATACACGACAAAATCGCCTCTGGATTTGGATGCATAAAAAATGGCATTGAATAACGGCTTGATGATCCAGATTCTGGCGAATTGACCACTTGGTGAGTGGTCGACGGAATCACATCATTACTTGCACGAGCCAACATATCCCCCGCATCAACAATCAGGGTTCCCGGAGCCGCATCCACATCCAACCAAGTTCCGTCACGATCCTTCAATTGCAAACCAGAAGCAGTGGCCGCAGGGAGAATCGTGATCAAGTTGATGTCCTCATGGGGAGCCGCTCGCAAACAACGAGGATCAGTTCCCGCGGGAATCGGAGGATAATGCAACAAACGCAAGATGGAGTTTCCAGCTTCCGTCATGCGATCAAAATATTCAATGTCCACTTCCAAGGGTGCTGTTAGGGCACGGAGCATGATTTTACCAGCCTCATCGAGATCTGCATAAAGACGAGCAAACACGGTTTGGAATTCAGGCAATTCTGTGGGCCAAACATTTTGAGGATAAAACTTTGCAAATTTGTGAGATTCAGGAACTTCACGTCCCACGTGCCAGAATTCCTTCAAATCCATCACTGGAGAATCTTTAGCATGCTCTTTTCCAAAAGGAGTGTAGCCGCGCTGACCTCCATGAACACCTGAATATTTGAGTTTGGTTTCTACCGGCAGAGAGTAAAACTGCTGAAGAAGTTCATAACCATAATCGAGTAGTTTTTGATCGACGTTATGGTCTTTCAAAATAATGAAGCCATAATCTTTAATTCCAGTAAACAGCTGTTCAATGAACTTGAGTTGATCCGCAGAGGAGCCTTCGGTGTAAGAGTTCAACGACAATGTGGGAACTTGTCTCAAAGTTTTAGACTGACGCTCGCTGAGACTGCTTCTTTCCACTGTGATTTCCATAGGACCCCCTCTAGGTTTGTGGAGCAAGGAGTAGCGAGAGCTCCCTTAAAATTCAACAACAAAAAACGGGAATCCGTAAAAATTTCGTGTTTTCAATATGTTATGCAGATTTTAAAATTCGTTATTCAAGCTGAGTATATTAAAAATTTCAACTTTGGTGGGCTCGAGAAACCGAAAGTGCACATCTCCTTCAAAAAAGCGAATCGCATGCCTTTCCCGATAAGGAGATTCTTGCCCTTCGTAACCTTTGTATATTTGCGGACGCGGATCCAAAGCAATGGTCTCTTCGATCAGAGCTTTCAAAGACTCACGCCCCGAAACTTTGGCCTGCCACAGGGACAAGGATTTTAAAGCTTCATCGGTCCATTGAATCGCAATAGAAACTCCACTCACTTTTTGAGTCCAACCTTGCACCGCATGAGGCACAGATTCAATCTCGGGAAGATAGGGCTTGATGTCCAACACTGGGGTGCCCGTCACAAAATCACCCCCAGAGACTTCGATAAAGTCTGCTCCGACTTTTTCAATTTTTACCAAAGAAAGGCCCACGGGATTTGGACGATGAGGGCTTCGAGTGGCGAAAGCTCCAATAGAATCTCCCCCCATTCTGGGGGGATGAATTTTTGCATGAAAGCGAGAATTGGTGTTTTGGTGAAAAACAAAAATCACCCAAAGATGAGAGAAGGCCTCGAGCCCCTGTAAAGAAATTTCAGGCTGCCACTCAGGATTCATTTTGATTTTTGCCCACGCGTGTTTCGCCAGTCCTGGCTGCCGAGGCGTTCCGAAACGATCAAGATAACAGGATTCGATAGAACCCACAGGCTGAAACGAATACTCTGACATGGCTCAGGTTTTTTCACAGATTGTTTCTTGCGTCAATGTGCCTGTTTTGTTTGCATCCCGGAACATCTGATGGAATGAACAAAAGTACAGAGGGGGTTTTATGAGGAGTTTCATTGCGTTTGCACTCACCATTGTCACTCAGATGGCTTTTGCACAAAAGTACACACCATCGATCCTGGCCAACTTTGAAGTGATTAAATCTCAAAGTAATTTCGAAGCTTTCTACACAGCTAAGCTTCAGAAAAAGCTTCGTGTTGTCGCTCTTGAAAGTTCTTACTCTCAAATCTTCGAAAGAGTTCTCACTGACCTTGTGACCAATGAAGGGCAAGTCTCTTACTTTTTGCCGGAGTTGATTTTTCTTCCAGCAGACAGTGAAGCAACCCTGCTTTCTTCTCTGGCACAGATTTCTCAGCTCAAGCCTGACGTGGTAATTCTGAGCCAAAACTTTCCTGCAGCTCACCCGCAACTCACCGAAGCTCTGGAGAGGACAATTTCATCTTCAGCAATTTGGGTGGTTTCTGCTCAATCGGCCGCTCGAAATCTTCGTTCGGTAGCAACTGTGGATGTCGTAGACTCATTTCCCGCAGATCAACTCGTTTATGGAAAGCCTGAACTTCTCACGCGATCTCAGTTTGAGTATACCGATGGACGATGGACTCGAGATTCTTTCAATTCAACATTGATTGTGGCCGCAGGAGCTGTGCTCTTTAAGAGTGTTTATCCTCAGGCAGGAACTCGAGATTTTGTTGCACAGACTTCTCTGAACACTTGGGGTCGTGCGGGACTTCCGTTGCAGCTCTTAGGCTTCTTGCCGACAGGCCCTGGTTGTTTTTATGAAGTGAATTTTCCCCAGCTTCCACAGCACCTTCAGCAACTGGTCAATCGTGGAATTGTTTTCGTTCAAACCAATCGCGGCGCACGTTTGATGTCCGCTTATGATCCTCTCGGCCTGAATCCGCACCTGCAGAGGGCTGCACTCAATGATATGTTTGTGTGGACGCCCGAAGGCGGAAAATTGTTTTCTCGCTCAGCAACGGCAGGCCTTCCTAATACCTGGGTTGAAGTTTTCCAGCGCCCTGCTGAGGCCGGTCTCTGCTCACAGCCTCTAAATAACACAGGAAAGCTTTTTCAACTGCCGTGGTAGAAAGCATAAGCCCATCTCTCGAGATGGGCTTATTCAACGATCTATAAAGTTTGCGCTTTAAGTGAAGTTTCCTGAACGAGCCATCAAACCTTGACGGTTCTTCACGATAATTTCTTTTCCATTCAGATCAATAATGCCTTCGTTTTTGAACTCTGTCAGATGACGAGACAAAGACTCATTGATCGTCCCCGCTAATTGAGCCAATTCATTTCTGGTCAATCGCAAATTCAAAGAAAGCCCTTGAGCTGTCTGAGTGCCAAATTTATCAGCCAACAAGAGAATTTGATAAGCGATGCGCTCTTGAACAGAAGCCAAATAGTGCAGCTGTCCCACGCTTTCGTTGTTCTCGAGATCACGAATCATTTGCAAGAGAACCATTTTCATCACTGAATTAGGACCATTCATGATTTGATGAAAACTCTCTTTTGAAAACACATGGATCTCAGAGGGTCTTAAAGTTTTTGCGAAAAACTGATAGTTAGTCCCTTTGATCAGAGCTTTGTATCCAAAGAATTCACCGGGAGCGACCACTTTGTTAATGTACTCCGGAGAAGCGATTCTCCCGCGAGTCAATGATCGATTCACCACTGATTTAACAGCCCCTGACTTCAAAAAGTAAAGACCACGAGGCATTTCCCCCTCTTTGAAAATAAACTCATTTTCTTTGAGATGAAGAACCTCAACCGGCGCATCCCACGCCTGAGCTGATTGTTGAGCTGCGCTGGGAGTTAAATTTGTCAAAAAACTATTATTTGCAGTTTCACCGTAGATCGACATTGCCATTTCACACCTCCAAATTACAAAGTTTAAGCTTTGATAAACTTATCCTAGCTCAAAATTTGAACTAAACAAACTAGATTATATGATAGACCGATATCGCTTTTATAGATGGATTTTGTTTGTCTAGTTAAATACATGAATTAATTGAATTTTTACTGACTTGACCTTGATCCCTGACAAATTTAGATTAGCTCACAAAATTTTAAAAATGAGGCAACTTTATGTGTAAATTCAATAAGTTGAGTGTTTTTTTCGCAGCTCTTCTCTTTTTCTCTCTCTGTCAAGCGTCAAACAAAATTGGTTTGGTCCTCGATAAGGGGGGTAAAGACGATAAGTCCTTCAATTCCGCGGCCTATGAGGGTGCGATGAAAGCTCAGAAAGAACTCGGCATTGAACTCAAGTACGTGGAAGCCATGGATTCTAACGCTCTTGAGAGTTTGCATCGCTCTTTCGCTAAGCGAGGTTTCGATTTGGTGATTGGAGTTGGCTTCGCGCAAGCGGAAGCTGTCAATAAAATCGCAGCTCAGTTTCCTCAAACAAAGTTCGCTCTCATTGATGGAGAAGCAAAACAACCCAATGTGAAAAACCTCCTTTTTGAAGAGCATGAAGGCTCTTTTGTGGTGGGAGTGCTGGCAGCGATGGCTTCAAAGTCAGGGAAAGTAGGATTTATCGGTGGCATGGACATTCCCCTGATTCGCCGATTTGAACTTGGATTTCGTGAAGGGATCAAATTTCAAAACCCCAAAGGCAGTTTAGAATCAAACTACATTGGTGTGACTGGTGAAGCTTGGAATAATCCTGCGAAAGCCAAAGAGCTGGCTTTGTCACAGTTCGCAAAAGGAGTGGATGTTGTTTTTGTGGCCGCAGGAGCCTCCGGAACCGGAGTTTTTGATGCTGCCGAGGAAAAAAAGAAACTCGCGATCGGTGTTGATTCCAACCAAAATTGGATGAAGCCAGGTTTCATCCTGACTTCCATGATGAAGCGGGTCGATGTGGCCGTCTATGAAACCATCAAAGAAGTTCATCAGAACAAGTTTTCTGGAGGCACTTTCAGATTCGGACTTAAAAATTCAGGGGTGGACTACGCTTTAGATAGTTTTAACAAAAACCTCATGACACCTGAAATGAAAAAACGCGCTGATGATGTTAAGATTCAGATTTCGTCAGGAAAGATCAAAGTCAGTGATTTTTATAAAGTTAAGAGATAAACCTTCGGCGTGAAAGAAATCCTGCGGCTCCAAAAAGTCAATAAATCCTTCGGAGCCGTTCAGGCAGCGAAAGACGTTTCGTTCTCTGTCCAAGAAGGCCAACTTATTTCCCTGATCGGGGAAAACGGAGCCGGCAAGTCTACAGCTGCGAAAATTCTTTTCGGAATGTATCAGCCAGATTCAGGAGAAATTTTTTTTCAAGGTCAATCCATCAAGATTTCCTCCCCCGAAGCCGCAGGACAATTAGGCATCGGAATGGTTCATCAGCATTTTATGCTAGCGCCAGCCATGACGGCATTAGACCACATGATCCTCCAAAAAAATGATCTTCGAAGCTTTCAAAAAATTGATCGAGCTTTGATTCTCAAAGAATTGCAGTCCCTTTCGGAAAAACATCAAATGCCTGTGGACTGGCTTTCCCCCGTCGAGGACCTCCCCATCGGTGTTCATCAGAGAATTGAAATTCTTAAAGCTTTGTCAGCAAACGCTAAAATTATCATTTTGGATGAGCCAACAGCTGTTCTTTCTCCTCAAGAAACTGCGCTTTTCTTAGATCGATTGCTGGATCTTAAAAAGCAAGGCTACACGATAATTTTGATCACCCATAAATTGCGAGAGGTTCTCAAAGTCTCAGATCAAATTGTGGTTTTTCGCCGCGGAGAAGTGGTTGGACAATATCCAGCGACAGAACAAACTTGTGAAACTCTGTCTGAGCTCATGGTGGGACACCAAGTTCCTCCCCTGAACAATATCCCTCAAGCTGCGGGAGCGCCTTTACTGACTGTGACAGATCTGAGTTTTGGAAAGCTAAAGAACATCCATTTTCAACTTCATGAAAATGAAATCGTTGGCATTGCGGGTATCGAAGGACACGGGCAATCTGATCTGCTCAAAGCTTTGTTAATGCCTCAGGATTGCGGCTGCGAACCCCAGCAGTATGAGCTTCTCAAAGGGCAGGCTGGACAACTGACAACATCTGAATTGCTCGATCGTGGTCTTGGATTTGTCGGCGAGGACCGCCACCATCAAAGCTGTATCCTCGAAATGAACTTGCTCGAAAACTTTCTTTTTGGCCAAGAAAGAAAATTTTCAAAATTTGGCATCATTGAGCAGAGTCATTTAAATCACCAGACACTTGAAATGATGCAAAACTTTGATGTCCGTCCTTTAGGAAACCCTCTTCTTCCGTTTCAAAGTCTTTCGGGTGGAAATCAACAGAAGTTTGTGGTGGGACGTGAACTGTCGAAAAAGCCTCGAGTACTTATCGCGTCTCAGCCCACACGTGGCGTTGATATTGGAGCCATTGATTTGATTCATCGATCCCTCCTTAATTATAAAAATCGTAAAAATGCTGTTCTTCTTGTCTCGAGTGAACTTGAAGAGCTGATAAAAGTTTCTGATAGAATCTTGGTTCTTAAAGATGGACAATTTGTCTCTGAGTTTCAGCGCCAGGAATTTGATGAGCAAAGAATTGGTCAAGTCATGCTGAGAGGCACCCCATGAAGTCAGTTCTTGGATTCCTTTTCGGAATTTTTCTAAGCCTCTTGCTGGTGCTATGGATTGGGGAAAGCCCCCTTTTTGTGTTGGAAGTTCTTTACCGATCTGCTTTTGGTTCGAAGTATGATTTGGGCCTCACACTTTTCTATGCAACGAACTTAGCTTTTACTGGCCTCAGTGTAGCAGTTGCCTTCAAAGCAGGCTTGTTCAATATCGGAGCTGAGGGCCAACTTCATTTTGCAGCGATCCTCACTGCCTGGGTAGGAATGACTTTTTCACAGCTACCTATGGGCCTTGCATTACCCCTCGCTTTCATGGCGTCGACGGGATTTGGATTTCTCTATGGCCTTGTTCCGGGGTTGCTCAAAGCTTATCGCGGAAGCCACGAAGTCATTGTCACGATGATGATGAATTTTATTGCTGCCGGGGTTGCGAGCTATCTCACCCTGAATGTTTTGAAAAATCCGAACTCTCAGAACCCAGAAACATCGCCGGTCAGTCCTGGTTTTTTCAGCCCAGAACGGGACCTTACTCAACAATTTTTTGAAGGCGCACCGGTGAACTATACTCTTTGGATTGCAATAGGCATTGCTGTTCTTGTGTATTTCTTTCTTTCAAAAACAACAGCTGGCTATAAACTCAGAGCCGCAGGCTTGAATGCAGCGAGTGCTCGATTCTCTGGAATCGACAGTCGCAAAGTTCAGATGTTAGCTATGGGTTTTGCTGGGGCCCTCGCTGGATTTGTAGCTTTGAATGAAATCACAGGCTCTGCTGGAAAGTATCGGATTGGCTTTTCTGCAGATTATGGGTTTGTTGGAATTGCTGTGGCATTGATGGCACGCAATCATCCTCTAGGAATTTTGATTTCTGCATTCCTCTTTGGAGCTCTTCAAAAAGGGGCTGCTGATTTGGATTTTGAAACAGAGCTCATCACTCGTGACTTTGCTCGCATTATCCAAGGTATTGTAATTCTGTCTGTGACTGCTTTTTACTTTATTGATTTTAAAAAGCTCATCCAAAAATGGAGGTCAAAATGACAGGACTTCCTTGGCTCGATGAATTGATCTCACTGGTCTTGGCTACTTTGCGAAGTGCAACACCTTTGATCTTTGCAGCTTTGGGTGGCTTTTTTAGCGAACGCTCGGGAACAGTTCAAATTTCCCTCGAAGGTCAAATGCTTATGGGGGCTTTGACGGGCGCAGTGATTGCTCTCAAAACGGGGAATCCTTATTTAGGTTTTATTTGCGGAGGCCTTGCTGGAGTTTTTGTGACTTTAGTGTTTGCCGTTTTCTCTTTAAAGCTTCGCATGGACCAGATCGTGCTTGGAACAGGGCTCAATATTTTGGCGATGGGCCTAGCTCCATTTGTGACTAAAGTTTTCTTCGATTCGACAGGCTCAACACCTTCGCTGCCTGCTGAGTCACGCTTCACTTCAGAGCCGATGTTTTTGTTGTTTGCGCTCATCCCTCTTCTTTTGTGGTGGTTTGCAAAAACAAAGTCTTCCCTGTATGTTCAGTTCGCCGGAGAAAATCCCACCATCCTGAGCTCGCTTGGAAAGTCAGTGCTAAAGATTCGGCTCTATTCATTGATGACCTGCGGTCTATTGGCGGGCTTTGGTGGAGCGAGTCTTTCTTTATTTCTGGCATCTGCGTATTCACCGAATATGACAGCTGGTCGAGGATTTATCGCGCTGGCAGCTCTGATCTTTGGGAAGTGGAAGCCAGGCCCCACCATTGCGGCTTGTTTGTTCTTTGCCTTTATCGACTCACTTCAGGTTCAGCTTCAAGGCTCGGGGCTTCCCGTCCAGTTCATTCAGATATTACCTTACCTTGTAACCGTCGTAGCTCTGGCTGGATTTTTTGGACGCTCTCGGGCACCAGCAGCTATTGGCAAACCCCTCGAAGAATCAAAATAATGATCAATAAGGAGTGCATGATGAAAATTTCTAATCAAACAAAATTGAAAATCGTCCTGAGCCTCGTGCTTGTCGGCGCTGTTCTTGCCTTTCAAAGCAGAGCTTGGGCTTGGGGTGGCAAAGGCCATCACACGGTTTGCCAAGCCGCCACTGCTTTGGTGCAAGAGAAAGAGCTGAAAGAATTTCTCTCGAAGAGACCTCACATCATGGGACATTTGTGTAACATCCCAGATATTTATTGGAAATCACTCGGCAGCGAGCCCAATAAAGTTGGAAATCCAACTCATTATATTGATCCTGAAATTCTTGGCATGACCGCTAAAGATGTTCCTCTGGATTTCACAAGGATCGTTGAAAAATTCCAAGGCTCAGAAAATCAGTTTGAAAAAGGTAAAAAAGTTTTTTCGGTAGCTGGTGAATTTGGTTCCAATTGGTGGAGAGCCGACCAGTTTTTCCGCAGAGCCACTGCTAACAAAGATCAGTGGGCTCAATCGACTCCTCCATAAGAGCGAAGTTAAGAACA
>JAJTIC010000111.1 GCA_021300175.1 Pseudomonadota bacterium
TCCACAAAACTCTTTGTGAGTTCAGTGAAGCTGTGTTCGTATTAATTCTCAAACCCATAAGTCCTCCTCCGTGAAGAATCACAAGCATCAATCCGTGATACTTGGTGAACCGATTGGTTCAATGGGTAACTTGCTTATTACACTGATCGGAGCACTTTCTATTTCCTAAAGTGAGACGATCTCATTTTTAGAAAAACTGGTCTTAAGCCTTGGGGAACTGCTCTTTTTACTCTTCAGTCTTTATATATATAGAGGAGCTACAGTTTCTAGACTTAAGCTGGATTTATTCAAATCTTAAAAAGATCGATAACTATAAGGAATGTTTAGAAAATCTGGAAAATGAGGTTGTGCATGAAAAAGCTCTTAACCACAAGAACCTACGTTCTAATACTGGCGTTAGCCCTTACCGCGTGCGGAGCTGAGAAAAAAGAACCTCGTGAACTTCTTCCTCCCAACGACACGAATAACAATCAGTCCACCACAACCACGGTATCGGTCACCACAACCACGGTACCGGTCACCACGACGTTGCCTGGCGGTTCCACAACAACAACTCTTCCTGTAACTACGACGACTTTGCCGGTCACGACCACCACTTCGCCAGTGACGACGACAACGGTACCGGTCACCACGACAACAGCTCCGGTCACGACCACCACTTCGCCAGTGACGACGACAACAACAAGCCCTGGTGGTTGTACTCCAGTTCCTGGACAACGCCCTGCTGGAACTTTCACTATCAACAATGGCGCGGCGGCAACTAAATCGAAGACTGTGCAATTGAGTTTGGGATTCGATGAACCCAGCGCAATGAAAATTTCGAACGATGCTGATTGTCGCTGTGGCAATTGGGAAAACTTTTCGACGACAAAAAGTTGGAATTTATCCGTTGAAAATCAAAGTGCAGTCGTGAGCGTTCAGTATAAAGACTACGACGGAGTTCCATCACAATGCGTTCACGCTTACATTTTGCACGACTCTCTAGCTCCAACAATCCTGCTCTCAGCAGATGGAGGCAACACTTATCGGGACGGTGATCTTCACTTTGCCAACCTTTCGATCAGGGATAGCGGAGTGGGTGTCAAAGCTCATCGATGTTTACTGAATGGCGCCAGCGTGAGTTGCACTTTAGACTCCTCTGGTAACTCGCGCATTAATCTCGGCGCTTTGACAACCGGAAGTTATCGTCTGAACGTAGAGACTTCAGATCGTTTAGACTCTGCAAGCTCTGCGAATATCACTTTCGATGTGCTTCCAAAATATAGAGATATTCAACAGCTGGTGGACATCCAGTCGAGTAACAAGGTCGATATTCTTTTTATCATTGATAACTCAGGCTCGATGCAATTTGAACAGAAAAGCATGGCCCAGAGAATGTCCTCGTTCATGCAACAGATAACAAGTCTTGACTATAGAATTGGGATCACAACAACAGATCCTGTAGATAAGAAGCTTGGGGATGGAAATCTTGTGCCCATGACAGGACTCAATAACACGTTTGTTATTGATAATCGGATGCCCATCAACGATGCGCAGAGAATTATTGGAAATACTTTGCAAAGAAGCGAAACTGGAAACTCTTCCGAACAAGGGATCTATGCGACCTATAGAGCCATCGAAAGATTTGTAGCTTCGAGCGGAGCTCCTCACAAAAATTTCTTCCGGAATGAAGCAGGGTTTGCTGCAGTTGTGATTTCGGATGAAGATGAATCTGCAAGTGGGCCGAAGAATGATCCACAAAATCTTGTGAATTTTGTTGACTCAACTTGGCCTGGGAAAAAATTTTCGTTCCATTCTATAATCACTATTCCTGGGGATACGGCCTGCAGAAATACGGAAGGGGCTGCCTACGGTGTGCGCTATCAGCAACTTTCTCGCCTGACCGGATTGGGAACTGTTGGTGGATCTATTGTTGGCTCTGTGTGTGCTACAGATTATGGATCACAGCTTCGAGGCATTGGTGATTCTGTTCGCCAAATGGTGCGAACTATGGATCTCGATTGTGCACCAATTGGACCTAATAACTCTTCGATTGTAATTCTGTACAACGGAGCCAACTACACGGAACCCTACGAAGTCCAGGGCCTCAAAATCCTCTTCCAAAAGAATCTCCCCGTCGGCCGCTACGAGCTTAGGTACCGTTGCCTCTGAACAAAGATGCGACACCATTTGCATGGCCTTGCTGCTTGATCACAGCAAGGCACATTTAAACTGTCGGAGCATTCATTCCTAACGGAAATCCTTTGGACTGGAATGTTGCCATGTTCATTGCGACCAGACTTGTATCACCACACTGCTGATACGCCGGAACCAGAACTGCCGCAAGAACCAGCAATCCAAAATAGCGGAAAAATTTGCTGAAGCAATTTCCCAAAAATTCAACGGCAAGTTGATTGAAGATAAAAACAATTAAACTCTTTCCCAGGTTTGAAATTCTAAGTCTCCACGAAGCTCTGCCTGAGCTAGTTGCAGTTTTTGACCCGCGAACTCTGGAAAATAACTATCACCAGTGAAATCTTTCTGAATCACTGTCAGATACAGTTTTTCAATCAGTGACAAAGACTGAAGATAAATTTCAGATCCCCCAGCAATAAAAACTTCTTCGTCTGTTTTTGCTCTCTGAGAAGCCAAATCCAAAGCGGCCTCAAGAGAGTTCACCACGCAAAATTGATCGGGACTGATTTTCAGAGAGTCCGCAGGATGGTAGCTGGAATCTCTCGTGACAATAACATGAAAGCGATTGGGCAGAGCACCGGGTAAAGATTCAAAGGTCTTTCGACCCATGATCAGTATTTTGCCTTTAGTCTTTTCTTTGAAGAATTTAAGGTCCTCGGGATAATGCCACGGCAAACGATTGTTAGAGCCGATCACTCGATTTTTTGCCATGGCAGCGATCGCACAGAGAACCATCTAGACAGCAACTTCTGCTTTGATCGCTGGATGAGATTCGTATCCCACAATTTCAATATCTTCGAACTTGAAATCAAAAATGTTTCTGATTTCAGGATTCAGCTTCAATTGAGGAAGTGGCAAATGCTCCCGTGTCAGCTGTAACTTTGCCTGTTCAATATGATTTGAATACAAGTGAGCATCTCCGAGAGTGTGAACAAAAGTGCCCGGCTTTAGACCGCAAACTTGCGCCACCATCTGCGTCAGTAAAGCATAACTTGCAATATTGAAAGGCACACCCAAAAACACATCCGCAGATCTTTGATAAAGCTGACAACTCAATTTTCCTTGAGACACATAAAATTGAAAGAAAGCATGACAGGGCGGCAATGCCATTTTATCGACATCACCAGGATTGAAAGCCACAACAAGCATTCTGCGAGAGTCTGGATTTGTTTTGATCATTTGGATCACGTTAGAGATCTGATCAATCGTACGGCCGTCCGCCGCTTGCCAAGCTCTCCATTGTTTTCCATAGACAGGACCCAGATTTCCATTTTCATCCGCCCACTCATCCCAAATGGTCACTTTGTTATCTTTGAGATACTTGATATTTGTCTCACCTTTGAGGAACCACAGGAGTTCATGAATGATGGATCTCAAGTGCAGTTTTTTGGTGGTCACTAAAGGAAACCCTTCCGAGAGATCAAATCTCATCTGGTGGCCAAAAAGGCTCAGAGTTCCTGTTCCTGTTCGATCACTTTTGGGATCGCCAAAAGCTAAGAGATCTTTCATGAGCTGGTGATATTGTTCCATTTGGTGTGTTTTCATGAGCTCAGAATACCCACTAGCCCTAGGGTTTCAATCATCTTTTTACACTAGGGATAGCTTCTGGACCAACCCCTAACTGACGCTCTGCAATCGCAAAGCTAAGTCATTGATTTGAGGAAATTTCCATCCCAAAACAGGGGCATGTCCATAGAAGTCAGAGATCCTGTTCACGGTAGTATTGTGCTCAGCGATGGCGAAACGGCTGTTGTTGATTCAAGAGAGTTTCAACGATTGCGTGCGATTAAACAGTTGGGATTTGCCGACATCAGTTTCCCTGGTGCGACCCATACTCGGTTTCTTCACTCCATCGGAGTTTGTCATTTGGCGGGACGAGTTTTTGATTCTGTCTTTGGAGCATTTCCCTTTAGCAAAACTTCTGTCAAAAACCGATTTCGCCAAGTTCTCCGCTTAGGTGCGCTCTTACATGATGTAGGTCACGGCCCCCTCTCTCACACCACAGAAGATGTCATGCCTCGATTGATGGATCTCAAAATCGATGCCTATCGTCACCGTGAAAAAGGTCTTGAAATGGATCCCCAGTCAAGAGCCACCCACGAAGACTATACGATCAAATATCTCACAGATTCGGGACTAACTGAAATTTTGAAAGAAAATTTTCAGGAGATTTCCCCCCTGCACATTGCTTGTTTGATTGATAAGTCCCTCACGTGTCCTGATGATTTTTTCATCGATCAAGGAATTGATTTTAGGCCGATCTTTTCCCAACTCGTCTCTTCAGAGCTCGATGTCGATCGCATGGATTACCTTGAACGGGATTCGTATTTCACAGGAACCAATTACGGGAAAATCGATCGAGATTGGTTGATTGCAAATTTAAGGGCCACGCTCAAAGATGGA
>JAJTIC010000085.1 GCA_021300175.1 Pseudomonadota bacterium
AGCTGCTATTCTGGGCAATCTAATGCTTAATTCTGAAAGCTGGGATCTCATTTCGGACTCATTGTCTGCAAATGACTTCTATCGACCAGCTCATCAGGTCCTCTTCCAAACAATTCACGATCTCCATCGCAAGAGCAATGTTGTTGATCTTGTGACCGTGACTGAAGCCCTCAAGGCGACAGGTCAACTCGACGCTGTCGGCGGCATGGAACAAATTGCCAGCTTGGTGAACACTGTTGTCACTGCAGTTAATATCAAGGCTTATGCAAGTATCGTTCGAGAGAAAGCTGTTCTCAGGAAAGCTATTCAAGCTTCCTCCGATTTGATTGAGAAAGCTTTTGAGAATGATTTTGCAGATGTCGATTCATTCATTGCTGAAGCTGAAGCTAAATTCTTGAAGCTCTCAGAAGATAGAGACACTGGCGGCTTGACATCCCCCATGGAAATTGTCGCCAACAGTATGAAAAAAATTGATGCCTTGTCTCGAAATCGGGCAGATGTCACTGGTGTTCCCACTGGCTTCGCGGATTTGGATCGCATGACTTCAGGCCTTCATGGTGGAGAATTAATTATTCTTGCTGCTCGTCCATCTATGGGTAAGACAGCGTTGTCTCTGAATATTGCACAGAACGCAGCCCTTCGGCATAAAAAAACGGTGGCCTATTTTTCGTGCGAGATGTCTCAAGAGTCGGTCATGATGCGTATTCTTTCCAGTGAAGCACGCATCAATATGAAAGATGTCAGAACCGGAAAAGTTCCTGACTCTGCATGGACCAAGCTGATCACTGTTGCCGGCGAAATTGGTGAATCAAAGCTCTTTATTGACGAGACCTCAGGAATTAGTCCTCATGAAGTCAGGGCTCGTTGCCGCCGTCTCAAAGCAAAAGAGGGCCTTGACCTGATCGTTATCGACTATCTTCAATTGATGAGCTTGAAGCAGAGGGTTGAAAGCAGAGAACGTGAAGTCTCAGAAATCTCTAAAACACTAAAAACCCTTGCAAAAGAGATGGATGTGCCTGTTATTGCTCTGGCACAGCTGAACCGAGGTGTTGAAGGTCGTACTGAAAAAAGACCCATGCTCTCGGATCTGCGTGAGTCAGGCTCTATTGAGCAGGATGCAGACGTTATCATGATGCTTTACCGAGACGATTATTACGACAAGGACGATGCCGAAAAAGCTGGGCGAGCAGAAGTGATTATTGGTAAGCAAAGAAATGGTCCCACAGGAACTGTGAATTTGAAGTTTGAAGCTGAGTTCAATCGTTTTCGTGATGCCGATCGTATTCATCAGCATCCATTGCCTCCGCCACAGCCAACTCCGATCAATACAAATCCGGGTAAACCGAAAAATTTTGCGCCCGGGGCCAGCGTCTAATGTCGCCTCACAAATCAATCACCCTAGAGCTGAGTTCTCTCATGGGAACAAAGCTCACTGGCGTGGGGCGATATATTCTTGAGCTGACGCGAGGCCTTTCAGATCACCAGGTCTCAGTTAAAGGCGCTTACAAAATTCAAAGAATCCAAAAGCTTTCGCAATTGCGCTCAAATCTTAAGAATTTTCCTATACAATTAACTCCTCACCTTGAAGGCTTGGGTATTTCAGGCCTTCTTCACTGCCCTGATGTCTATGTGCCTTTGTTTAAAAAGAAGAACACCATAGTCACTGTGCATGATCTTCAAACACTATATCAGGATTTCACTTCCCGAAAATTTTCTGAAAAGGGTCGAAAGAATTTGGAGTCCCTGTTTTCATCAGATATTTCTGCGGTGATTGTTCCATCAAATTTTGTAAAAACTGAGGTTGAGACTCATTTTCCTGGATTCAAAAAACCAATCTTTGTAATTCCTCATGGTTTTCATCGCCCTGAAATTTCAGCAAATGGCTCGAATCGCGAACGTCCTTTTTTTCTTTACTTGGGAACTCTTGAGAATAGAAAAAATTCTCTAAGGTTGGTTCAGGCCTTTGAAGTTTTTTGTGAGAAAAATAGGGACGTGGATCTTGTGCTCGTAGGATCTTCAGGCTTCGGAGGTGATGCTATTGAGTTGGCCATTCAGCAATCCAAGTTCTCTCATCGAATTGAAAGGAAGAACTTTCTTCCGGATGCCGAAGTCGCTAGCCTCATCAAATCCTGCCTGGGTTTTGTTTATCCAAGCCTCTATGAGGGATTTGGTCTTCCAATTGTTGAGGCTATGAGCTTAGGTGCTCCCGTCATCACGAGTGATGTGGGAGCTATGGCAGAAGTATCAGGTGGTCATTGTTTACTCGTTAAACCCAACTCTACGGAATCCTTGGCTGAATCCCTCAGAGAGTTGAGTGAAAATTCCGCACTCAGAGATTCTCTTTCCCAAAGCTCCCTCAAAAGAGCAAGGGATTTTTCTTGGGAAAAATCTGTTTTTGCACATCTCGACGTTTATCAAAAATTTCTGTAGTTTCAGTCAATGTTTAGATTTTATCTTTTGGTGAAAGCACGCTACTGTGGTTGACTCATGCTTTACGACTGTTTTGTTTTCTACAATGAACTAGATCTTCTTGAGATCCGTTTGAAACTGTTGGATTCAGTCATTGATCGTTTTGTTATCGTAGAGGGTGACAAAGACTTTTCTGGTGACCAAAAAAAACTTCATTTCCTTGAAAATAAATCTCGATTTCGGCCCTACTTGCATAAGATTGATCACCTCGTTGCAACCGACTTTCCAAAGTTTAACTGGAAAAAGTTGCGTCCTGCCAAAAACTGGGACCGAGAAAGGTATCAGCGAAATTTTCTAGGTCGGGGAATTTCAAAGGCTCAAGTAGAAGACTGGATTATTGTTTCTGATGTGGATGAGATTCCAAATCCAGAAAAAGTGAGGGCCGCTATAGGCGCTCCCGGTATTTACTGCTTTTATCAAGAACTGTATTATTATTATTTGAATCTCTTGGTCACAGATCACCCTGAGCCAAATCCTCGTTTCAAAGATTACGTTCCTTGGCATGGGCCGGTAATGTTTCAACTGAAAGATCTCAAGAAAGATCCAGAAACAATGCGCACACTTCGTGGAAGTAAATCAGTAATCCCAATTAAAGAGGGTGGGTGGCATTTTTCGTTTCTCGGGGGAAGCGAAGCAATCCTTAAAAAAATGAAAGCTTATTCTCACACTGAGTACATTAGAGAAGAAATGCTAAATATAGAATGGATTGAACAAAAGGTGAGATCCGGCGAAGATATTTTTGGTCGTCAGTTTAAATTCAAAAAAGTTGGAATCGAGCGATTACCATCTGTGATCCAAGAAAATGTCAGCAAATATTCCAGTTTAATCTTGAGAGACTCCTAGTTAGCAAAGCCCTGCAACACTGATTTCTTTAAACAGAAGATCCGGGCACTGAACACTGTTTCCATCGTCGTTGACCTTATTTGAAAGGCCTTCGAGTTGTTGAAACAACTCTAAAAGGTTCCCACTAATCACAAATTGGTCAACAGCTTTTGGAGCTTCTCCGCGGGAGTAAAGAAAGCCAGAAGCTGGTAAAGAAAAATCCCCGGTCCTTTGATTAAGACCTGATCCAATAGCTCCAATATCAGTCAGAAAGAGGACTCTTGGATATTTTACCAAGAGCTCTTCTCGGGTATTTGTCTGTGGACTCACGATGAGATTGGTCGGTGACACTGAAATTTCACCAGATGAAAGCACAGCGTGGCCCGTGTTAGGAATGCTCATTTTTTTGGAGTAATATCTATTGGTTAAGAAACATTGTGGCTTCCCGCCAGCAATGAGGACTGTCCTCTGAGAGCCTGTTCCCTCCGCATCAAAGGGTCGACATCCCATCAAATCAGCTCTGAAAGGGTCATCGATCACTTCAAAAAAATTAGGAGCAATTTTTTCACCTAGCTTGTCTTTCAACAGAGAATTTTTTTCATCGACAGCTTTTGCTGAGAGGTGGCTTACCAGAACGGATACTAAATCTGCTGCGGCCTCATTCATCACAAGAATAGGGTATTTTCCAGTTTCTAATGGCTTTGCATCCAGCATTTTCAAAGCTAATTCACAAGACTCTGTGACCAGTTTATTTACATTGATCTGACGAGGGTCTCTTCTGAAAACAGACTTATATCCATCCTTTGAAACGTCACCGCTTTTGGCCAGTGCCATCGTATAAGCAGAGGCACCACTGCTAACATAGGTTACTTTTTCTCCATTGGCCGAGAAGAGCGTGTACTCAGAGAAAAACTCTGAGTAGCCGGAGTGGGGGACGTTGCTAATTTTCTGATTATAACCCAGCGCCAAAGACTCGAGCTCTTGGGCTAATTTCATTTTTTCTGATATTTCGATTTTCTTAAAGTCTCCTGTATAAAGTTGATCTATTTTGGGTGGCGCTTGTAAGCCAACTGATAAAGAATTGTTGAGATCTCTTTGATCTAAGAGCTTTGCGGCAGCCAAAGCGTCTTCAAAGCACTGCTGAAGGGCCGACTCACTGAGGTCCTCTGTGGTGGACTGACCTAACGATCCACCACAGAGGACTCTCACAGTGGCCAGCTGAGTGCGATCTGATCCATATTTTTTGAGCTTTTGCAGTTGAAATGAAAGAGAAAGTGACTCTCGTTGTTGGACGCTCACCTCGACTTGTGCTTGGTGATTGGTTGCCACTTGTCTCAGGTGGTCAAAGGTTTCCTCGAGGGATTTCATTAAACTCTTCCTCCAACAAGAATTTTAGACACAAGAATAGCTGGTTGTCCGACGGCGGCGGGTATCATACCACTCACAGATCCGCAGGTCCCAGCAGAAAGCTTTAAGTTGTCAGCTACTTTTGTGATTCGGCCAAGAGTTTCGATCCCTTTTCCGATCAATGTGGCCCCTTTAACTGGCTTTACAGTTTTTCCGTTCTCTACTAAGTACGCTTCTTTAACGGAAAAATTAAACTCACCAGTTCCAGGGCTCACAGAGCCTCCGCCCATGGTTTTAGCGTAGATACCGTAATCCAAATCAGAGATCATATTCTCGAGCTTATCAGTGCCCGGCGCGATAAAGGTGTTTCTCATTCTTGAAGTGGGCGCAAACTTGTAACTCTGGCGGCGTCCACTTCCCGTAATGCTATACCCGGTTTTTTTTGCTCCCAACTGATCAACCATATAGGATTTCAGAATCCCGTTTTCAATCAAGACTGTCTTCTGTGTGGTATTACCTTCGTCATCAATGCTGAGGCTCCCCCAACCACCATCTACAGTTCCATCATCGATGGCCGTCAAACAACTTTCTCCCACTCGCTCGCCAAGCTTCCCCGTGAAGACAGAGGCCTTAGGGGCAACAGACGTCGTTTCAAGACCATGTCCACAAGCTTCGTGAAAAATGACTCCGCCAAATCCGTTATCAATAATCACGGGCATCTCGCCCGCAGGCGAATAGTCTGCTTGCAAAAGTGTATTAACCCCATTCACAGCCTCATCCACCAGTGCTGTCGGATCCAGCTCCTGGTAAAATTGCGAATTCTTAGTTGAGAATCGATTAACAGCAAAGGTCTCTGTCTTTCCAGCATCTTGGGCCTGGACATCGAGGAAAATTCGATAATTGGTTCTCTGATCTGTTTTGTGTATTCCCTGCGAGTTGGCGACTTGAATGCGTTGTACTTTCTCAAGAATCATCGGCTCTACCTGGGTCACTTGTGAGTTTTTCATTCTTGCCTGTTTATCAAGGCTCAGCAGATACCGCAGCTTCTCTGCGTGATCAATTTCCCAGGGCATTTTGCCATAAATTTGAAAAGCATCGTAATTCTGGACAGGCTCTTCAGAAAGATCGATTTTCTTCAGCTTTGCCTCGGCGCGCGAGATCGCAGATGCTGCCCTTTCGGCAGCATCAAGAAGACCTTTCTCCGTCAGATCAGAAGTCGTCACATAAATTTCTTCGGTTCCATAATGAACTCGAATTCCCGCTCCGTGAAGTCGTGCCACAGTCACGACTTTAGGTTGAGAGCTTAAAACTGATAACTTACCTGAATAAGAATCTTCGATAAAAATTTCCGCAAAATCTGCACCATTGGAGAGAGCTTTTTCTAGCGTCCGATTCACTACTAAAACGGGTACAATCATTTTGACCCTCCTGTTTGATTTAAAAAACTCCAATAAATTTTTAGCCCTTCAGAAAGGCTCTTTCGGTTTTGATGCCCCAACAGACTTCTCATGCGCTCGAGATTTGGTTTGCGCTTTTGCGGGTCCTCCGGGCGAGAAGGATTATTGATCACTTTGATTGACGACCCTGTGACCTTTTTCATTTCATGAACAAGTTCCTCAATGGTCACCTCTTCGTCAGAACCAACATTCACAACCGTAAAAGCCTTCTGACTCAATTCAAAAATTTGATGAATCAAATCCGAGATGAAGCAAAAGCTTCGAGTCTGCTTTCCATCACCAAAAATATGAATTGGCTGCCTCCCTTTTATTTTTGATAAGAACTCAACGATCACACGCCCATCGCGGGAGTCCATGCCAGGTCCATAAGTATTAAAAATTCTAAAAATACTGTGTCGTGTCTGATGATACTGATTCCAAGACCACAAGAGCGCCTCACCAGCTCGCTTAGATTCATCATAAATAGAGCGGGGGCCTAAAGTGTTCACCGTGCCGAGCTCAGCTTCCCTCAAGCTTTCAGCTTGAGCACGACCATAGACTTCGCTACTTGATGCAAAGAAAACTCGAGCGTCCACCTGCTGAGAAAACTCAAGAGCCCGCTGAAGGCCCACAGTATTCGCTTCAAAAATCTTTTGGAAACTGTCTTCAAATCTAATGGGAGTGGCAATCGAGGCGAAGTGGTAGATATACTTAATATCATACCCTGAGCTTCCAATCAGTTTTTCAAGCTGTGACCAATCATCACAACCGTTTTGGTGAAAAAAATGGAAATTCTCATCGCCGCGGAACTGGTTAAGAGAGTCTTCACTAGAGCTTGAAAAGTTGTCGATGCCTAGAACGCTGTAGCCTGCAGACAAGTAGCGAGCACATAGATGAGATCCAAGAAATCCCGCTGCACCTGTGATTATAACGGCTTGACGACCCATATCTCATGTTACTCAGGACTAAGGCCCATTTTCCAGTAGAAAACACCCTAGCTATTGAGAATGTTTTAACCCTTTGCTGGAATGGTTTTGTCCTTGAAATAACTGTCATGGAGGATAGTTATGGGCCAAGATCTAATTGAAGTGCTGGTACAACATTCGGGCTTACCCGAGGACTATGCGCGCCGAAGGATCAATGAGATGGTCGTCCGCTCCGGGAAGACCATCGACCATTTGACTATTGAGGACTTGCGAATGATGGCTGCGGACTTACTTCAGGACATCATTCTTAACTCTGGGCAAGATCAATCTGCCTAAAAAGAAAAAGGGGAATTCTCATCGAATTCCCCTTTGCAAAAACCCCTTCGAATATGCTCGCCGGGGTTATTATTTTAAATAACTAAGCTCTCTCTACCACAACTTGAATTTGAGCTTCTAAGCCCTCACCAAATCGGATCCACGCCTTGTGATTACCCAAAACTTTAATGGGTTCTTCAAGATGAATATCTCTGCGATCTACTGAAAATCCAGCCTTTGTCAGCTCTTTAGAAATTTCAGTTGTTGTGACTGTTCCAAACAATTTGTCTGTCTCGCCAGCTGCAGCTTTGAACTTCAATGAAGTACCGCTAATCTTTGTCAGCAATGCTTTTCTTTCTTCAATAGCTTTCTTTTTCTTTGCGTCAGCAACGCGCTTCAGGTGTTCCCACTCTTTCACTCTTTTTTCAGTGGCCTCTGAAGCCAATTTTCGAGGGAACAAAAAGTTTCTTGCGAAACCTTCAGCAACATTAACAAGATCGCCAACTTTACCGATGTCTTTGACATCTTTTACTAAAATAACCTTCATACGTACTCCATTCTTAAGAGGACTTCGTTCGCGATTTAAAGCGGCGTATTCGCTCTCGAAGATCCATCCAATAATCAATGATGCCAACAAAACTTAATAAAAAGAAAAGCTGGCCCACTACCAAAAAATAAAAAAGGAACTTAAAGATCGGACTGACTTTCCAGACAAGCAGTGCCACTTCCGTAACTGCTAACCCCTGAAGAAAATAAAGTCCCATCATGATAATAAAGACATTCAAAGAAATGACTCTGAATGCTTCAACTTCTTTGAGCTGAACAAAGCTCAGCAAAAAGCTGATCATGGTGACCCAAATCATCAGGTCGGAAAGTCGAAAATCGTAAAGCTTCATTGCGCTTGCAATTCTCTCAAATCGCAATCCCAACAAAGCGCTTACCTTTCGATCTAACATGAGTGCAAACGCCAAGCTCAAAACAACAACCAGAATCAAAATCGAAGGCATCAATCCTTGGATCATCTCTAGGCTGCTCTGCGCTGGCCACATGTTATTCCCCATCTGTTGAGCAAAAGTTTTTAAAGAGTCATTGAACTCTTTGGCGTAACTGGTGCCCAACAGAAGCAGGCTTCCAAAGCCCACCGATAATAGTGCGCTGCCGAAGCTTGCTCGTCCTTTTTCTTCAAACTCACCATAGACTCCTATAGTGACCCATATCGCCATCAGCAAAAAGGAAACTGATGTTGATAATCCGTAAGCCGCTCCTGCAAGCACGACTCCGGCTCCCCAGTACATTGTTCGACCGTAAACATTTCGAACAACCCTTAAAATCGGTGCCCCCACAAAGACAAAAAGTACTGTGAGGAGAGCCCCGAGAATGGACACAGCTACGAAGCGCTGAAGAGTGGGCTTCTGCTGCATGTTTCCTCAATCAACCTTGTTGCTGTTTTTCAGCGAAAGCTGCGCGACGAGCCTGAGCTTTTGCTTCACGCTCTTTTTCGCGGTTCGCAGTCTCTTGAAGACCACGCTTAAAAGATTCCATATGTTTTGCCAAAGAAACGCGATTGTCTAAACGCGTGTGTGCAAAACGAAGAACTTTGTCATTGATACGCATCGTTCTTTCAAGTTCTGCAATCGCTGGAGCTTCAGCTTGGAAAAGAGCGTGGAAAAAATAAGCTCTTTTGCTTTTAGCAATTGGATTTGCCAAATTTCTTTTGCCCCAAGTTTCCAAAGAGTGCATTTCACCTTTGAAATCTTTGATGATGTTTTTGTTCTTCTTGAAGAGCTCTTTTTGATCTTCAAGAGAGGCATCTGGATGCATAATGATCACTGCCTCGTAATTGTTCTTCGTCGTTGTCGACATATCTGGTCCTTTCGGTTTTACAGCCAGCGCCAAGGGCGCTAGCAAGGCCTATTGTTAATCTTGTTAAAGAGTTTCGCAGACTTACCATGGCTTTGGTCCATTCTCAAGGGCGGAAGTTCACTCCTGAATAAATCCCAGATACACTGAAACCATGTCGTATTATCTGGAAATAATCAGCGGCCCAGTGCCCTTAGGACGCTTTAAAGTAAAAGCAGGGTACCGCCTAGGAAGGTCCACTGGGGAGATTTTACTGCCAGATTCAAAGATTTCGGCTCTCCATGCGCAGATTGAAACCGACCAAAATGGTCAGTATTTCCTTGTGGATAGGGGTTCTTCGAACGGAATCAAAGTCGATGGCAAAAAGGTTGATCGCCTCCGGTTATTGCAGGGCATTATTTTTCAGGTGGGAAAGACCCTCCTCCGAGTGGTCCTTGAGACCGAACCCGAGGATGAAGAGGAAACACGGCCTCGAGTTCAGACCTGGAAAGACTCTCTTTTTGAGGAGCTGCCTCGCCTGAAAAAATCGAACCTACCAGCCGATGGCCTGATTCAACCTTTCAGAAGGCGAGTTTTTCTCGAGTTCACAGCGGGACCTCAAGCGCCCAAAAGTTTGGCTATCGGCTATGGACCTCGGATCTTTGGGCGCGACAGTTTGGATTTTGAGTTGATCGAGCCTCTTGCCGAGGACGCGTCATTCCGAATAGCTGCCGTCAATGGCAACCCAGTTCTCCAGCCTTTGCAGCCTGGTGTCCTGATTAACGGGGTTGAGGGCGGGGACATCGAACTAAGGCACGGTGACGAAATCAGGTTGGGCTCTTTCGCGGCAATGGTAGTAATGAAATATGATTGATGCTTTTACTGGAAAATTTAAAAGTTTTGATGGAACTGAAATTTATTACGAGTCCCGTGGCCACGGAGAACCCATTGTCTTTGTTTACGGGATTGCATGCCTCATGAATCATTGGCACCACCAAGTCAGTTTTTTCTCTAAAAATTATCAAGTGATTACCTTTGACCTCCGAGGACATCACAAATCCGGAGTACCGCGAGATTCAGAAAATTTGAAACTTCAGTCGATTGCGCGAGACATCTCGATTCTGCTCCGTGAACTGGGTCTGTCTCAAGCTCACTTTGTAGGTCACTCTTTTGGAGCCCAAGTGCTCTTAAGTGCCTACGATCAAGCTCCCTCTATTTTTAAATCAATCACCTTCATTAATGGTTTTGCAAAAAATCCACTTAAGGGCATGTTTGGATTAGATATCGTTGAGCCCTTCTTCCATGTTGTTAAAAATGTGTATTCGAAGTTTCCAGAGATTCTGTCCGAACTCTGGCGAGTTTCCACAGACAACCCCCTATCACAGATTGGTGCCGGGCTCGTAGGCGGGTTTAATCTTTCCAGAACAGAGTTTAAAGATATCGAAATCTATGCTCGGGGTGTTTCTCATCTCTCCCTCTCGGTGTTGATTCCTTATTTTGAAGACATGATGAGTTTTCAAGGGGATTTTGTCGCAGAGAAAATATCTTGCCCCACCCTCATATTGAGTGGGGATAAAGACAACGTCACCCCAAAAAAGTTCCAAACAGAGCTTCATGAAAAAATCAAAGGCAGCCAGTTTGTCGTTGTTCCTTACGGTAGCCATTGTACTCAGTTAGACTTTCCTGATTATACAAATTTAAAAATTAATGCGTTTCTTCAAGGCATAAAATAGAAAGGGGAGCGAGAGCCCCCTTTTAAAATCGTATTTTCAAAAGTAGCTTATCGATACGCCACTTTGGTTAGATCAAAGCCATATTTTTCAACTGAGTCATCGGCTGTGAATACCACTTTGACATAATCTCCAGAGATCGTGACAGAATAAGCCTCGTCCAATGATCCTGACATTTCTGCCAATTTATTGCCCGCGCGATCGAGGAGGGTCACTTTATCGTAACCGCGTTCAGTATCAAATTTCTCGAAGTACAGAGCCATTTCTTTAGCTCCCGTAACATTCACTTCATAAGACTCATTCGTGTTCTTCAAATAAGGATGAGCGCTGGATATCGCCAGAGTCTTATGTGTCCAATTGCTGGGATCATTGGGGTCTGGAGGAGACTGTTGATTCGTCAAAGCAAAGAAAGCATTCGCAACACCACCAGATGTTATTTTTCCACGGACACCAGCGAATGGCTTCGATGTTTTCATGATTCGCTCTTTGATCTGAAGGGCAGTCAAAGAGTTATCATAAGACGCCAATAGAGCGGCCACGCCGGATACGTGAGGAGTCGCCATGGAAGTTCCCGACCAAGAATCATATTTCCCGTTCTGTAGAGATGAATAGATATTTACACCAGGCGCAGCCACATGAACCGTTCTTTTTCCAAAGTTAGAAAAAGAGGCCAGAGCGCCCTTATTATCAATCGCTGCAACTGAAAGAACATTGGGAACAGTGTAGTTTGACGGGAAGTGCGGATCGGCATCATTGCTTGTTCCGTCGTTTCCTGCGGCTGCCACGAACAAAGTTCCAGCAGCATTTGATCTTTCAATAGCTTCTTTGAGAGCTTGTGATTCACCGCCACCGCCCCAAGAGTTAGAAAGGATGTCTGCACCATTCTGTACGGCATAGTCGATGGACTTAATCGCACCCTCAAGAGTACCGCCACCACTTGCCGCTAAGAATTTAACAGCCATGATGCGGACATCCCACGCCACGCCGACAATACCTTTTCCATCATTGCCTTTAGCGCCGATTGTTCCCGAGCAATGCGATCCGTGGCCATGATCATCCATGGGATCTGGTTTAGCTGTAGCAGCAGAAAAGTTGTATCCGTAGATATCATCCACGTATCCGTTGCCATCGTCATCGACACCAGCTTTGCCTTTGGCTTCCTCTTCATTTCTCCACATATTGTCTTTAAGATCTGGATGATTGTAATCAACTCCCGTATCAATCACAGCAACAATGATATCTTTATTGCCAGTCTCAATATCCCAGGCTCGCTCAGCATCAACATCGACACCAGCGACTCCGTTGGCACGACCATCCGTTTGGCCAATGTTCTTCAGTCCCCAAAGTCTACCAAGAGAAGGATCATTCGGAGTCTTATTAATTCTATAGATGAAGTTTGGTTCCGCGAACTCCACCAGTTCATTCTGACTCAAAGTCTTAACTGCTGACTGCGCAGTCATCACCATTGGTTTTCTTACGACCAGCAAATTCCCTGAAGGAATTGTTGATTTTATCTCTGCGCCAATTTGGTTCTGCAAAGATCGTAGACTCATGGTGCTGATATTCGGCTTCAGTTTTACGATGTATTCGCCGGGAACAGCTTCAGGTTGTGATGCCCAAGCTGATAGAGAGAGTAGTGTCATACCAGCCGCTAAAAATTTTGTGGTGATTCTTCCATGAATCATGAAGTGGCCTCCTTGCCTTTTCTTGGTACCAAAATGGTACCAACCTTTCACGGGCTCACTAAAAACTAAAAGGGCTAGTGCTTAAAAACTGGGCTCGTGGTTTGGCGAGCCTCGGGCATCTTTTGAAGACTGGACTGGACTTTAAAAGAGCCTGAATCGTGATTCACTCAAGGGTAACCCCAGAGTCTTCTGCCTCAGCCATATTCCCATACTTTGATTGCTTGCAATCATGTAGGATCCAACGGAGCGAGCATATCTACGAAAGGCATTCATGCCGGAATTTTCAACTGTCCACGCCGCGCCCATGGTAATGATCTTCACACCCATCTTGCGATACTGGGAGATCACTGTTTGGTCATAAGTGTCGGCACAAATCATGACACCAATAGCTCCGACAGGAGAAGAGAAGACAGCGGGTTGTGTACCTTCAGAGAAATAAGCTGGCTCGTTGCCAAACAAATTCTGCTTTCGGTACTTTGTGAGAGTTTGTCCTTGGGCGGAAATAATCACCATAGAATTAAAATACTTTCCCGAAGACGACTCTACTTCAGCAACCGGAATCATTAAGTAAACACCTAGGCGCTGAGCCACGTTAGAGAAGTCTTGAGTTGTGGGGCCAGGAATTGTTTCTACAAAGGTTGCGATTTCTGCTCTGTTCTCATAGTCACCAGCAGCAGGGCAGCCAACCGTTGCCACCTGCCGGAACAAAGACTTCCTAATAAAGCAGCGACAGCTGCCGCTTGCAGTTTTCCCATGGAGCCCCCTCCATAGATATTGCAGCAGCTGACTCTTAGATTTGTCACACTTGACTAATTTATAGAATAAAAAGGATTTGCTTATCAATCACCCGACTTTTGTCGGTAGATTCATGTCAAATTCAAGTTGTTCTGGCTCTCTGAGGTCTTTGACTTTTCGTTGGATCGCCTCCGACGGAGTTTCAACTTCAATTCCGTAGGCCGCCTTGATGAGATTTTTAATAAATGCTTCTTTCAATGATCTCGGCGCATCTTCTCTAAATCCAAGGTCATTCATGATATCACCGATTTTTTTCATGGAGTCCTCTTTCGAGACCCGTGACTGTTCAATCGGTGATGAAAAAAAAGGGCCTCATCACTGAGACCCTTGTTAAGCAAAATATGGTTAGATTTTTTAAACTCCGTCGCCTTCAACTGCCTCTTTTTTATTGAGCGTCGCAGCAAGAAGTTCCCTGTTCATTCTTGCAATTGATGTAAGCTTGATTTCTTTTGGGCAAGCCGCTGAGCAGGCACCTGTGGAAGTGCAAGAGCCAAATCCTTCGCTGTCCATTTGAGCGACCATTCTAAGTACTCGCTCCGTCTTTTCCACTTGTCCCTGAGGTAACAGAGCTAAGTGAGAAACTTTGGCAGATGTGAAAAGCATCGCTGAAGCGTTTTTACAAGAAGCTACGCAAGCGCCACAGCCGATGCAAGTTGCGTTGGCAAAAGCTTCGTCCGCATCTGGCTTGGGCACGGGTAGTCCGTTCGCATCCGGAGCGTTCCCCGTATCCACAGAGATGAAACCACCCGCAGAAATAATACGATCAAAGGCAGATCGATTCACCATCAAATCTTTGATCACTGGAAATGCTGTGGCTCTCCAGGGCTCAAGAACAATAGAGTCTCCATCTTTAAAGGCCCGCATGTGAAGTTGGCAAACAGTCGTTCCTTTTTGGGGACCGTGGGCGTTTCCATTAATCATGAATCCACAAGATCCACAGATTCCTTCACGACAATCGTGATCAAAAGCGATGGGGTCATCGCCTTTTTTAATGAGAGATTCATTCACCTGATCCAGCATCTCTAGAAAAGAAGCGTCTTCAGAAACGCCCTCTGCATTGATTTCCACAAAAGAGCCTTGGTCCTTATTGCTTTTTTGTCTCCAGACCTTCAATTTCAAATTCAGTTTTTTCTGCGATGTCCCTGCCATAATTACTCCGAATTTATTTATACGACCGAGTTGAGAGTTTCACGTTTTCAAACTTCAATTCTTCTTTGTGTAATTGTGCTTTTTTACCAACGCCTTGGAATTCCCAAGCGGCCACATGACAGAAGTTCTCGTCATCACGCTTCGCTTCGTTATCAGGGGTCTGATACTCTTCACGGAAGTGTCCTCCACAGGATTCGTTTCTCTCGAGGGCGTCTTGGCACATAAGCTCACCTTGCTCCAAGAAGTCCGCCACGCGACAGGCCTTCTCAAGCTCTGGGTTCACATAACTCGCATCTCCAGGAACTCTGACATTTGTCCAAAACTCTTCCCTGAGCTTCGAAATGTCTCCAAGGGCTTTTTTCAAACCTTCAGCGCTGCGAGACATCCCACAGTATTCCCACATCGTTCGGCCGAGCTCTTTGTGGAAACTGTCCACGGAGCGATTTCCCTTGATATTCATGAGTTTGGAAATTTCACTCTTCACTGCATTTTCAGCGCCCTTAAAGGCATCGTGTGAAGTTTCAAGTTTATCCGTCTTTGTGTTCGCCAGATAGTTTCCGATGGTGTATGGCAATACAAAATAACCATCTGCCAAACCTTGCATTAAAGCGGAAGCACCTAAACGGTTCGCTCCGTGATCCGAGAAATTTGCTTCTCCAGCCACAAAAAGGCCAGGCACTGTCGACATTAAGTTATAATCAACCCAAAGTCCGCCCATCGTGTAGTGAGGTGCTGGGAACATTCTCATCGGAACTTCATAAGGATCTTCACCTGTGATTTTTGCATACATTTGGAAAAGGTTTCCATATCGCTCAGAAATCGCCTTCTTTCCAAGACGATTAATAGCGTCTCTGAAATCAAGGTAAACAGCCACTCCTGTGGGTCCGACTCCACGACCTGAGTCGACAGCAAATTTTGCTTGGCGAGAAGCAATGTCTCGAGGGGCTAAGTTTCCAAAAGATGGGTAAACTCTCTCAAGATAGTAATCTCTTTCATTGTCTGGAATTTGAGAAGGGTGGCGCTTGTCACCCGCCGTTTTTGGAACCCAAACACGGCCATCATTTCTGAGTGATTCAGACATCAGTGTTAGTTTTGACTGCATTTCCCCAGCGACAGGAATACACGTTGGGTGAATTTGTGTGAAGCAAGGATTTGCAAAGAAAGCACCTTTTTTATGAGCTCTCCAAGCGGCAGTCACTGCACATGCCATTGCATTCGTCGACAAGAAAAAGACGTTTGAGTACCCACCAGTGGCTAAAATCACAGAGTCTGCAGAGTAGCTTTCGATGGCGCCTGATAATAGATTTCTAACAACGATTCCTCGAGCTTTCCCTTCGACAATCACAAGATCGAGCATTTCTCGTCGAGTGAAGAGCTCTACTTGCTTGCGATCAACCTGCCTCATCATCGCCTGATAAGCACCAATCAAAAGCTGCTGACCGGTTTGTCCTCGAGCATAGAAAGTTCTAGAGACTTGAGCTCCACCAAACGAACGGTTCGACAAAAGACCGCCATATTCGCGAGCAAAAGGAACTCCTTGTGCAACACACTGGTCAATGATTGAAGTTGAAATCTCAGCCAGACGATGAACGTTGGCTTCGCGGGCCCGGAAGTCGCCGCCTTTAACTGTGTCGTAGAATAATCGATAAACGCTATCGCCGTCGTTCTTGTAGTTTTTAGCAGCATTAATGCCGCCCTGGGCTGCCACCGAGTGTGCTCGTCGAGGAGATTCATGAACACAAAAAGCTTTAACATTATAACCTAACTCACCCAAAGAAGCCGCCGCACTGGCACCCGCTAGGCCGGTTCCTACAACAATGATCGTGTGCTTACGCTTATTAGCCGGATTCACTAGTTTCATATTAAATTTATGTTTAGTCCACTTTTCTGAAATATCGCCACTCGGAACTTGAGAGTCTAATTTTTGTGACATTTGTTTCACCTATCCTGCAAAAAAGAAAACGTAGATTGGTTGAGATAAAAACCCTGCTGCCACGACCACTCCATAAAGACAGGAAGCCTTCTGAATTGTTGGCGCTGTTCGATCATTTCTTAATCCAAGGGATTGAAAAATTGATCCAACACCATGACTTAAATGAAAACCCAAAAGAACCAGAGAAATAACGTACCAAAAAACATAGGTGGGATTTTGAAAAACTTCGATCATCAGACGATGAAGGTCTCTCATCACAACACCATCAACTGTTGTCTCGTAGTAAGTTCCAAACTTGAAAGTGATCAAATGCGTGATGATGAAAACAAGGATAATTGAGCCATGAAATGCCATGGTCATGGAAGCCAAAGTCACTCCTTTGCTCCCGTTGGGGGTAACCGCATATCTTGTTGGTCTTGCGGCCCTATTCTCAATTGTGAGACTGATGGCGCAGCCCACATGAACCAGTAAAGACAAAACTAAAACAGCTTCTGCGACATAGATAAAGTATCCGCTGGTGAGGAAGTGCCCGTATTTGTTGTAAGCGTCTGCGCCTACAAAAATCAGCATATTGCCGGCCATGTGGGCAAAAACAAACCCAGCCCAGATAAGACCAGTAAGACCCATAAGATACTTTTTTCCAATACTCGTTAAGAGGAACGAACGAGCCGATGCAACAGCCATAATCTAACACCTCGCATTTTAGATTTTCATTATGTTTTCATTGTTAACCCTCGAAGAGTTAAATGTCCAGTTGTTGCTATATGTTAGGACGCGTCCGAAAAACTTTGATTGAGCTCCAAATTTGTCTAATATTGCTAGACCTTTAGTTCGGAAAATTCGGCATTTCTAAAAAGCCACAGGAGAATACTCATGAAAATCTTCGTTTGCGTGAAGCAAGTGCCAGACACTGAAACAAAAATCAAAATTGGTCCCGATGGTGCTTCCATCGACACAGCGACCATTAAGTGGGTGATGAACCCTTACGACGAATTTGCCGTGGAAGAAGCAGTAAAGACTAAAGAAGCCAATGCCGGTGCACAGGTTTTCGTGGTGACTGCTGGACCAAAGAAGCGAGCAGGAGAGGTGCTGCGAACAGCTCTCGCCATGGGTGCCGACGAAGGTATCGCGATCGACACTCCTGAATTTATTGATCCCCTTGTCACCGCACAAGCTTTGGCAGCTGCTATCAAAGCCGAGGGTGGAGCTGATTTAATTTTCACTGGAAAGCTTGCTATCGATGATAATGCTTCGTCTGTTGGACAAATGGTGGCAGAAATTTTGGGCGTTCCTCATACTTCTGTGGTTTCAAAATTTTCACTGAGCCCTGAAGGCGTTACCGTTGAGCGTGATATTGAAGGTGGGGCCAAGGAAATTGTAAAAATGCAAAAGCCAGCACTTGTGACGGCTAATAAAGGCCTAAATATGCCTCGTTATGCCAGTCTGCCTGGAATCATGAAAGCTAAAAAGAAAATCCTGAAAGAGCTTGATCTCGCCCAGTTGGGTGTTTCAACTCAAGGCAAAACAAAAACATTAAAGATCGAACTTCCCGCTGAAAAACCTGCTGTCAAAATGCTAACAGGTGACGTTTCAGCCCAAGCGACACAACTTGTTTCTAGCCTTCGCGATGAAGCTAAGGTTTTGTAGGAGAAAATTATGTCTAAGGTTTTAGTCATCGCAGAGATTCAAAATGGAAAGTTAAAGCGCTCAACATTGGAGCTTCTCACAGTTTCAAAAAAGGCTGGTAAGCTAACTTCACTCCTAAGCCTAGGAAGTCAAGCTGCTCAAGTTGCAACAGAAGCTGCTCAGTATGGCGCTGAAGAAGTCCTTTGTTTGAAAGATTCCCAGTTTGATAAATACAATCCTGAACTTTTCTCAGCAGCTGTGGCTGACGTCATTTCCAAGGGCAGCTTCAGAACTGTTCTTGGTTCGGCCTCTTCAATGGGAAAAGATCTTTTCCCTCGATTGGCTGCAAAGATCGGCGCCGGGCTGATCAGTGACTGCACTGAGCTAAAATTTGAAGGTGATCAAGTAACAGTCAAGAAACCTTTATATTCAGGAAAAGCGCTGTCGACGATGACTTTTGAAACTGGTGTTGTACAGATGGTGCTGATGAGAGCGAACCAACTTCCTGTGGAAGCTCACAGTGGCGCAGGGAAGTTGGTGGATGTGACGGCCCCAGCGGTCAGCCTGAAGACAACCATTCAAGATGTTGTGAAGGGTGCAACAGAAAAACTGGATCTTACGGAAGCTAATGTGATTGTTTCCGGCGGCCGCGGCCTTAAAGATGGCGGCAACTTTAAAATGCTGAATGACCTCGCTGATGTGCTGGGCGCAACTGTCGGTGCTTCACGCGCTGTTGTTGATGCAGGATGGGTTCCTCATGAAATGCAAGTGGGTCAAACTGGTAAAACAGTTGCACCAAGTTTGTATATTGCGGTGGGAATTTCAGGAGCTATCCAACATTTGGCAGGAATGAGTGGAAGTAAGGTGATCGTGGCCATCAATAATGATCCAAATGCTCCCATTTTCCAGAAAGCAACTTACGGAATTGTTGGTGATGCTTTTGAAATCGTTCCAAA
>JAJTIC010000050.1 GCA_021300175.1 Pseudomonadota bacterium
CAAGCACTCGCCGAGTCGCTCGCGAACTGAATGTCGACATTAACCAAATCTCGGGCTCTGGCCTCGCTGGCCGTGTGACTCGTGAAGATGTTTTGGTGGCCTCTGGCGGTGCGGCGGAACCTGCCCCTTCTTCCAATGGTTTTAAATCCCCTGGCATTCCTCGCCCTACCTATCAAGGCCCTGCGGGCGCTGCCGAAGAGCGAGTGGCCATTCGTGGTATCCGCAAGAAAATTGCTGAAAACATGCAGATGGCAAAAGCGATCATTCCGCATTTCACTTTGATGGATGAAGCAGAAGTCACAGAGCTCGTCGCCATGAGAGATTCTTTAAAGGACTACGCAGAAAAAAATGGCACAAAAATCACTTATCTGCCTTTTGTAATGAAAGCTTTGATCTCAAGTGCCCGCCAATTCCCTATGTTCAATGCCAGCATCGATGATGCGGCTCAAGAAATTGTTTACAAAAAGTATTTCAACATTGGATTTGCTGCAGACACCCCCAACGGCCTTGTCGTTCCTGTGATTAAAAATGCAGACCAGAAAACGCTGCTTGAGATTTCTAAAGAAATCTTGGATTTGTCAAAGCGGGCTCGCGATGGAAAACTGAAGCCTGACGAAATGAAAGGCGCCACTATCACCATCACAAATATTGGCTCTGTGGGCGGAACTTACGCGACCCCCATTATCAACCATCCAGAAGTGGCTATCTTGGGAATGTACAAAATTTCTGACAAGTTAGTTCTGGGTGAAGGCAACAATATCGAAGTGAAGAAAGTGATGAACTTCACCATCACGGCTGACCATCGCTTGATCGACGGCGCTGTGGCTGCTCACTTTTTGAAATTGTTTATTTCAAAACTGCAGAAGCCCGGCATGATGATGATGGACATGATCTAAGATGATTGAATCCCATCTCGAAGTTGGTCCGTTCACCCCACAAGAGCTCGAAGAAGTCTGCGAGGCCCTCAAGTCTCGCGGAGCCACTTTTGAGATCCTCAAAGATGAGCAAACAGAGAAGCAAGAAACTCGACCGGACTTTGCAAATGTGGTGAATAAAGCGGAGTATCGAACAGAGGTTTATCTTGGTCAGATTTTCTATCTCCGCATCGGCGTAGCTGAGTTTCACCGTCATGAAGATCTCTTTCAAAAATATGGTATGGCTACGACCACCAAAGAAGCCCCCAGTGAACTGGAAGCGACCGGCATGGATGAAGTTCATGAAGAAGCTCAGACGCAAAAGTTATTTCAATCTTGGGTGGCTCGTGGAATTGTTTTTTTAATTTTAGTTTTATGGCTATGGAGCTATTTCAATAGCTAGTAGGAGTTTTTATGGCACAAAATTTTGACGTCGTTGTGATTGGTGCGGGGCCTGGTGGATATGTCGCCGCGATCAAATCCGCTCAATTGGGATTTAAAACGGCAATCATCGAAAGAGAATTTCTGGGTGGAGTTTGCCTGAACGTGGGCTGCATTCCGTCGAAGGCAATGATCTCAGCCACTCATTTCTTGCATAAAGCGCAGTACGATGCCGGCACCATGGGAATCGAAATCAAAAATATCTCCGTCGATATGAAAAAACTCGTGGGTTGGAAACAATCCGTTTGTGACAAGATGTCAGGTGGGGTCAGCCAACTTCTCAAGGGCAACGAAGTCACAGTTCTCAAAGGTGAAGCTACTTTCAAGAATTCCAAGGAATTGCAACTGACCTCATCTAAGATTGCTGGTTCAGTGACACAAACAGAGACAATTACAGCAAGATATTTCATTCTTGCCAATGGCTCTCGCCCCATTGAAATCACAGGCTTTCCTTTTGATGAAAAAGATATTGTTTCTTCAACTGGGGCTCTTGCATTTGACTCGGTTCCTAAAAGAGTCGTGGTTATCGGTGGCGGCTACATTGGTCTAGAGATCAGTGGTTATCTTTCTAAACTGGGATCAGACATCATCGTGGTGGAAGCAGGTTCCGCTGTTCTGAATGGCGTGGTCGATCCTGAGTGCGCTCAAGTGGTCGCAAAGAAACTCAGCAAGCAAGGTGTGAAAGTTATATTGAATGCCAAAGCCAAAGGGCAAAAGAAAACCAAAGATGGTTTTGAAGTCATAATTGATGTTGGTGGGGGCAAAGATGAAGTTCTGAAAGCTGATAAAATTATCGTCACCGTGGGCCGTCAACCAAATTCAGACCAAGCTGGAATTAAAGCCGCAGGGCTTGCCATCGATGAACGTGGCTTTGTGAAAGTGGACGCCCAGCGCCGCACCAATGTTCCCCATATTTTTGCGATTGGGGATATCTGCGGACAGCCCATGCTCGCGCACAAAGCTTCTCATGAAGGGGTTCTTGTGGCGGAAGTGATTGCTGGTAAAAATCGAGTTTATGATGCGAAGACAGTTCCAGCCGTGGTTTTTACCGACCCTGAAATTGCAGCCGCTGGGATGATGGAATCGGAAGCCAAAGCTAAGGGCTATGATGTCATGGTTGGTAAATTCCCCTTTGCAGCTAATGGCCGAGCCGTCTCATTGATGGAAACTGACGGCTTTGTAAAAATGATTGCTGATAAGAAAACTCACATCCTGTTGGGAGTTCACATCGTAGGCCCTGAAGCTTCGAATTTGATTTCTGAAGCGGTCCTTGCCCTCGAAATGGGTGCTCGCATTGAAGACTTGGCTCTCACGATCCATCCACATCCAACATTGGGTGAAACTATGATGGAAGCCGCGGAAGCAACACTGGGCCATGCCATCCACATCATTCAAAAACCATTAGGAAAATCTTCAGGAGCTCAGGCTCATAAATAAAGTCACTATGCTGGAGTTTCAAAACTGGGGCCTCATCAGTTACGAAGAAGCCTTCAAAAAACAAGAGGAACTAGCCGAGAAGATCGCCTTGGAGAAAAGCCAAGGCGTTCTTGTTTTTTGCACCCATCCACCGATCGTGACTTTGGGAAGAAAAACTCAAGCGGGTGATGTCTATGCTTGGAGTGGCACCATTAAAGAAATTAATCGCGGCGGGCGCGCCACTTATCACGGTCCTTCACAGCTCGTGGTTTACCCCCTTCTGAATTTGGCTTATCAAGGAAAATCTCCAGACATTCATCGTTACTTGAGAATTTTTGAAGATAGCATTGCTGAAGTGATTTCAAGTTACGGTGTTAAAGCCATGGGAAAGACTTTGCAATCGAAACCCAACGGCGAGCGAGAAGAAGAAACCGGTGTTTGGGTGGGCTCCCAGAAGGTTGCTTCTCTGGGAATTGCTGTTAAAAAATGGGTCACACTCCATGGAGCAGCCATCAACTTGGATGAAGATCCTCGAGCCTTTGAAGGGATGAAGCCTTGCGGTTTCTCGAAAGAGACCATGGTCAGTCTTGAGAAGTTGGTGGGACATTCTATGGATCGATCTGATTTTGAAAAGCGTTTGCAGGAAAAGCTTTTAAAAAGTCTTACGACTTAACAGCCTCTTTCATCATAATCGTGGCTTCGCCTTTGACACAAATTTCGCCATTTTGATTTTTGACGAGGGTCTCAATGATGGCGAGTCCTTTTTCTTCACGCTTTTGAAGAACGGTGACTTCAATCACAGCAGTGTCCCCAATAAACAAAGGATGAGTGAATTTTAAAGTCTGACCTAAGTAAATTCCACCGGGACCGAGTTGCATTCCCAGAACTCGAGAAATCAAGGCTCCAGAGATCATTCCGTGGGCGATTCTTCTGCCAAACCTGGTCGTCTTGGCAAACTCATCATCCAAATGAATGGGGTTATGATCACCGGAGAGATTTGCAAATTGACGAACCATTTGATCAGTGATCGGAACTTGCTCGATAATTTTGTAACCTACTGCAAATGACATGCGCCAAACTTTAGCGACAACGCCACAGGTTTTCAAACGCAAATTTTTGTCAAAGCGCTGCAGCTTACGCTGCGGGTTGAATAGCTTTGCGGGTATTCTTCTCTCGCCATTCACGAAATTTCTGCTGACCCAAAGGAGATTTGAGAACCTCATAAACATCGCTCAAAGTATCATTGATGCCATCAGTTCTAGGCAGTTGTAACTGGAGTTCAATTTCTAGCTGTCTGATGTAAGCTTCGTTGTGCTCTTTTGCCCAGAGACGCATTCCTTCCCTTGACAATGAAGTGGGACCCGCTTGATCAAGCCTCCAGAGGGAATTAGAGACATAAGGCATCACAAAATCATTGATGGAAATCAGGATTTGACGCTCACGATTCATGTGAGCTTCAAGACCAAGGCCCGTCGCTGCGGCTTCAACAACATAGGCATCACTAATATCTCTGAAAACGATCACGCCTGTGGGCTGCAAATCTCGATTGAGCTGAATCAGCATATTCTGTGGGTTGGGAGTTTCCATTTGTAGACCATAGCGCAAAAGCATGCGCGCCTTGGCTTCCCCGAGAGCCGCCGCATAATGCTGAGCCCAGAACGACTCAAAATCAGAGTTATTAAGAAGAGAAATCTTACGCCCCGCAAATGGTAAACTCAAAGCTGGCAAATAATAATGACCATCATCGAGAAGGCGCACATCTCTGATCACGGCACCGATACGACTGCCCGCTGCTGAAATCGTCAATGCTTCAGGCATCACTTTCAGCATAGGGTCATCGTTCAGAATTTGATCTTGTCTCATGATATGCTCTGAGCGTCGAATCGCTGGCAACACATCATCGTTGGTTTCAAGTTTACTTGGCTGATACTCACCCAAAGGGCCGTGAGGATGATCCGTTGGAAGCTTGATAGTAAACCCGCGGAGAGCTCCATCAAGAGCCAAAGAGCGAGAGGATGTGTAATAAGCAGTGATCCTCTGATTGACTACAGGCTCATTGAAAAAAGGAACTGTGTCAGACGTGTTGTGGGGGTGTTTGGGCCACAACATCCCTCCTGACGGAGATTTGAAAAAGTTGAGAAGACTCTCGGGGGCTGCAAAACTTTTTTCAATGATTACCTGCGAAAGCGAGACTTCAGAGACTGGAATTTGGATAGCTTCTGTGGACTTACGGTATTTCGCTAAGTTATCTGTCTGCTCCCACTTCATCCACTGCCGGTAAGCATCTCCTTCAACGACGGCTCGAACAAAATTGCTTTGTTCATGATAGACAAACTTGCAGCTGAGCGCTTGGGTTTGAAAACTGAAGAGTGTCAAAAAGATGAACAAGCCTGTGAATTTTACTTTTGTCATTTTCACTTCCCTGGCTAAAACAACGAAAAGCCTTCTCTCAATCAATCTTGAGAAGGCTTTACTCTTGCGACCAGGGAATAGCAGGTTCGGTGCCAACGATCGGCTAAAAAACGAAGGCTTACAGGATATTCGCGGCAAGTTCTGCCAAAGCAGATCTTTCCCCTTTGGTCAGGGTTACATGGGCTGCAATAGGGTGCCCCTTGAAACGCTCAACCGCGTGAGTAAGGCCTGAGTTCGCTGAGTCTACGTAGGGGTTATCAATCTGATAAACGTCGCCTGTCAGAATCACTTTCGTCCCACTTCCCGCACGAGTGATGATTGTCTTGATTTCGTGTGGCGTGAGGTTCTGCGCTTCGTCCACGATCAAGTACTGCTTCGGAATGGACCTTCCACGAATGTAGGTGAGTGGCTCGATGTTCAGCATCCCTTGATTGATGAGCTCTTGCGCACGTCCTGCTGCTTTCTTATCCGAGCCCATCAAGAATTCGACGTTATCAAAAATCGGCTGCATCCACGGGTTCAATTTCTGCTCGATATCTCCGGGAAGGTAACCAATGTCTCGCCCCATAGGGAAAATGGGACGACTGACGAGCAAGCGCTGAAATCTTCCTTCATCCAAAGTTTTGTGAAGACCTGCAGCAATCGCTAAAAGGGTTTTTCCCGTCCCAGCCTTACCCACCAAGGAAACCATCAAAATTTCATCATTCAAGAGACAGTCCAAGGCAAATGCTTGCTCAGCATTGCGAGCATGAATTCCCCAGATCCCATTAGGCACCGTCACCAGAGGAACAATGGCTCCTTCCGCTGCAGAAAACCTTCCAATCGCCGAGTGATTGGAATTCGATTTGTCTTTCATAATGACATATTGATTTGCAATAAGCTTCATCTCAGGGACGAATTTTTTGTCGCGATAGAAAGCATCGATTTGCTGAGGAGTCAGCTCAATGTCTTGATACCCTTCATACATGTCTTCTTGATCAACGCCATCTGGTTCATAATCAGTTGCGACAACACCCAGGACATCAGCCTTGATACGAAGGTTAATATCTTTCGTGATCAGCTCTACTTTGATTCTTGGAAACTGCTTTTGTAGAGTCATGGCCGTCGCGAGAATTCGGTTATCGGCTTTCTCTTGATCAAATTCCGAGGGAAGTCCTGCCATTGCAAAGTCCGCATTGATGTGCACGATGGTTTCAGAATTCTCGAGCTGAACCCCTTGAGCGAGGCTGCCTTTTTCCCGGAGCATATCTACAAATCTTGAAAACTGACGAGCATTTCGACCGTTCTCGCCTGGATCACGCTTGAAGCGATCCACTTCTTCAATCACTGAAATAGGAATGTGAACATCGGCATCCTTAAACTTAGTGATGGCTTGTGCATCAAATAAGATGACGTTGGTATCGATGACAACTTTTCTTCTTTTTGCTGGTTTGGTGCCGTTGGTTTCTTTTGCCAAGATCTTTCCTCCATGAAAAGACATAAAGACTAGCCTTAAGTCTATTCGACAGGTTTTTTAAGATCTTGTCTATATTAAAAGTCCTCAGGAGTTGATATTTGAAACTAAAACATCTCCCCGGTCACTCTTCAGTCCCGCAGAAACAGTTTCTATAAATTTGACGAAGTGATACAAAGCTTCGTCGTTTAAGGTTTCTTTCATGAATTCCACCCCATGGCGATAAACGCTTTCATCTTTGATATGGGTGACGTGCCGAACTTTAACAGTAAAGGGGAAATAGGTCTGGTGATTAAGGTAAACTCGCATAGAAATCTCCTCCCCTGCTTGGAACTGACCGCGAACTTCTTCGAGATCAAAAGAGAGGCCTTTCTCAGTGATATCAAAAAGAATCACTTTCATGAGACCCATCCCAGGGACCACTGCATGAACGGCGATGAATTCAGTGAGAATGGTTCTTTTCACTTGGCGGCGATCAGCTTGAAGAATCTCCTGGCGCTTTTCCGAAATACTCACTACCTCTGCGGAAGCCTCTGATTGCGCCGTGTTTGCGTTTCTGGACTTAAGACGAACTTTCAAATCGATCACATTATGTTGAGAACTCATGGCATCCACCCCTTTTGAGACAGACTGCTTTTCGGAGGATTCCTGTTTCGCTTTAGTACACTCAGGAAAAATTAAAGTGAGTGCTTCAATTTGGGATAGGTTCGACTTTTGTCTGGAGTCCAGACAAAAGTCTGGTATTGAGACAAAACCCTAAGACCAAAAGCCCCGACGGTGGTCTAGGTCTAGCCAAGTGTGTGGTCTTTCTTAAAATTCTCGTTAAGTTCTAAATCTGAGTCGCCGATCAGTAGATTATGGAAAAGAGAAACAATTTTAAAATAGTCGTGGCATCTGTGAGTTTAACAACGCTGGCAGCTTCTTTGATCAGCTGTACGGGGGGCTCTGGCGATGTCGAAGTCTCCAACGGTGGTTCTACTGGAGTTGCAGGAGTTACTCTTTATTCTGCGACTGTCCCCACCGGAAAGAACATCGTGAGCACGGGGGGAACTTCCTACTCTGTTAACTCCTCAAGTATGACGATTCAGGGGTCCTGCCAACGAGGAGTCGCAGCAGTGAAAGTCACAGTCAACTCTGTTTCTACCGGAAATGTGGAATGTAACGAATCCGCAATGTTTGAATCAAGTGTGTCGCTGAATACCAGCGCCACAAATGCATTATTGTTCGAGCCCGTCAGCAGCGTGGGTGCTGTGATCGCGGGTGGAGCAACCATTACCTTAAGTGTTTATTCAGACTCCACAGCGCCCACCGGGACGAACGTCGTGCTGACCAATGCTTCTTCAGGGACAGCCACTGCTGGATCTACAACTATTGTGACGACTCAACAGGAGACCATTGGATTTTCGATAACTGCTGTCGGTGCTGATACAGTCACCGTGAGAGTGGTCGGCGACGGAACGACCACAGATACCTCAGTTACTCCAAGTGGGTCTTGGTCCGCAACGACAGCCATGCTTCCCCCTGAAGTCCAGCAAACTTATGAAATATATGAGCTCGATGCGGCGGGAAATATTTCCCCTGCGACAACGGTACGGGTGACCTCGAGCCCCACTATTCTATTTTACGCTTATGAATTTTCATATGGAAGCAGCGACTCTACAGCGGTCAGTGACTCTATGATACTGGAAGGAGCATCCATTGTTAACTCAGCCGTAAGTACAGGTTTACAGACAATTGCAACTGGGACTCCCAATTTGAATGGTTACACTGGTAACATCAGTATTGTGACTGGAATGAGAAATTTGAGGTAATAATATGAAAAATACATTAAGAAGTTTTGCAACCCTAGTTTCTGTTCTGGCCTTTACTGGCTGGGCCCACGCTGCCCCCACCACTGATGTCATCAGTGTCCAGGGTTACATGAAGCGATCAAACAATACGAATGTTTCCGAAACCTCCTTTGATGGAGTGTTTGCGGTATTCGCTGGATCCACTTGTCTGTGGGCGAGGGCGATGTCCAGCCAACCTCTCAGCAATGGATACTTTGCCACGACTTTGTCGGGTAATGGTTCTGATATGACGGTTGCCGGAAACTGGGGAAGTCACGGAACCTCCACAGACCGCACAGCTTGTTCCAGTAACTATTCTGGCATCAGCTTGAGCAGCACTCTCATCGGAGCTGCAACAGGCGCGCTCAAGGCGAAAGTCTTCGTGACCAGCGCTGTTGACACTAACAAATATCCTGCATTTGACATCACCATCGGTGGCGCTCCTGTGGCAATGTACGCAGGAACTGCTGGGAATTTAGCAGGACTGTCAGGCTCTCAGGTAGTTGTCACAAACAACTCTGGAAACATGGCGGGAATTACTCTAGGTTCTGGTCAAGTGGTCACAAATACAGGGTCGGGCTTAGGGACCATGAATGTTTTGACTGCTTCTTCTAACAACTCACTGTCTGGAAGACAGTCCTACACTTTCTCGGGTACAGCGGCTTCGCCAACCTTGAATTTCGGTGGTTCCGCAGGGATCATCGGAGACGCAAATAACGTTCAATTTGTGGCGGGTGGAAGTTTAATGGCAACTTTCAACTCGAGTGCATTGACACTGGGCTCCCAGAACTTGATCACCAACTCAGGATCCTCCGCTTTGAGGGTGCGAGCGGCGAATGGCTCGGGTGTTGTGCTTCAAGACTCAGCTGGATCAGATGCGCTCTCTGTAAACGCAGCGAGCGTGAGAATTGGATCGGGTAACTTGTTGACGAACTCAGGATCTTCAGCTTTCAACATCAGAGCGGCGAACGCTTCTGGCTTAGTCTTACAAGATACTGCGCAATCAGTAGCTCTCCAAGTGAATGCGAGTGGTGTGGCAGTTGGTTCTTACGGAGCTTTTTTCCGAGGGATCACCTATGCGTCTTCAGCCACAAACGCTGTTGTCGCGGGGAACATCGGTCCGAATGCTTCTTTGGCTACGATTGCAATCGGCGCAGCAGGTCTGACTTCTGGTCCTACCCCCGATGTGATTCACTGTCAAACGGTTCCTGGTGGTAACTCGACTTTAGCGGGTGCAATCACTATCAGAGCGTGGGTTCTTAATACTGGTTCAATCGGTATTCGTCTTCACAACCCTTCAGCAGCCTCGGCTTCAGTGACAGCGACTACTGGTTTCCGTTGCGTGATCTTCAGACAGTAAATTTTAGCATAAATGAATTTCTAAAAAGGCGCCCTCAAGGCGCCTTTTTTATTTCTAGAATCTTAAACACCGCAGATTCATATAAACTGACTCTCGGATGTGCAACAAAAGCTCTCATGAGGTCAGTGACAGCACTGCACTCACCCACATAACTTTGAATCACTAAAAAACGAATTCGACTCGTATCCAATTGCTTTAAGAAGGGCTCGAGATCATTTGTTGTCGCTCGAATCTTTTGCTCTTGCTCTGGCGTGTAGGGGCAAGTGAGGTCCATCAAACCTCCCCAAAAATGAGAGACCTTTTCAATCTGCCTTTGGCTTAAGATCGTGTAGCTCAAGTAGCCGGTGACTTGCTTGAGGCCTGATTGCATCTGGGCAAAGTTACCAAATTGGTTGGGAAGAAAGGTCACAGGGACTGTGACAAAGAGGCTATCTCGGGGAGCTTTTGCCATGGCTTCAATGCCCGCATAGGGCAAATCAGCTTTATAATCCATCACCGGGTAACGAAAATTAGTGCCCGGTAGATTTGCATGCAGCAGACCCAGAAAGATGAAAAGGCAACCAATCATCCTTTTTGTTCCTAATGGTAAATGAACACTTTTTCTTTCAATCATGATCGTGGTGAAGAGGACAATTAAAAACATGAGGACTGTGCCGTACCTGGCAGGATTTCTAGTCATAGAAAATGGAAGCACGTTTTGGATGTAACGAAAGTAATCAAGATCTAAAATTTCATGATTTCCAATACTGAGCTTTGGCCCCAAAAACAAAAGGAAATACACTCCCCCGATCAAAACGTAAATGGACTTCCACTTTTGAAGATGCTCTTTCCAGTTTGAAAAAACGAAATAAACGAAAGTTCCAAAGAGAAACATATCAAGTCCCAAAGCTCGATCCGGCCAAAATTTTTCAAAGGGCTCCCAATCCGACAAAAAGATTGCTTGGAACTTGTACATCCAATGCCAGAATGGAAGCACAATCAAAGAAAGCAAGTCTCCGTAAAAGATGTACATTCCTGTTTGATCAACAGCAAACTCCCCTCCCTGGCGAGCCAGGAACATAGGGCCCACCATGGGGAATAAAAGGGCGATGAGCATCACTCCGGAGAAAGTGAGGTTTCTGAGTTTCAGGAAAATATCCTCTTTGCCCCACAATGCTTTAATGACAAAGAAAACCACAATCAAAAAAAGATTGGGACTATTTTGCCAAGCCGAGCCCAAAGCCATAGCGAGAGCCGCAAAAGCCACGAGAGTTCTCTTCAAATTTTTAAGGTTCAGATCCTCAAAGAAATAAAAAATCAAAGGCAGTGCCCAGATGGTCGACATTAAATTCGGCTGACCCATCATTTTGTTTTGAGTATAACCACACATTCCAAAAAACAGCACAAAACCGATTTTCAAAGCGATAGATCTCACATGCTTTGAAATGTAAGCCCATGAAAACCAACAAATGAAAAGAATCTGCAGAAAACAGTAAAAATTAAACATGGCAATGGGACCTGCGATGTATCCCATGGGGCAAGTGATAAAATTCATAAAAGGTTGATCGTAATTGAGTCTTAAGTCCACACCAAAAGGAAAGTGAAACTTGTCTGTCTTCGTTTCGCCCCACATGAACTTGGTCGTGCAGTAATCATAATTGTTGGGAATGTGCGAGATCGAATCAGCCCCCACAGCTGTCGCAAAATACTGATCAATAAAAACCAGACGATAGCTATAAAGGGCCACCACTATAAAAATCACCAAGTAGGGCGTGTACCAAGACTGTTTTAATCGCTCGAAAAGGTCAGGCATTCTTAAATCCCCCGGACTCAAGTCTAGGGGGCCTGAGATTAGCTTTCAAGCATCTTCAAACAAGATTAACATTGAAGATGAGGTCCTGATGTCGAATTCCATTCATCCTACCTGTGTGATTGATCCCAAAGCCAAAATTGGAACAGGGAACCACTTTGGTCCTTACTGTGTGGTGGGACCTGATGTGGTGATCGGAAACAACAATCGCTTTGAAGCGATGGTCTGCATCGGTCTTGCCCCTCAGCATAAGTCTTTCTGGCTGGGTAAATACAAAGGTGTTAAAATTGGGGATAACAACATCATTCGAGAGCGTGTTTCTATCGATGCAGGGACCACTCAAGACACTGTGATAGGAAATGGCGTCAGTCTACTCATTGGAGTCTATGTCTCTCATGATACGATCATCGAAAATGACGCCACATTATCCAACAATGTCATGGTGGGTGGACACAGCATTATTTTTAAGGGCGCGAACCTCGGCTTTGGAGTCATGGTTCATCAGTACTCGAGAATTGGGCACTTTTCCATGATCGGCATGGGAACTGTTGTGACTAAGTCTTCAAAGATTCTCCCCTGCAGGACCTATGTGGGTGCTCCCGCTCGAGAGCTCAAAATGAATGCCTACGCAATTAAGAGAAATAATCTTTCTGCTTCTCAAATAGAAGATCTTGAGAAGACGTTTTCATCCACCAGTGCGCACTCCGTCGCTTAATGAATCTCAAAAATCTGACATCAGGGTGGCAGTGGCTGTGCCCATTTATAATGAAGCTTCGCATTTGCGCTCCAAAATCCTGAGGCTGATCCAAGCCAAAGGGGCTTACCCCATCTCGAGCATCCTTCTCGCAGAAAATGGCTCTTCGGATCAGTCCTTTAAGGTCTGCCAAGAGCTTGCCTCTGAATTCCCAGACCTGATTCAGTGTTTTCACCTGCCCGTGGGGGACATGGGTGAAGCTCTCTCTGAATCCATCCGTCGAAGTGCTTCATTGGACTGCACTCATGTTTTACTCACAGCTGCTGATCTTCCTTTTGAGTTCACTGATTTTGATCAATTTCTCCAGGAAGAAAAAAATTCTACTCATTGGGAAATCTATATTGGCTCCAAGGCCCACAGGCTGAGTGAACTCGAAAGAACTTGGTCAAGAAACTTGGCTTCTTGGGGTTTTCTGCTTCTCAGAAAGATTCTTCTCGGAATCCGTGTAGGAGACACTCAGGGGACTTTTTTTATTAAAAAAGAGTTCGCCCTCAAGATTGAGCCACTGATTCAATCCAGAGGATTCTTTTTCACAACAGAATTGACTTACCATGCCTTAAAAGCTGGCGCACAAATTAAAGAGGTCCCTATTGTGCTGAAACGTGATGAACGAAAATCTTCAGTGAAGATTTTCCGTGACAGCTGGCGAATGCTTCGAGAAATCTTTAAACTCCGCTTCAGAAGTTAATTCTTTCTCGCTCGATCACAATGGGCCTTTTTCTCACTTGGTTAAAAATCGAAATAATATACTCACCCATCATTCCCAAAAATAATAAATTCATCCCACCAAAAAAGAAAATAGCGATGATGATTGTGGGAACCCCTCTCGTCGCAATTTCAGGAAAAAAAATTCTGACTCCGATAACATAGATCGCATACAGGAAACTGAGGAGTGCAAGTGCAAATCCTGTGAATAGAGCGAGCCGCATGGGCACATTACTGAAGCTAATAGCTCCTAAAAGCCCTTGATCAATGAGTTGGGAAATTCGATTCCTTGAAAATCCATGCTTGCGCGCTCGCCAGACATAAGGAACGCCCACGGACTTAAAACCACATTCAAAAGTCATCATTCTCATAAAGGGATTAACATCTTCAAACTGCTTCATGGCATTGATCACTTTTCGATCCACCAACTGAAAATCCCCAACATCCGGTGGATACTCCACATATGAAAACCGCGAAATCACTCGGTAGTAAATTTTTCTGAGTGATCTCATCAAAAACGACTCCTGCCTTTGCGCTCTGATTCCAAAGACCACTTCGTAGCCACTTTCCCAAAGCTTCACAAAATCAGGGATGAGCTCTGGCGGATCTTGCAAATCTACAGGCAAAAACAAGAGAACTGCGTCTCCTGTGGCTGCCATCACTCCGTTGTAAGTGCTTCTGAGAATTCCAAAATTTCGAGAATTAAAAATGACTTTGACGTGAGAGTCCTTTTTCGCCAGATTCCTCAACAACTCGGGTGTTGAGTCCGTGGAGCAATTGTCACAAAAAATATGTTCTCGCTCATAGCCTTTCAAGGGGCCTTCAAAAAGAAGTCTCACCGTTTCGTAGCACTCTGGCAGTGATTTTTCGTCATTAAAAATCGGCGATACAATTGAGATCTTCTTCATACTCAAAATGGTAGATCGAAAGTTTTCTTTTCTAAAGGAAAAACTGCAGGTACAGTCAGGAAATGAAGAAGGTCTCAACACTGATCGTGGGCGGCGGATTTGGAGTTTATGGACACTTGACTGCCTGTCAAATGATCCCCGACATCCAAATCTTGGGTGTTGTCGCCAGAAATCCAAGTTCTTATGGAAGAATTCCACAGGACATTTCCCGATTTCCAAACCTTGATGAGGCCTTAAGATCTCACCAGCCAGATCTTATTTGCTTCGCTACAGACCCTCTCGAGCAAGAAAAATTCCTTTTAAGCCCTAGCTCCTGGGGTTGCGACTTATTCCTGGAAAAACCCCTCGTGGCTCATTCTCAAAACATCCCAGTCATCGAGCAGAATCTCGGCCGCTATAAAAATGTGGCTCTCGACTTTGAGTTCTTCGAATTTCCGGGCTGGAAAAAGCTCAAAGACTCGATGTCGGGATTATCTACAGGACACCTTTCCATTCAATGGCGCTTCCAGTCCTATTCCCACCGAACCCAGGAGAAATCATGGAAGCTCTCTCCAAATCTGGGGGGCGGGGGCCTTAATCACTTTGGCTCGCACATGCTCTACAATTTGTCGGTGCTTCTGGGCCCCCTTCAAGAGCTCAAATGTGAAATTGCAGACACAGCGACCGAATCCGTGTTTCGTCTGAATGGCTCTAGCCAAAGTGGGATTACTTTTGATTTTTCATTGAATTGCAATGATCCCTCAGAAAAACTTTATTCCGTAAAATTTGATTCAACTCAGAAGAAAGTTCTGCTCCACTGCCCAGATGTGAGCCGCCTTGATGTGACAACATGGAGTGAGGGTTCAAGCTGTGAATGGATCAGTCCGCAATTTGAGAACTCTGTGGACTACCGAGCTTTCTATGTCAAATCCCTGCTAGAGAAGTTTTTATCCCATCAGCCCGTCCCGAATCTGACCGACGGATTGCAGGTTCAAAAACTCATCGAAAAGTGCAGACACTCGAATCTCATTAAGAAATCCGTTCTGGTTTAGACAAACTGAGAAATATTTTTTTTGGCAAAAGAATCAAAAGATCCATTCAAAAGTGCCAACTGACCTTGAACAGTGTCTTCGACTAGTTTCTCAAAATTAAAAAGGGGTGCCCATGACAGAGCTCTTTGTGCACGTTCAGAATCCAAGCTGAGGAAGGGACTTTCTTTGAGGGACGCTTGCTGAATTTTTATTTGAGGCACTTGCCTTTCTAATTTGGATAAGCAAATGGTCAGTTGATCGATGACTTCAGAGACACTTTTGTTGCAATCAGAGCCCGGACCAAAATTCAGAGATTCATCTGACGTCATGCCCGCAGCTAGCTTTTCTATAAAAAGAAGATAGGCACTCACCGAATCTAGGACATACATCCAGGGTCTGACATGTTTCGGATTTCTGATTTCAAGATCTAGATTTTTTGCCAGAGCCCTAAAGAAATCAGGCACTAATCGATTTTTTGCATGATCGCCAGGCCCCACCACGTTCCCGGAGCGAACGGAAGCATACTTGATTTTCTTTTCCCTCAGAAAACTTTCATGGAAGGAGTGACCGATGATCTCTGCGCAAGCCTTAGAAGCACTGTAGGGATCCTCTCCCCCTAAGTGATCATTTTCACGAAAGGTTTTCGTTGTATTGCTGTGAAGGTAGCACTTATCAGAAGTCACATTCAGAATGAGTCGACAAGATGGACTTTTTGCTGCCGCTTGAATGACTTTTCCAGTACCCATTACATTCACATCGAAAGTTTCAATGGGTGACTGATAGCCTTCTAAGACCAAGGACTGAGCCGCCATATGAATCACAATTTCTGGAGAGAATTGAAATATCACTTTTTCGAGGCGGGCTTGATCTCTGATATCCCCTTCATGATGTTGACAAAGGTGAAAGACATTTTGCTTTTGAAAAAGACTGTCAGCATCTGCAGAGAGCGAATAACCACAAACTTCCGCTCCCAACTGGTGAAGCATCATTGTCATCCAAGCGCCCTTAAAGCCTGTGTGACCAGTCAGAAAAACTTTTTTGTTGTTCCAAAAAGTTGAACTTAATCTTGCCATACTTTCCAAGGAGCCCCGTTGCTCCAGAGATTTTCTAGATGCCGTCGATCTCTTAAAGTATCCATGGGTTGCCAAAAGCCATCATGCTGGAATGCTGAGAGCTGTCCGGACCTCGCTAAAGATTCCATGGGCGCATACTCCCAAACAGTAGAATCATCCTTGATCAAATCAAAAACTTTGGGGCTTAGTACAAAAAATCCCCCATTGATGTATCCACCATCTCCTGCAGGTTTTTCTTCAAATCTTTCCACTTTGTTTTGATTAATAATCAATGCTCCAAAACGACCCGGTGGGCGCACGGCAGTCACAGTGGCTTGGCGGTTTTGCTTATGATGAAATTCCACTAAGGACTTGATATCAACACTAGACACACCATCACCATAGGTTAGATGAAAGGCTTTTTCATCTTTTAAGTAGGGCTGAACCCGTCGCAGTCGCCCCCCCGTTTGTGTATTGTCTCCGGTATCAATGAGGGTCACTTTCCAATTTTCACTTTGACTGCGATGAACTTGAAGCGAATTTTTAGACAAGTCAAAAGTGACATCAGAAGTGTACATAAAATAATTAGCGAAATACTCTTTGATGAGATGACCTTTGTACCCCAAGCACACGATAAACTCGTTATATCCATAGGAGCTGTAGATTTTCATGATGTGCCAAAGAATTGGGCGCCCCCCAATTTCCACCATGGGTTTGGGCTTCACCACTGTTTCTTCTTCAAGCCGAGTTCCAAGACCACCAGCTAAGATGACAACTTTCATAAAATCACTCCACAACCATCAGCTCTGGAAAAGGGATAATAAATTTAGATTTCAGTCCTCGAGCACGTAATTGCTCCATGATCGGTTGTGCATAATGCCACGCCATCAGGACCACATGATCTGGCTGCTCTTCGATCAGCACTTTGTTGTTCACAACAGGGATATGCTTCCCAGGAAGATGAAGGCCAATTTTGAGAGAGGCTGGCTGTTCCGCCAAGTAAGGTATGAGATCAGGGCCTATTCCTGCGTAGTTCAACAGAGTCGAGCATCGCCCTGGGCAAGAATTGCCCACTACGTGAAAACCTTTTTCCTTCAGGGAAATGACTTTTTGAAGAAGATCATTTTTAATTTTTTCAGATTGTTTGCGAAATGCTGTATAGGTGTCTCGTGCAAAAAAACCTTCCGCCTTTTCAAGTCGCAAAATTTCTTCCACTGAAGGTTTTGTGGGCTTTGTGCCCTTTGCAGCCACAGTCACTCGAATATTGCCTCCATAGCGATCCACTTGGCTGGCATCGACAATTTCCAACTCATAAAAACCAAACAATGCTTTTAAACTATGCAGTGAGTAAGTTCTTAAATGTTCGTGATAAATGGTATCAAACTGATTTTTCTTCAGAACTTGAAGTAAATAATGATTTTCTAAAACAAAAATTCCTTGTTTTCCGATCAACTCTTTGATTCCTAAAACAATATCCCCAAGATCTTGAACATGAGCAAACACGTTGGTGGCTGTGACCACCGCTGCCCGACCCTGTTCAGCGACAACTTCCTGTGCAGTTTTTAGCCCAAAGAAAGCTTGTTTGGTGGGAATCTGATTTTCGCGAATAGCTATTTGTGAGATATCCGTAGGCTCAACGCCCAGTACCCGCATTTCACTTCTTTTAAACCCAGTCAGTAAAGTACCATCATTAGATCCGATATCAACACAAAGGGAGTTTTCAGGAATAGACCAAGTATTGATAACTCCGTCCGCAAAAACCCGTTGATAATCGGCGAGCTCTTTAGTGATGCCGGACCGGTAGGGATAACTTCGGTGGTAGAGTTCTTCTTTGGGAACAATATAATCTATCTGGTTCAGAGAACAATCCACACAGTTAAACTGCCTCAGAGGGAAATACTTCTCTGGTTTATTCAGGTCTTCCTTGGTAAGCAGAGTGTCGCAGAGAGGTTGATGTCCAAGATCAATCACGAGCTCTAACCGTGAAGACCCGCAAGCTTGGCATTTTCCATGGTGTCCAGAAGAAAAATTATGATTCATCCTTGAATAGTACCTCGAGACAGTTAGAATTCGAAAGGAAATTCATTTGAAAACTCGAAGGAGAATTTTTTGATCAGATTGTTACACCGCCCATTCATCTTTCGATTGTTATCCTATAGCTTACTCGCTTTTCTTTTTTTGCAGACCTTTTTACGGCTCTTCAAAGGAATCGATATCTCTGATGAGGCCTATTACTTGGGTCTCCCGCAATTGTTTTTCCAAGGACATCGCCCCTTCAACTATGACATTCTGCCTCATCAAGGGGCCGCACTTGTCGTAGCCCCCTTTGTGTATCTATGGAATCTTTATTCACCAGGAGAGGGTGGCTTTCTTTTTTTAAGACTTCTATTCTTTTCTTTCCAGGTGCTTGTAAGCGCCTATTTTTTCAAAGTTTTCGCAAAAAAAACTCAACCGCTTTTTGCAGCAATACTTGTGTTAGTTTTTATCAACTTTGTGCCCTTTGGGATTGTCAGCGCTTCTTACAATAATCTAGCTATGCTGTTTCTGGCTCTTTTCGTGATCAACACTTATGACCAGCAAATGCGGATCACTCGGATTGGCTGGTGCAGCTTGTTTATCGCTGCCTTTTGCTATCCAAGTCTTTTGGGACTTGGGGCTGCCGTGGTCTTGGGAAAAATTGTTTTCCATCACCAAAGGTTCAAGATGGATCTTTGGGAACAAAAGGGAACTCTGTTCTTTTTATTGTTTCTCGGTGTCTGCTTTCTGGGATTTGTGAGCCCAAAAGCAATCTTTGAAACTTTTCACAACTCAAGCTCATTACAAATCTATCGCCTCGATAGCTCAAAGTTATTTCAAATTTTCCAAGATCAAATCACCCATGCACTTCAGTTTTTTCAGAGCACTTCGTTCAAAGTTAGCATCGCTCTTCTCATTGTTTTTTCTGCCGACCTCTTTTTCAAGGGACGGTTGAGCGATGAAGAACTCTATGAGCGAGTGACTTTTGCGCTCATGATTGTTTTTTTTACTGCTTGGATTGAATTTATGATCAAAGGTGTACAACTGGGATCCCTGGTGAATAGCCTACTTATCCCAATCATTTTGATTTGGGGATACGAGTTCATTAAAAAACGTTCCTTTGAAATATTCTCAATCTTGATAGTCTGTTTGCTCGCTGGCTTCATTTTTTCACTGACCAGTACTAATGGAACTTTGAACTCTTCGTTTGGCATGGCTCCTCTACTTTTGCTGACAGCTGTTACTCTTTTTAGCCAGCTGAGCTCAAATTGGCAGAAACAAACCTTGATTGGACTGTCTTTAGTGACTCTGACTCTTCTGTGCCTTTCTCAATCTTCTACCATCTATAGAGATGATGCACCCCATTTACTGACGCAGAAAATAACTTTTGGTCCTGGAAAAGGACTTTACACCACTCCTGAAAAATTCGCTTATCTTCAGAATCTCAAAATTCGGCTGGACACGCACATTCCTAGAGATAGTACCGTGATGTTTTCAGATGATTTTCCGCTGGGTTACTTATTGACTCAGGCCAAAGCAGAAACACCCAGTATATGGATTCTTCCGCCTTACTCTTTTCCTCAACTGGATCGTTCAGTCTACAGCCGAGTTCTGAAAGAACGAAGTATAGAGCCCACCTATTTTGTTGAAGTGAAGACCATTTTTCACACAAAAGACTCGCAAATACAGATAGCTGATCGCAGCCAAGACCCCTTGTTTCAAACAATCATGTCCCTTGGTTATGAGAAAACTTTTGAAGACCCTTTACTGGTGGTTTGGAAAACAAAAAAGCCCTAGATTTCTCTAGAGCTTCTTGGCAGACAAGTTCTTTAAAAGCGCTTACTTCTTACATCTTTCAGTGAAACGCGCCGCCACGCCATCCAACTGTCTCAAGTCAACAGACCCATCTTTATCGCGGAACACTTTGAAGTCACCCATGCAACTTCCAGGCTGTTGGAAAGCGAACAGGATATTCGAAAGAACCTGCTGTAAACTAGCGTTTGCTTTTGAAAGCTTTTCGAACTCAGGCGTTGAGGTACAGATCTTATCACGGTTCTTTCTGAAGCCATCGAGTTCCGACGACATTGAACGAATGTCTCGCTTAAACTTATCAGAAGCCACTGAAGAGTCGTATTTGATCAACTCTGCACCAACAGCTTGAGCATCAAGATCGTCAGAGAGCTTAATCGCTCTTTTCTCAATTTCTCCGAACAAATCAACTTTAGCTTTTGAAATCTCAGACATCGCAGCAGATTTCTTCATCTCACTCAACTTTCTATATTGAGGAGAGTTTGAATCAATCAAAAAGGTCCTCTCAAGCCCACGTCTTGATTTGACGGTCATGTAAGCAGCGACACTCGCCTGATCAACAAAGACAGAGATATCATCTGCATTCATCGCTCGGCGCCCGTCTTTGCCCACGTATTGGCAAGACAGCGCAGTCCCCGTATCGCGAATGTTACAGAAAATTTCTGTGGGTTCAGGTTGTGCTTGCACTTGTGTAGACATTACCACAAGCGCTAAAGCGGTCATCATTGCAATTCTCAGCTGTCGTTTCATAAGAAGGCACTCCTTCACTCTTTGAGTATGCTCTGAGGCTAGCGAGTTTTTTTTGTCCTGTGTAGGCTTAACTTTGTCTTTTGATAATTCCCTCCCAAGGTCTAGAGGATTTTGTAATTTCAAAGACAAAGGTCGATCAACGGTTGTGAGAATCTTTAGACCTTGTTAACATTTCAGGAAATTTCAAGACTTAGGAGAACATCCATGATCCGTCAACTTGTAGCTCTGACTCTAGGCCTTTTCCTCTTTTCCTGTTTGGGCTTTGCTCAAACACAACTCCCGAGAAAGAAAGTGACTTCAGCGATGCCAGCAGCAAGCGCCGAAATCACTTCTACAACGGTACCCTCTGATTCCGGGGTCACAGCTGAAGGAGCACCAATCCTTAATTTTAACACTGAAGGCGTTCCTTCAAACACTGACAAAGAAAATCGTGGATTCATTTTCAAAGTCCCCACGACAGAAGCAGAGAAGAAAGACACCCGCACGGCGCGCCCAATTGAGAGTATTCCGGACACCGCTTTCAAAGTGAATCCTGGCTATCCCAAGCAAGAGTTGGAAGCGACTTACAGACCAGGTTCTGTGGGATTTAAGACAACCTATCAGTCCACAGACCTCAACGTTTCGAACAATATAACGTCTAGCGCTGGCGCTCTTTACCGATTACGCTCAACCCCAGAGCTGTACTTTGAGGCAGAGTACAATATGTACTCAACTTCGGTGAATGCTAAAAATGGGATTGGCCTTTTCAACATTAAAAAATCAACGGCCATGATTGATTCTCTGATGGCTCGAGGGAACTACTGCTTCCTCTACGAAAATTTTTATCGCCGCCTGTGCCCCGGAGTTGAAGTTGGATATGATTCTTCACCGGCTTTTGAATTCCAGAATGGAACAGATTTGAAGCTCGCTCAAGTCAAAGACATGGTGGTTGGCGCTAACGTGGTTTATCAAACACCTGTTGCACCCAGCTGGATATTAGATACGAAGCTGGCCTATTATATGGGCTTAGCCAACGGTCAGAACTCACGTCAAACAGTGAAGTCGAATTCGAGATTGCTGGCAAACCTGGGTATCAACTATCAGCGCAAAGAAAACCAAGCCGTTGTTGCTGGAGTCAGCTTTGAAAATCGTGAAGCGAAGACTAAAGGAAAAGCGGGCGTGATTACAGATGAATTCACGACAAAATCTACAGCGATCTTCTTCAGAGCGGGTTATCGCTGGGAGTTCTAAATCTAACCAACGAGTTCTTGAAACAAAAAAGCCAGGGGTGACCCTGGCTTTTCTTTTTCTTTTTGGCCGCCTTTAGTCTGCGAACGAACCACAACCTGCTTCCACATAAGCGCCCCGACCTGAAGAGTTGACGACTCTCACAAAGCCGTTACCGGCAGGAGTTGCAATTAACTTCTGACCATTTTTGATCGAGAAACCTACTTCCGCATTCGAAGCAGGAGATCTTCTCACTTGGCAATCACGAGTTGCGACCCAGGGTCGTGCCGTATCACCCACGGCGTTTTCCATAGATGCGATGGCTCTCATTTTAACAGCGTGTTGGTCGTTTCTCAATTGAGCCGTCTGCCCGGCCGCCATTTCTTTCGCAATGTCCGCTTTGGCAGTTTCAAGCGCTAAGCGTGATTCCATCACCGCCGACTGCGCATCTGAATTCTCTGCAAGCACTTCCGCATTCTTTTGACGAACTAAAACTAAGTTCTGCTTTAAGCGATCGGCTTCAGATTCATAGCGAACTTTTTCCGCATCAGCTTCGGCAGTCCACCGCTTAGCCTGTGCAATTGAGCGCTCCAAATTTTGAATTTCAACAGCTGCGTTGACTTTTTCTTTGCCCAATCGGTCTCTCAAGATCGCGAGTTCCCGGGAAGACTTATCATATTCTACTTTCGCATCATTGTATTCAGAGCGAACGCCTTCTACTCTTCGACGAAGGTCTGAAAGTTCTGCCTGAGCCATCGTGCGATCCGCTTTTGCTTGCTCCAAACGTGCTTGCAAAGCTGCGTAGTCCGATCGCAGCTGAATTTCATCCGCGGCCAGACGTGTTTTGTCGTTTTCGATGCGAGCAATGTCCACTTCAGCATTCGCCACTGAAGCTCTCATCTGTTGCATTTCGATCTGCAACTTATTCATATTCCTAGCGGTGTTTTCACGAGTCACACGCAAGCTCTCAAGAGCTGCTGTGAGTTTCTTTTTTGTCTGATCGAGTTCCACAGATTTATCAGTGTGCTGTGCTTCCACTTCTTTGAAGCGAGCTTCGACGAGCTTTAATTCGCCTTCAACATCCTTTTGCTTCCCTTCGATTTCTGTGATTTCAGTCACATACATATCATACTCAGAAGAAAGATTTTCCTGCTTCAAGCGATAACCTTCGATGGTGCGACGACGAGCTGCGACTTCCTTTTCTGCTTCTACTTTGCGCTTTTCATAAGCTGCTTTGGTTTCCACCGTTTTGCGCTCAAGCTCTTCGAGACGCTTCATCTCTTTCATTTCTTCTTCATAAGCTTGGCGAAGAGCTCCATCTGGATAGTTCTCAGGATTGGGAGCCCAAGGTTGGTTTGGCCTGTCAGGAGTTTTAAAACTGAATGAGCTTGGTGAAGGAGGCGTCACCAAGGCACCTGCGGTGTCATACACCATTTCCTCATTGCCAACACTCTGCACTTTTCTTGGCTTTACTACTTGCTCTTGAGCCTGAACTGTGGAAGTTGCAACTGCAATTCCCATCAGGGCTGTGAAACCAAGGCGGCTCCATGTTGTCACTTGATTTTTTTTGTGCCTTTTCATCGTCAACTCCCTAACTTTCTCTGGGTTCCACTATTCTTTTCGGTCTCGATTTGAATTTCTTAAGAGAAAATTAGGGGTTAGCGTCTTCAAACATTCTTCACATTTATGATGCAGCGCGCTAATTAGTTGAAAGAAGGCCTATTCATATCTTTTGTATTCTTTGGTCTAGTTTTCATTTCATATTGAGAACAGAGCCTCACTTGACTAAGGTAAGGACATGAAGCGCTTATGGTCTTTCATCATCATTAGCCTTGTTTTGCATGCCTTAAGCTGGGCAGTCCTGCGTAAAATCCCTGCGACACAGCCTTCACAACCCTTGTTAGTCCTTGATCTCGTCAGCCCCGAAGATTCGCGGATCAAAATGCAACAACCCATCGTTCGCGAAACCCTAGTCCCCGAAAATTTGAAGCTTCAAGATCTCAAAGAAAGAGCTGATCTTCTCTCCAGAGAGTCTCAACGCGTTCGTGAGCAAATGAAAGCAGCGCGCACAGGACTGACCCAAAATAGAAGTGCTGTTGCTCCATCAAAAGTGGATCCCTTTTCTGGGCTCGAGTCCCCTTTAGAGAAAATAGGAACAAAAGCAGGCTCGCGACCAGCTCCCAAAGTAGCCCCCTCAGAACGGGGCCTCGCGGGCCTCCCCTTGGGACCGTCGACCCTTGGAGAAAGCCTTCCGGATGACATCCGAGTCGGCTCATTCACGGCCCTCAATACGGATCGCTATTTGTTTTATTCTTTCTTTGCTCGCATCGAAGAGCTTATCCGCTTTCGCTGGGAAGAAATGGTGGAGCGCGGACTTCAAAACACCCCACGTGCTACTCTTAAGGCCTCCATGAATGATCGCTGGGTGACTCACTTGGAAGTTTGGCTGAGGCCCACTGGGGAATTTCATTCCTTCCACATTCTGAAAGAGTCAGGAATCCGAGCTTTTGACCAAGCTGCTATACAAGCTTTCGTCCAGGCTAAGTTTTTCCCCAATCCTCCTCGTGAAATGGTCGAGGAGGATGGTTTCGTTCGACTCCAGTACTCCTTTCAAGTGAATGTTAACCCGCAACTCTTTGCTCGCCCTTAATTTCTCTTTAGCTAGCCTCGACCTTTCCCTTCATGTGAGCCTCTGGGAAATTTGATACCATCAATGCATGAAAAAGATTTTTTCGAGGTGTCATCTCTGGGGCTTTATTTACTTGATAGCTTGGTCAGTGAATGCCTCGGCTGTCTATTCAGAAATTGGACTGAACTACGGGTACAAAAAAAGCTATTTCGACAAAGAGAACAATGTGGAACAGCAGTCTGTGACAGGCTCACTGTCTTTCTATTTCTGGGAGCGTGTCGCACTGGAACTCGCTTACACCAACGGCCTTTATGTAAAAAAAGAAAAGCAACCCAATAGCATGAGCGCATTCCTGCGCGAAACCACACAGTACACAGACGTCTACGAGGGTGGCCTTATATTTGTCTTTGCAGATCGTAAAGCACCTTTCCAGCCATTCATTAAAGGTGGGGCCGCTTATGTGAAACGAAAGCAAGTGGTTCAGGATGATGGAAACAACCCTTGGGAAGTCCCCTACTCAGGCACTTCCCCGAGCTATGGCGTGGGTTTTAAATTTTTTCTCACACAAGAATTTGCTATCCGAGCTTCTTACGACATTTTAGAAACTCCCGTTGAAGGCGGTTCAAAAGTGAACGATATCAATGGACGTCTTGGCATTTCGTGGGTCCTCTAATTAGAAAGTTTTTTTTTAGAATTCTTTATCTGAGTTTTTCTCTTTTCCTTGGCGGCTGCCAGCTTCCCTACTACCTCAAGAGTGCTGCTGGTCAGTTTTCTTTACTCTCTTCGAGAGTCCCCGTAGAAAAAGCTCTTCAAGATCCGTCCCTCAGGGCAGAAGAAAAGCAAAAGCTGAGCTTGGCTCAAGAGGCCCGACAATTTGCAGAACAAGAGCTTGGCCTTGAAAGCTCAAAAAATTATACGAGCTATGTAGCTCTCGATCGCCCTTATGTCACTTATGTCGTCTCAGCTTCGCCCAAGTGGGAACTCAAAGCCTATGAGTGGAGCTATGCTTTCGTGGGAAAAATGCCCTACAAAGGATTCTTCACTGAAGCGGATGCTCAAGCCGAAGAGCAAGGCCTCGTGAAAGAAGGCTTTGATACATTTCTCAGAGGAGTTTCCGCCTATTCAACTCTGGGCTGGTTTAAAGATCCGATCCTGTCTTCGATGCTTCGATACGCAGACCATGATTTAGTGAATACGATCATTCACGAAACCACCCACGTGACTTTGTATATTAAAAATTCAGCCGACTTTAACGAGCGTTTTGCGACTTGGGTTGGAAACAAAGGAACAGAGATGTTTTACTTAAAAAAAGAAGGCCCCGAGAGCCCCACAGTTGAAAAGCTCAAGCAAGAATTACACGACGAAAAAATTTTTTCGGAATTTATCAGCCAAGAGATCAAAGATCTCAAATCTTGGTACAACTCACTGCCTGACAATCAAAAAAGCGAAGATCTTCGCCGTGCAAGAATGAAAGACATCCAAACAAGATTCAAAGAAAAAATCAGCCCACAACTCAAGTCACAGCTCTATGCACGATTTCCCGAAATTACTCTGAACAATGCACGACTTAGCCTCTATTCCACTTATAACAAGGATCTACATCTTTTCGATGAAGCTTTTGAAATCGCTCACAGAGACTTTCGAAAGTTCTTAGATCTTATTAAATCTCTCGAAAGCCATCAAGATCCAGAGGCGGGACTTCAAGAAATTATTCAGCGTCAGAAGAAAACAGCATCGACGAAGTCGGCGGCTTAGGCTTTTCTTCTTTGGACTTTTCTTCTTTAGGCTTTTCATCCTTGGATTTTTCAGGATTTGAAATCATATTCTTTAACTTCTGACTGAGATCATTTTTTAAAACAAAATACTGATTGGCTTTCTGTGGGCCTAGTATTTTTTGCATTCGATCAATTTCTTCCAAATTGACATCTTGGTACTTTTTTAAAGTTTGCCGATAAAGACTTAATTTACTTTTGGCTTTCGAAGCTTCCGTGGAACCCATGGCGACGAGATGTTTTTGAATTTCTTCATTGAAATAAAATCGTTTGAGATTGAGTTCTCGGACTGTGTCTGAAAACTGTTTTTCTTCGGTAACAGAAAGTTTAAGCTCTTCAGAAACTTTCCAGATAAAAAGCTCTTCGAGACGGTTCTTGGAGGCCTCTGCCCAAGAACCAGCCAAAATCAAAAAGCTCATTAAAACCCAAATTCTCATGCCCTGCCCCAAGTGAAGGGCAACAGAAAACTTAAGGCCCCATCACCTTTTGAAATTGATGAATACTTAAATCATCGAAATTTTCAGAAGCAGCGTCCACAAAAAAGTCACTGGCCCCCTGATAACTTGTCAGCTGAGCTAGACTTTGGGGGTCCTGCATCGCCAATATGACCATCTCTTCAAACGCTTGCTTCTGAGCCAGATGTGTTGAGTTTTCTGAAGTCAAAGGAGTTTGAACGACAACGGCGAGAAAGATCGCCAAGAAAGCAGAAGCCGCAGTCACAGGTCTTTTTATTTTGCTAAGTACTGTGGGCTGCGGAACAGGAAGAATTTCTTTCTGTTCAACTTGGGCCATGATCTTCTCGTGCATTTGTTCAAAAAAATCCTCACTGAGTTCTGGAAGCTCCCCCGAGAAATTCTCGAGGCTCTCCTTTGTTTCTTTGAGATCATTCAACTCTTGTTGAGCTTGCCAGTTTTCAGCCAGCTCGCGCTTCATTTCCAGCCAAAGGGCTGGGTCTGCTTCACTTTCGAGATAATCAATAATCCATTGCTCTTTCATGATTCTACCTCTGCCACACGGCGGTTGATTTCAGTAAAAAACGTGTTCATTTCTTGAGTCCACTGAGCTAAATCTTTGTTCGACGACAACTCATCTTTCAGTCTCATTAAAGCATGGCGATAGTTGGCCTTTGCCGTGTCATAAGGACAGTCCATGACTTCTGCAATTTCTTTGAAGCTCATGTCTTCATAGATCCTCATCACCAAAGCTGTCTTTTGTTTGAACGGTAGCTGATCCACATGAGTCTGAATCAATTGTGAAACAGCGTTGTGGACCAAAGAAGCTTCGGCTTGGGCATTCACAGCCAACGGCACATCTTCGATGTCAGACATATCATCCATGCGATCACGGAGTTTGTTTTTGGCTGTGTTCACACAAATTTGGAACAACCAGCTCTTGAATGTTGATCGAGCTTCGAATGAGCTCAAACGTTCATAAGCTTTAATAAAACTCTCCTGAACCACATCCTCCGCTGCATCCAAATCCTTGACGAAACGGTATGCTACTCGAAGAAGCGGCTTCTGATGCCTCTTCACCAACGTTGAGAACGCTTTCCGGTCGCCTTCCATCACGAGACTGACAATCTCGTTGTCTGTGAGATTCCCACTGATCTCAGCCATATGACTCACCCCTGTCGAAAAAAGGTTAATCTTTTGTACTTTTTCTAGGTTCGCGAGCTGCAGAAGCAATTGAAGTGAACCCGAACATCCTTGCTGAATAGTTGTGCAATCGAGAGGCCACAATTTGGTGTCAAAAAGGCATAAGTATTTGATAAGACTTAGTTTTTTGACTCATAAGTAAACCTTATTGAGTCAGGATTGAGTCAAGATAAAGAGATCATTTAGATTTCTGAGATCTAAGCAGACACAGTCACGCGATTACGACCTGAGTGTTTGCTCTGATAGAGGGATTGATCTGCGCGATCCAATAAAGCATCCCAGGAGGTTTCTTCGAGCTTGCGCGTGGCAATACCCACACTGATCGTCACTGGTATCTTTATGCCCTCGTAATCAAATTCAGCGCTTTCAATAGTAGTTCTGATCCGCTCGGCCACTTCGAGAGCTGTTTTAACCCCTGCCCCCGGAAGAAGTATCACAAACTCTTCACCGCCATACCTGGCAAAGTAATCGTTCCCTCGAATCATTTTTTGACCCACGATGCGCGAGAGCTCTTTGAGCACATAATCGCCTGCAGAGTGCCCATAGGTGTCGTTGATCTTTTTAAAAAAATCGATGTCAAAAATAAGAACACTCAATTCTTCCGTCAGAAACTCAGACCGCTTGATCGCCTCGGGTCCCTTTTCGAGCAAGGCACCTTTCGAAAAGGCCCCCGTCAAACCATCTTTCAGTGCTTTCTCGTTCAGTTCCTTGTTCGCCAAAGTCTCTAAGCTTCCTTTTTCAAGAAACTTCAAAATAACACTGCCAGTTTTAATGCGGTCATCATTCTGTAAGCGATAGGGTGTCATCGGTGCCAATGTTGTTTTCTCATTGATCACCGTTTTATTCGCTGAGCCCATATCCGCCACTGTGACTTCAGTGCCATTCACGATAAATCGGGCATGGCTCCGTGAAACTGATTTGTCATCGATATAAATATGTGAATCAATGCTTCGCCCAAGATTGACTTCACTCGAAGTGAGAGGGAACTGTCGTCCCACGTATCCCGGAGGCCCCACGAGGACAATCAAAGCTGGCGGAGCATCGTCCGCAGCTTTCACTCGACCAGTGAATGTTCCCGTCGAGACGATACTCGTTTTTTCAATTTCGTCTTCACCCTGAGGCACCATGTTGATCAGTGTAAAAGTTTATGATTCTTCACTCAAGCCTCATGAGTTAAGTATTTTCTTCGCTAGCCTCTTGCCCAGCTCCACACCCGGTTGATTATAAGCATCGATCTCAAGCATTTCCCCAAGCGTTCCTACCACCAGCATCCATGCCATCATCAAATGAGCTAGACCTTCTTCTTGCGAACTTTCGAGCTTCAGCGTGAGCACAGATGCACCTTCTGATGCTAAGCTTTCCGCCGTGGCTTGCGCTTCCGCTCCTAAAAGCTGACCCAAGGTTTTTCCCTGCATGAAAGCATAATCTGAAAAGTGAGACTTCTTGAGAGATTTTCCCTTTTCAGTGTCAGCAAATCGGATGAACACCAACCATTTATCTCGGGCCCCTTCCATCAACTGCTGTAAAACCGAATGCTGATCGATGGCACCGATCGCGCCCACAGGAAATGAGACTCGCGGAGCAGGCTTTCCATAAAGATCTTCTTTCTTAGCCAAAGATTCCGCCCAGAGCTGCTGTAACCATCCCCCAAAAAATCGACAAGAAGAAGAGTAGAACCAAAAAAAAGTAACCCACTCTTGACGCTCAAAGCTGGCCCAGGCTTGAGCCGCTAATTCGGTGACCAAAGCTGATTGTTGACGGGCCTTCTTGATGCCCTGGCGAAAACCTTCAAGATTGAGACCTAAAAAGGCCGCTGGCAACATTCCCACAGCCGTAAACACAGAAAATCTTCCGCCGATATCTACGGGGATTTCCAATTGAGCCACGCGGTGCTTCTGGGCCCACTCCACCAGTGGTGAACTCTTATTTTCAGAGACGATCGTACAAACCTCGAGATCTGGATTCACTTCTTGAAAAATAAAATCGAGAGAAGTCAGAGTTTCAATCGTAGATCCACTTTTTGACACAAAAACCCAAGCTGCTTTTTTAGGGTTTTTCAATCGCTGGAGCAGTCGATCAAACTCAAGACCGTCGACATTGTCACAGAAATAAAGTTTTTGAGCTCGAGCGGGGCTCTCAAGAGCTTCATCAATAGCTCGTGGGCCAAGGCTTGAGCCCCCTATTCCCACAATCACCATCTCTTGGGTCAGAGAATTTAATTCTTGAGCTCGCTTTTGAACTTCCGACCAAAGATGTTCTCGGTCCTGGATCTGCAAGTAGCCGAGGTCTTTTCGCGCCACAAGCTTTAGGAAAGCGTCATGAGCTTTGAGCAAAACTGAATCAGAGATTTCTCGATTAGTTGATACAATCTTTAGCATTTCGCTAGATTATTCGTTCAACTAATGAACTGCAACATCTTCTTCGATCCGGTGATATCCGCGCCATTCCTTCAAACGCCCACGAGGTCTTCCCCCGTCCTCAGGATACTCAATCAAAACATAAGTGAGCTTAGTGATCTTTCCTAAAGAGTTAATATCCAACGAAGTAATATCAGTCCAGGTCCCGGTATTAAAATACTCTTTTTCATGACCCCACTGCTTGTATTGATAAACATGAGAGTGACCAAAAACCACCGTATGAACGCGCTCATCGTTAAGAACTTTTCTTGCAGACTCCGAAAGATCTGGAAAAATGGCGCTTTCAAGGACTACTTGCATCAGCTTTTTAAAGCCCCAGTTCCGACGAGGATCCTTAACAAAGACAGAACTGAGCAAATACAATATCCCTTTGAAAACAGATTTCAAACTCATCCAAGGTTCATTCGTCATCGACCACCGAACCATTTTTGAAAAAGGTCTAATTTTGTCCACAAACGGATAACGATGTTTCACTTTCAACACAAATTCGACAAAAAAATGGGATCCAAAGGGTAAATTCAAAATGGGCTCAGCGAGGTCTTTCTTCAGAAAAAATCGTCGGGGATCTAAACGATTGGCCGCTTCGTGCATATGACCATGCTCGATATGAACACCCTCAAAGTAATACACAATATTTTTATAGCGAATGCTGGTGCCAATCACTTGATTTAAATATTCCCGACAAGCAGGCCAAAGCATCGCTTGATCATGATTGCCAACCACATAAGTGATTTCATTGCCAGGCTTTGCCGCAAACTCAGACAGAGCTTTGAAAACATTCTGATGCCCACCGACGATAGACTTAAGCACATCTAAACAAACGCCCTCCGTGAGGACTGTGAGATAATGCCCACGAAAATCAACTTGGAGAAAATTCAAAAAATCCCCGTTGATGATCAGCTCAACCTGATAATCACGAAAAGCTCCTGAAGAATAATAGTGAATAAATTCCACCAGCTTTTCAGAAAAGAAAAACTCTTCGAGAGAATTGATTCCTCCCGTTGGAAGAATCTTTCCTTTCCCCAAATGAAGATCTGAAATCACAACTTTAATCTTTTTTAAAGGTGGAGTGGTAGTTTGAGATTGCCCTTCCATAGCACTCACTCAGCTTTTTTGATGGGCGCGAGTGTGATTGAAGACTCTTCTGTAGATTCCAGGTTTGAGAGCGCTAATCTCAGAGCTCTGACCGTTCTAGCAAACTGGTCATTATTCGAATCGAGCTTCGCCTGAAGGTCCGCGGATTTAACTTTTTGCTGCTCAAAATCAGATAACAACTGATCCATCTTACGCTTCAAATCTAAAATCTGTTCGTCTTTAGCTCTTAGCAGAGCCACTCGTTCAACTTTAGCAATTTCAAGTCGATTTTCGAGCTCTCGCTCACGAATTCGGACTCTTCTTAAATCATTGGCGAGTCGGGACTCAAGCTCTTCGATCTTTGACTTTAAGCGCTGACTCTCAGTATCTCTTTGCGCAGAAGCATCTCTGTAGATTTTTAGCTCTGCTTCATTGCGCTCTTTGAGCTCGACATTCAGACGGTCTAACTGCTGCAACTTAACAAAGAGATCTTCGCATTTTTGTTTGGAAATATCATTAGCAGAATGGAGAAGTTCATTTTCCCGGCGCAAAGTCTCGATTTCTTTTTCCAGCTCGACGATTTTTTCTTGTGCCAGTTTCAGAGTTTCAGCTTGTGCTAAAGAAGGCTCTGTCCCCGTCAGACGAAACTGAGGTTTCGCAGCCCCGACACTGACTTTAGCTTCAGGAACCGCCGGTTCTTTTTTCGCGGAGGAGGCGACCTTGGGCGCCGAGTAAACTTGAGTCCTGGCTGCGTAAGTAGGCTCTTCAGGCGCTGGCGCCTTATTGGCTTGGACCTGCCCTTCGAGCACTGCTGTCTTTTCGAAGTCGGGATCTGATCTGAGTTCGTAGGTTTGCCCTGAAAAAGTGTCTTGCTTCTTCGTGGTATCTGCTGATTCTTCTTTGGGCAAATCTTTAATGAGCTTGCTCGGTAGCAATTCAGGATCTAATCCCTCTGGCAGAGCCATGGAAGTCATCTCATGGGTTGGTTTCGAGGAGTGAACACCCGTTGCGTTCAAAAAAGCACTGCCAAAGGCAGAGGATGTGCCTTTGCCGATTGAAGGATTTGTGATCTCTTTCAAATCCTTCATAACAGACTTAATGAGGGCATTCTTAGCCGACTTTTTCTTTTTGCTCATTTCCAATCTAAGTATCGGAAATGAAAGAAAACTTCTAAATCATTCGACCTCAGAAAGTGCTTTAGCTAATCACTTTCTTATATTGAGACAGTCGCTCCTCGACCATGGTCAAGGTTACTTTCGATAAAGCATTCACACTGAAGTCTTGAATGGTGAAACTCGCAAGCATTGAGCCTTGAACACAAGCGGCCTTGAGGTCATTGATCTCTGGCTTGCGCCCTAAGCTTGCCAAATACCCAAAAAATCCACCGGCAAAAGTGTCCCCGGCTCCGGTGGGGTCAATCACTTCAGAAATTGGAAATGCTGGCAAAATGAAATATCCACCTTGGCGAGAATAAAGAACAAAACCGTATTCCCCACGCTTGATGACCAGCGCTTGAGGTCCCATTTCACAAAGCTTGGGAGCCGCAGAAATAGCATTCTTTGCTCCTGTCAGCATCATAGCTTCACCTTCATTAATGAGCACCACATCCACTTTGCTGAGAACTTTTTTGAGATCGTCCAACTTCGAAGAAATCCAAAAATTCATCGTATCCATACCCACAAAAAGTGGCTTTTGAACTTGCTCTAAAACTTTTAATTGAAGATCTGGTGAAATATTCGCCAGGAACACAAGCTTTGAATCTTGATAGTGCTGAGGCAAGCGAGGATCAAACTTTTCAAAAACATTCAGCTCTGTAGCCAATGTTTTTGCTTCATTCATATTTCCAGCTTCGTAAAATCCTGACCAATGAAAAGTTTTGCCAGGAACTTTGGTCATTCCCGAGAGATCCACTTTGCGCTTTTGAAGCAGATCCACGTGCTGGGACTCATAGTCTTCGCCCACCACACCGACCACTCGAACAGGCGCAAACAAAGAAGCAGCCAGAGAAAAATAATTGGCGGATCCACCAAGGGCTCGGTCCACTTTACCCGAGGGAGTTTGAATCGAATCGTAAGCTAAAGAACCAACCACTAAAATCTCAGACATGAGTAACATCCTCTTTCTTAAACACAGAGCCAATTTTTGAGTTAGAAATATCCATTGTTTTTGGCTTATTCACAAATTCTGAAGTCAATTGACCACAAGCCGCAAAAATATCACGTCCCATGGTTCTGCGCAGTAAGACATGAGATCCCAAGCGGATCAGCTCTGAATGAAAGGCCATGACTTGAGCATCATCTGGGCGCTCAAATCCAGAACCAGGATGCTCATTAAAGGGAATGATATTGATTTTGCAAGGCACTCGTCGAGTGATCTTATGAAGCTCCCGAGCATGCTCTATAGTGTCGGTGACACCTTTGAGCAAAACGTATTCAAACGTGACTTTGTCTTTGGTTTCACGGCAGTAATCCAGACAAGCTTCTAAAAGCTCATCAATATTCCACTTCTTATTGATCGGCATGACCTGAGATCTGATCTCATCGTTTGAACCATTGAGCGATACCGCCAAGCGAACTTTGGCCGCGCCAATTCTCCACATTTCTGGCACGATCCCCGAAGTTGAGACTGTGATTCGGCGCTTTGAAACATTCATTCCCCAAGGCGAGTGCAAGACTTCGATGGACTTAAACACAGCTTCAGGATTATCCAGCGGCTCGCCCATTCCCATGAAAACGATATTCGAAATACGTGTAGCACCCGTGGCATCTTGTTCCAGCAATTTATCTGAAACTTGCATAAACTGACCCACGATTTCTGAAGTCGTCAGTCTTCGCTTGAGTTTTTGTTTACCCGTGAAACAAAACTTGCACGCCATGTTACAGCCGACTTCAGAAGAAATGCACAAAGTGAGGCGATCATCCGAAGGAATCAGAACAGCTTCCACGGTGTTTCCTTGCCCCATCTCGAACAAAAATTTCTGGGTGCCATCGATCGATTTCAAGTGAGAGACCACTTTCGGTAATTCAAAAGTAATCATCGTGGAAAGCTCTTTGCGAAAATCTTTTGCAAGATTGGTCATCCGCTCTGGATCAGTGATGCGACTTTCATAAACCCATTTGAAGATTTGCTGAGCCCGAAATGTCTCTTTCCCAAACTTTTTGAAAAGACCCTTCAGATCATCAATCGTCAAAGAGTAGAAGTTGATAGGTCCTTCTTGAACCAATGTTTCAAGTTCAGGCGCTTCTTGTTGGTAATTCGAAAAAGTCACTTTGCCTGGAGCCCATGGAACCAATCGCGTGGGATCTGCCGACAAATTAGAAGCATTCACAACGGGGCGGTGAGAATCGCGTTTTTTGGAGCGATCGGCCTTTGGGGAAGAGCTGACGTATTTCAGACTCATGGTTTCTCCTTTATGATCAGGCGACTTTCTGTTTTTGAAAGCCCTTTAAAATGAAGGGGAAACCTAACACAACTGAGTCACGAAATCTAAGGCTTTTCCGTCTCTTGGATGTACTGAGAAAGCTCTTGTTGGGTGCAAGGCACACAGCCGATTTGGCCGACAACCACGCCGGCCGCAAAATTAGCCATCATACAAGCTTCCGGTAAGCTGAGCCCCGAGACAAGGCCCAAAGATAGGGCCGCAATCACCGTATCCCCCGCCCCCGTCACATCAAAGACCTGCCTCGCAAATGTGGGAACTTGAAATATTTTCCCATCTGAAAAAATGGTCATGCCATCTTTACCCCGGGTCATCACGAGTTCTTTGGCTTGAGTTTTAGTGAGGACCGCATGGCCCACTTCTAGGACTTTGTCAGGATGATCTCTGAGCTCATCATAATTCAGACCTGAAAGTACCACGGCCTCATCAAAATTGGGCTTAATCAGATCCACGCCCGAGTAAAACGCAGCCGCATTCAAACGATGTGGATCCACCATGACTTTCTTGCCAGCGGCATGAGCTACTTGAACAACTTTCTGCACCAAGGACTGGGTGATCATGCCTTTCGCATAATCTTCGATCACGACGGCATCCACAGAGGGGATTTGGGCTTTCACCATGCTCATGACTTGGTTTTCAATCTCGGCGGAAATAAACTTGCGGAGCTCATAATCCACGCGCACCAAGTGGTGATGCTTTGCCATGATGCGGGCTTTTCGCGTAGTCGGCCTTTGTGCATCCACCACCAAATAGTCTGAACTGACATTCGCTTTTTTAAGCATCTCATTCAGTATTTCACGACCAGAATCAGCACCCACGAGGCTCACCAAAATAGGTTCCCCGCCCAGCGATCGAACGTTTTGTGCGACGTTAGCGGAAAGCCCTAAGCGCACATCTTGGCTTTCAACATCGAGCACTGGCACCGGAGCTTCTGGACTGATCCTGCGGACTTCACCCATCACATATTCATCAACCCCCACATCCCCAATAATCATGATCTTTCGATCACTCAATTTGGGAAGATGGTTGAGTAGTTTCTTTTTTTCAGTGCTTGTGACGGGAATCGTGATCAGTTTTGACATAGGGGCATTCAAGCATATACAGACCAAGAATGTCAAAAAATGGTCTGCTCAGTCATGGTCTGCTCTATATTCCTCAGTACGTCACTCCTGCGCAAAAGCAGCAGATCCTCCAGGACCTCAAGAGACTCTACTTTCCAATCTGGGAAAAGCGGTTTTCAGAAAACAACCCGCCACCCGAGGGAAACTCCCAGAGATGGCTTCTGCGTCCCGTGTACTGGCTGGGAAATTGGCAATTTGCTTGCTTGAATTATTACCATCCTCCCAAGGGCATCGAGCACCGCTGTGTTCAAGCCGAGCCTTTCCCGCCCCTGTTGCAAAGATTGGTGGATGACATCGAATCCCGAGTTCGCACTCAGTTTCCCGAAAAAGATGTGCCCAAGCAGTGGCATCTCAACACTTGCCTCATTAATTATTATGGGAGTCAGCCCGTGGCCATAAATCCAGTGTCTGCAGCAAATGAGTCTCACTCAGCGAAGAAACTTGAAGATCGTGCTCGTGTCGGTGAGCACAAAGATTTTGAACCAGGCCCCGTGGCTTCGATTTCGTTTGGGGAAAAGGCGCTCTTTCAATTCGTGAGATCGGAAGGCAAAAACCAAAGAAGTGAAGTCGTACTGCAACAATGGCTGGAAGATTCTTCTTTGCAGATTTTTGGTGGCGATCGTTTTAAGAAAGCTCTTTTTCACCGAGTGCAACGCGTGGAAGACAAATCAAAAAAAGTGTTTGATGTGAACACCGGCGAATTTCTCACTCGAAGAATCAATTTTACTTTTCGCTATGTTCCCACAGACCACATCCAACCATTATCGCGCTTTCCCACCACTGCCAAATCCGATGTGCGAGAATATGTGGAGCAGCTCTCTTTTCGCTCTGAATTTTTCTCGGATCTCAAATCTGAAGTCTATCTTCGATAGCAGAACCTGTTCTCAAAAAATTATCGCCCACTTTCCTTCCTCGGCTCCTGGTCCCAATTTTTTTGCAGTCACATAGTCGCTCTTATTTTTTCACGCTCGTTCTTCCTCTTATCAACGCTCTGATTTTTCACGCTCGTTCTTCTTCACTTTGTTTTTCCGACGAGCCACTCTTTTACCGTCTATTTCGCTGACTCAATTAAAATTTATCCATTCCTGAACCCTTTTTTAGACCAGATTTTAACTCATGAAATACCATCGCTACTTTTTGTTTGACGTCCAAAGTAAACCTCGCATAATCTGAACCCCAGATGAAGCAGTTACCCCTCCCTGGCCTCTCAAAAAAACAGCTTTTCTTTGGTGGCTCACATTTGTGCCGCAGTCACGCCAAAGTGAAACGCCCCCTATCTTCAAAACTTCCTGTGCATGTGGTTCTTAAATCGTCGAAAGCGGTGCGATCACTTTCTTTTCAAGCGGGTCAGAACCCACGCAGAATTCAGCAAATTCTTAAAAAGAACTCTCGTCGCTGGGGTGTTCGTATCCTTAAACAAAGCAATAACTTCAATCATTTGCATCTTTTGCTGGCGGGCACTCGCCGCCCCATGATGATTTCATTTTTGCGCTCTATCACAGGTGAAATCGCTCAAGCGGTCACAGGCCGGTGGAAGGGTGGCCGTCTCTCACACCATAGTTTGCATCGCAGAGCCGGCATGAGTCTTGATCGAGGAGACGCTCATTCAACGAGGTTCTGGGATCAAAGACCCTTTACACGGGTCGTGGTTGGCTATCGAGGCTATTTAACAGCCAAGGATTACATCGAAATGAACCAAATGGAATCTGTGGGTTTTTTCTCAGAACAAAGAAGAACCAGATTCATCGCTGCCAAACGAGCCACTCGAGAGCAGAAGAGCCTGGATTCAGGATAATATTTTGATAAGCCCAGCGAAGGATCATTTGCTGATGAGCTCTTTCCTTCACAGGCCCTACAGTCTCAAAATCTAATTGCGAAAGTGGGATTTTTCCAACAATCTCTTTCAGCTCGCTTGTCAGTTGGGGATCCTTTGCATTATCGGTAGCTTCCTGAGCTGGATCTCCAGCGACTTCTGACCTCTTTGCGAAAATCTTCAATCGATATGTAAGCGACTCCGCCCCCAAAGGCATTTCAAATTCAAGGCTTAGCTGTTGAGGATTTTTAACTATTAGAAATGAGTTCTCAAACACCGGCGATTCAACCCTTTTTGACAATGCCCAGCTTTCTCCAGAAGCAGATCCTTCCCGGAGTATCTCCTGAGTAGAGTCATCAGACCTTGAACTAGAACTTTTTCCCAGCAACACGCTTCTTTTCCCCAACTGAGAGCGGCTCATCTTCAAAAAATAGTCTTGCAGCAATCGCGAGTGCGACCACCAATCGTAGGCGATCCCATTTGAACAATGGAAACCGTATTTGAGTGAAGCTACTTGAATCTGCGAATCTCCTAGATCCCAAAACTTTTCTTTGATCTTTCGAGTGTTCAAGGGAAAAGGCACCAAGGGATCGTTTTCTGAAGCCAAAACTAAAATGGGCGTTTGTACATTCTTGAAAGAAGGCAAAAAATCATTCGCCTTCCAAAAGAGTTCTGAGGGGGACAGTTTTCCTTCGAGTCGTAGATTTTTCAGATTCAAATAGCTCGCTGGTAGCTGCAACTGTGGGGTTGCAGAAAGCCAGCCCATCAATGGCTCTCTGTACAGATTGGCTAGGACTTGGGACGAAGATTTAAAAAAATGGGAAGGATTGATCTCAGGATACCTTTCAGAAAGAATTTTCAATCTCCCCCGGGCCCAAGCATCTACGACAGCAAGAGAAAATCCCTGGGACTCATGAAATTCAAAAGTGTTTTTAAAATCCGTCAGAGGACAGAGACCCAAAAAGCTCGAAAAAGGACGAGCTTTGGGACTCTGCTCCTGATTGAGCAAAGCCGCATAATACATTCCATGCCCACCCATACTAGCGCCCATGAGATGAATCTCAGTGATAAGCCTTGAGATCGGCTGCCCCTGATTTTTCAACAATTGTGCAACCAAAAAATTCTGCTGACCTTCATCAAAGCCACCGAAAGCTGATCTTTGATTGCGAGAATTGTATTCAGCCCCCGAAAGCGACTCGAGCAAAAGGAGATTGAAGGGGCTCTGCTCAAACAACTGCTGAAACAGATACCGTTCACCAAAGAACTGAGACATGGTGGAAAAAACTCCTGCCCTGAAGATAATCAAAGGCCGAGCCTTTGAAGTATCTTTAAGTCCAAGATAGCCTTTGAGCTGCACGCCACCTGGAAGATGAAAAAGCACATGATGAGCATAAGGATGATTAAAAACATCGAGCTGCATCCACAAGCTCCCCAGACTATTCACCAAAAGATTGTTCCAGCCGGAATGGATCTCAGAATCACATGATTCGATTTGCTGGGCCCATGAGGTAAAACCACCTTTCAAAGTCTGGCAGTTCTCCGAGGGGATTCGATTCAAGCGACCCCGAGGAGACCACTTCCACTTTTCTTGCTCGAAGGGCCTCATGAGAAATGGCACATTCTCTACCGGCTGCATGGCCGGGTGAGAGCGCAAGAGAACTTCCATCTGAGTTGTTGCGAACTGAGAGAAGTCGAGCCCCCGGGCAAACCCAGTCAAAGCCCAGAGAAAAACCGCACAAAAAAGTGGCATTTTTAAGCTCAAGAATTTCTTCATGACCGTGTGTACCTGACCTTTCTGCAAAACAAAAGCAAAGAAGTCTGAGTAATCCCTTCCCTTTTTGCCCCTGACTTTAGCCCCCTCACAATGCGCTCCGAGTCAGTGGTTTTTTGGCTACAGGCAACAGGGCTCGACGGACTCCTTTCCCTTCATTAGGATCAAAGCTTGATTTTTTATTCTACTGTTGAAAGGGACTTCTCTATGTCTATGCCATCCGAAAAAGCCGAAGCACATCTGAGCCATCCATTATTCTTGAATGCACTACAATCCGTGGAGCAAGCTGCAGAACTTATCAAATGCGATGAGAACGTTCTTGAAAGATTGAAAAAACCAAAACGCTGTATTGCTGTTTCAGTCCCGGTGCGCATGGATGACTACTCAGTCAAAGTTTTCACGGGCTATCGCGTGCAATACAACTCCACTCTAGGACCTTACAAGGGCGGCATTCGCTATCATCAAGGCGTGGACATGGGTGAAGTTGTGGGCCTCGCGGCGCTGATGACTTTTAAAAATTCATTGATGGGTCTCCCTTACGGCGGGGGTAAAGGTGGCATCTGTGTCGATCCCACCAAGCTTTCTCGAACAGAAAAACAAAATCTCACTCGACGATACACTTCTGAAATTGGACCTTTCATCGGGCCCGCAAAGGACATCCCTGCACCCGATGTGGGCACAGATGCTCAGACCATGGCTTGGATGATGGACACTTACTCTCAAGAATCTGGTTATGCACAGCCTGGTGTTGTAACTGGTAAACCCGTAGAGATCGGTGGATCCTTAGGTCGCGTGGGAGCCACGGGCTTGGGAGCTGTGTATGTGGCCGAGAGAGCTTTTGAACGAAAAGGAAAATCCCTCAAAGGCGCAACAGTTGTGATTCAAGGTTTTGGAAACGTAGGCTCTCACGCAGCTCTTTACGCTCACGAGCGTGGAGCCAAGGTCATCGCTGTTTCTGACGTGAAAGGTGGAATCTTCAATGGAGATGGGCTCAATATTCCAGAGCTGATGGATTACATAAAAACAAACAAATTTGTTGAGAACTTCCCGAAATCAAAACCCATCAGCAACGAAGATCTTCTCTTGCTCGGGTGCGATGCCCTCTTCCCGTGCGCTCTTGAGAACGTCATTGACACCCATAACGCCGAGAAGATTAAAGCGAAAATGATCATTGAAGGGGCCAACGGACCTGTGACCAACGCGGCGACAACGATTCTTCACAAGAACGGTGTTTTCGTTGTTCCCGATGTGATCGCTAACGGCGGTGGTGTAGTGGTTTCTTATTTTGAATGGGTTCAAGACATTATGTCTTTCTTCTGGGACGAAGAAGAAATTAATAAACGTTTAAAATCGATCATCATCAAAGCCTTTGACCAGAGCTACACCATGGCCACCGAGAAGAATGTGGATATGCGCTTAGCAGGAATGGCTGTGGCCGTTCAAAGACTCGAAAAAGCGATGCTTTTGCGCGGATTGTATCCGAGATAGTATGAACTCTTGGCTGAAATGGCTGCCGCCGTCATGGGCCCACGGCTTAGCTCCCGTGGGTCTCGGCATCTACACTTCTTTTAAAAAATTTCCCACGCGGGAGTGGCGTTCTTTTGAATTTGCCGGCGTGAGATTTCCCAATCCTTTAGGAATTCCAGGCGGCATGGACAAGAATGGCACTTCTCTTGAGACATGGAAATCTCTGGGGGCCGGATTTATTGAAGTTGGGACAGTGACACCTTATGCTCAAAAAGGAAATCCAGGGACTGTGATTGATCGGGACTGGCACGAGCAGTTGCTGTGGAACAAGTTAGGCTTCCCATCTCATGGCTCGGATGATGTGTTCTTCAATTTGAAATCACAGAAATCAGAACTGAAGATTCCACTGTTTGTGAATATTGGTAAAAATCGCACTCGACCCAACGAAGAAGCTGAAGTGGACTACATCTACTTGGCAGATCGCTTCAGCGAAGTGGCTGACGCTTTGGTGGTGAATGTCTCAAGCCCCAACACATTAGGACTTCGCGACCTGCAAAAGAATTTGAACAGTTGGCTCAAAAAAGTCATAGATGCTTCTCGAGGAAAACCCGTCCTCGTGAAGCTGAGTCCCGATCTTTCTCAGGAAGACCTCTTCTCTTGTCTTGATCAGTGCGAAGAGGCTGGCTGTGCAGGGTTTATTTTGACCAACACAACTTCTCAGCGCCCAGGAGGTTCCAAATTTCCTGTGGAGGGAGGACTGTCTGGAAAAATTCTAACAGAGACCTCGAGAAACATTCTAAAAAAATCTTTGCTACATTTGGGGCCCCGAAAGAATCATCTCCTGGTTGTGAGTGTGGGAGGAATCTTGACTCCAGAAGAAGCTCTAGCTCGCTTAGACTTAGGAGCTGACCTAGTGCAAACATATTCGGGCTTGGTTTTTTATGGACCTCAGTTTTTTGAAGACACGTATCAACGAGAAGCACAGAACAGAAATATCGAACAACGAGTTGAATCATGACAAAACCAGTAAAAAGCACTCGTAAACCTCATTGGATCCCTGTTGTTGCCGGCTTCCTTCGCCGAGGCAATCAAGTGCTGGTTGGCCAAAGACCCGAGACTCACAGTCTTGCAGGACTCTGGGAGTTTCCTGGCGGAAAAATTGAGCCGGGCGAATCTCCCGAGCAAGCTTTAGCGCGCGAACTTCGCGAGGAATTAGGCATTGAAGCTGAGATTGGTGCTTTAAAATTTTCTGCCACTCACACTTACGGGGACGTCAATATTTTGATTCTGTTTTTTGAAGTGCAGTTCTGGAAGGGCGAACCTCGAGCCAAACACCACTTGATGCTCGAGTGGATTCACCCCGAAGAGCTCGGAAGCAGAGCCATCCCTGAAGCCAACAAGAAACTGCTTCCATTGATACTCAAAACTCTGGGTTCTGATTGGCAGAGGACAAATGGCTAGAATTGCCTTAGTCTCTAAGAAATGGTCTTCATCTCTTGAGACACTGGCTCTCTCTCTGCACCAGTCTCGGCATGAAGTGCTCGTGATCACTTCCCAGGGCGAAGCCCCCACCCATAGTTTCCCTTTTCAAATTCTAAGTTACTTTCAAACTTGGTCCTCTTTTGAGGCGATTCAATTTTTTGCACGCTTTCTCAATCAAGCTCCAGAAATTTGGCATTTTGTATTTTCAGATCCAGATCAAGAAAGACCGACACTCGGTATGCACGCTCTGGCGGCCATGGCCAAATCTCTGCCACGTCGAACCATTGCTACTTCTCTGTTCGGACCAGTGACTCAGTCTTGGCGCTGGAAAGCTTTTCTTTCCATGGCAGATTTAGCGACTTGTCCTACTCGTGAATCCCTGATGCATTTGAAACGAAAGAATCGCATCACTCGCCTCACGGAAACAGAAGTGATTCCACCGATGACCAAGCTCATGTCTGCTGACAGTTCTCACAATCAAGAAGAGCTGATGAGGCTCACCCAAAGCTTGGGTTCCTTTTTGCTTGTTCCTTCCGACCGTTTTCCTGAAGGAGCCGAATGGGACCTCATCGAAGATCATCATCGTTTATTGATTTGTGGGGCGCGAAGATGGCATCAATCCAAAAGAACCTATCTTCATCAAACCCTGAGCGATTCTGACCTCAGCCTTGTGATGGACAAGTCGAAAGCGGTGCTAATTGCTTTTTCAGATCTCGACCCCAGCGAACTAATGAGAATTCACCAATTGGCAGAGAAAACAAAAACTCCTGTGATCGCTCATCCTCGCCAAGCGGAAGCTTTGCCCGGATTGTGTGTTCACAGAAAGAATGGCTGGGTTCTTGACCGAGGGCTGGATACTCTTCGCCAAATTCTGCTCGAGAATCCTTCTTTGAACCTAGCCCCTTGGGAATCCACCAACACGGCTTATACTTTGATTGATAGCTGCGTGAATGAACTCAATCGCCTGTACGTCAAAGTTCAATCTGCGAAAATCGCTGTTCCTCGTTGATTTCAACCAGCTGCTCACTGAATAATAGACTTATGAAGGATAAAACGGAGTCACTGAATATCTGTATGGTTGCTTACCGATTTCCCATCTTGGGCCGAGCGACCGACCATGGATTTTTGTGGCCTATTGCCAAAGGGCTCGCCGTTCGTGGCCATAAAGTCACTGTGATTGCCGCCCAAAGCCCGCTGGGAAAGCAAGAAGTTGTGCGCGACGGCGTTCGGGTTTTTTACCTTCACGAGGGCTATCCCAATTTCGCTCATAAAAAATTTGAACACGCTGTTCTTGATAAGTTTATCCAGCTCCATAGAGAAGATCCTTTTGATATCGTTCATTCCATGGATCGTTCGGCCATTGAAATTGCCAAACGAAAAAAGTCCCTCAAAGTACCTGTCACCTATGACGTGAATGCCACACAGATGTCCCAGCTCTTTTCAATTTTAGGAATGGTTCAAGAATCCGTGGGGTCTTTGATTCAAACGGGTGTTGCTGTCGTCTACAAGTTTTTGAGCACTTATTTTGGTGGTGATCGAAAGCTTCTCATCTCAGCCGATGGAATTTTCGTCACTTCTCCTCAGCAAAGAATTTTCCTCGAGCGCTATTATCTCTATCCTGATTTTCATACTTACACAGTTCCCTACGGGATTGAGCTCGGAGATCTTTCGCCACGACCTGAATCTTTAGAACTCAAAAAAAATCTCAAGCTCCCTGAAAACTGCCATATTGCTGTGACATTAACAGATATGCAGGAACCCTCAGAAGTGATCAACTTAATGCGAGCTTTTGAACGAGTGGCCGTTAAAAAACCCAATGCTTATATGTTGATCGTAGGAAATGGTCCGTACTGGAAAGAGATCGAATTCGCTCTTTATAATTTGGCACTTGGTTCGAAAGTTTTTATGATGGGGGCCTTGAGCGATGATGAAGTCTCTGACTGCATCTCTTTGTCTGATGTTTACATCAATCTGAGCTCTCGAACGACTGGGTTCGAACCTACCATGATCGAAGCCATGGCTCAGCGAAAAGTCATCATCGGCTCTGAAGTGAGCCCTGTTTCAAACATTGTTGAAGACGGCAAAGATGGCTTTCTTCTACGCCCTGCTGATGTGGAATCTTTGAGTGGGTTGCTGATTGAGATTTTTTCGGGGGGTATTCCCGTCACTGATATTGGTGACCGCGCACGCGAAAAGGTCCTGAACCTCTTCGATACCCGAAAAATGATCAATATTCTCGAAGAAGCCTACTATAAAGTCCGCAAAACCAGATATGGCGCAGCCCGCAAGTGGTGGCTTTCGCCCAAAGCCTAGGTTCTTTTGTTAGTGTGCAATGTGCCAAAAAGAAAGAGCTTCACCATCGCCATAACGTCCGTATAATTATCTGTATTATCAAGCAGTTAGGCAGGATTAGAAAATGACAAAAGCCGATCTCATTAATCTCATTTCTGAAAAAGCAGGCATCACTCGCGTGAAAGCTGAAACCGTTGTGAACACTATTTTTGATTCCATGGTCGAGGCCCTGATGAGAGACGATCGTATCGAGATTCGTGGCTTTGGTTCTTTCGTCAATCGCCAGTATGATGCTTACAAAGGCAGAAACCCAAGAACGGGTGAAATCATCAATGTGGGAGAGAAAAAACTCCCTTTCTTCAAAGTAGGAAAAGAACTTAAAGAAGATATCAATAAATCTTAAACAGTCGAATTTGATCCAAAGATTTTAAGTTTAACAGCGCAAGAAACACCCGTTCGAATCCCACCGCAATTCCTGAAGACGGTGGCATCCCCGATCGGAGTGCTAAAAAGAATTCTTCATCCACGGGCGGCACTGTTTTTCCTAATTTTTCTTTCAAGCTTAAATCTTCAAGTGTTCGCTGTCTTTGCAATTGGGGGTCGTTCAATTCATGAAAAGCGTTTCCAAGCTCCATGCCTTTCCAGTAAAACTCAAACCGTTCTCCCCAGCCGTCTTCTGAAATTCTTGCCAAAGCCGCTTGGCTCGACGGATAGTTTCGCAAAAAGAAAAGCTCTTCGTGAGGGATCCAAGGCTCTACTTTCTCAAGAAAAATTCGAAAAAAGACTTCATCCCAGGAATCTATCTCTGAAAAGTAAAGATCCAATTCTTGCGCTAATCTCATGAGCTCTTCTCGGGAGGTTGTTGGCGTTAAATCGAAATCTAAAATCTTTTTCCAAAGCTCCGCCATTGTCATCTGCGTGACTCGCTTTGGAGGGTCTACTGCCAATTGAGCTGTACAATCTTTAATCCAAGCTACAACATCTGACTGAATCTGCTCGAGACCTGCAAATGCGCGGTACCATTCGAGCATCAAAAACTCAGGCGAATGATGGACACTGACTTCACCGTTACGAAAACAGTTTTTAATCTCAAAAATTTGCGGGAGCCCCATCGCGAGAGCTTTCTTCAAGTGCAGCTCGGGACTCGTCGGTAAAAAAAATTTTCGACATTGTTGACCTTGGCGAAACTCGGTTTCAAAAAGATCAAGATACGGTTCAGTTCCTGGATTTCTGACAAGAGTGGGAGTCCAAATCTCATGAAAGTCTCTCTCTTCAAAAAAATGACGAGTGGTTCGCAGGAATTTGGCCCAAGCCTCTTGCGTGTGCAGACCTTGAGGACTTGGCAGGGCTTCCCATTGTGGAGCCAACAAAGTGACTTCATGAGTGACAGGATCCACGCTCACCCAATCACCGTCCACCAAAATGTCCAATGCTGAAATAGGGCCATCGAGTGTCTTCAACAAAGCTTTTGACCGCTTACAGTTCAGCCATCGCCCACAATCATGACCTTGCCGTGCCGTGGGGTAGGGAATCCAGTGCTTTTTTAAATACTCATCTCGAGATATCATCTCGTTATCCCTTAATCCGAGGAGGACAAAATGTCCATGGGAGTTCTCGATCAAATTGGCAACACGCCGCTGATTCATTTGAAAAAGCTCTCTGAGATGACCGGCAATGAAATTTACGGGAAGGCAGAGTTTATGAACCCAGGCGGAAGCGTGAAAGACAGGGCCGCCAAAGCCATGGTTCTCGATGCCGAAGCAAAAGGTCTTCTGCGGCCCGGGTCTACGATCTATGAAGGGACTGCAGGAAACACAGGAATTGGATTAGCCGTGGTCGCTGCTGCCCGGGGATACCATTCAAAGATTGTCCTCCCTGACAATCAAGCTCCCGAAAAATATGACACTTTGAAAGCTCTGGGCGCCGATCTGGTTCTCGTAAAGCCCTGCCCGTTTTCAGATCCGAATCATTTCTACCACACGGCTCGTCGCCTTTCTGAAAGTGATCCGCAAGGATTTTGGGCCAATCAATTTGAGAACTTGGCCAATTTTCAAACCCACTTCGAGACCACAGGTCCCGAGATCTGGAATCAAACTCAAGGTTTCATCACTGATTTTGTCTCGGCCACTGGGACTGGCGGCACAATCTCGGGCGTGAGCCGATTTTTAAAATCAAAAAATTCCAATGTGAAAGTCACCTTGGTGGACCCCGATGGATCTGGGATGAAAAGTTACTTTGAAACTGGCGAGATTAAATCTCAGGGCAGCTCAGTGACTGAAGGCATCGGAATCATGCGACTCACTGCCAATTTTAAACAAGCTCAAATTGATCGAGCAATGAATGTGAACGATCAGAAAATGATTTCTATGCTTTACTTTCTTGCCCGAGAAGAAGGTCTTTTGGTGGGAACTTCAGCTGCGTTGAACTGTTTTGCAGCTTATGAGCTTTCTCGACAAAACCGAAATCAAGGCAAGAAGATCGTCACAATTTTGTGTGACTCTGCCCTCAGATACCAGTCGCGAGTCTTCAATCCACAGTGGCTCGCAGAAAAGGGCCTCGAAGTGAAGCCCCTGACAAGTTTCTAGGCTGATTCTTTTTCTAAGCGTTCGGCAATCCAAATTTTCAAAAGGGTTTGATAACCGATATCCCCTTTTTTTCGAGCTATTTTTTTCAACTTTAAAACCATCTCTCGTGGAAGCCGGATACTCGTTGAGATTCCTTTTGAGGATTTCTTAGGTTGAACTTGAACACTCTTAGACTCATCCCAATCTCGGGATTTGTACTTATATGACCTCACTTGTTTACTCATCGATCCCACCCTGTAATCACTCGTACCACTGACGAACCCAAATCTTCAAAAATGAGTCGCAACTTTCGGCCGCTGTTTGTTCGTCTATAAATTCGATACCGTTTGGGACCGTGTTTCTTTTTATTCGGAGTGATGACGTATCTGTTGAAAAAGATTTCTTCAGCTTCCTCGGGTGTTACGTTGTGAACACTCAAATGCTGCTCGTTGTCCTCGTCCCAAATAAAGAAATACCACCGTTTTCGAGTAAGTCCCGACCTTCTAAAAGTACCTCATTTGTAGCTACAGGTCAATCATCCCGGTACAGAACTACAAAGGAAATACCATATGGAAATAGAGTTGAGAGCTCTTAGATATCAGCGGTTTCCTGGGGACCGGACAGACTAGCGGTAGACTTTTTCGCAGCGGACGCCAAACACAGGTCGGTAAACTTTGGATTCATTGGCCTCGGTGCCAACGACCCAGCCCAGCTTCACTAAATCTGCGAAGCTCAGAAGTCCACCAGCCCGCAGATCCGAGAGAATTGATCTCACGTGACGAGGAGCCATGATCTTTGCTATCGAACTCAACGATTCTTTGGACCCTGCATCTTGAAGGGATTTATCCAAAATCACCATTCCTCGATTCAAGCTCACAAATTCATAGGGAAAGCGAATGCCTTCATCAATAGCCCAAGCAGACCAGCGATCCAAAGACTGAAACTCAAGTTTTCCGGCACGAATTTCTTGCACTCGAGCAGCCACTTTTTCTCCGAGCTGCTGATTGGACAATTCATTTCTTTGCTTATCAGAAATTTTCCAAAGAGCCTCTGTGATGACATCAGAGCGAAGCAGCTCAATCCCTGCTCCCAAGACCAGAATATTTGCTTGCACTTCGCGACTGATAGTTCCACCCATTCCGAAGTCTAAAATTGAAATCCGAAGCTTTGGCTCTGTGAAATCCACGAGAAAGTTTCCTTGATGCAAGTCCGAATGAAAGAAACCTGATCCAAAAAGAACCTCACGAGCCCAAACTTTGGATATCTCTTCCATGATGACTTTTTTGAGATCTGGAATCACATCCCCATAGACTTCCATTAACTTGTCGAGCTTTTCACCGGGAACTAACTCTTGAACATGAAGTTTCGATTCAGGGTCTGGTGAAATGACTTCTGGAACCTTAATTTCCATGACATTCCGATAGTTAACACCCTTGAACGTGACTTCTCGTGAATAGACCTCTTGACCCTTTTGCTGCCGAGCAATTGTATCCTGAAGACTTAGTTCATCCGTCACGGTGCGATTAAGATCTTCTACAAGGGGCAACACTTTTGGAAATCCCTCGGCCTTAATGATCGGATTTGCATCAATCATAGGAGCCATTTCCACCAAGATACGATGATCTTCTGCCACGCGAAGAGAAATTTCAGGCTTCAAAAAACGAATCACAACTTCTTGATCTCCTCTGGGGGTGGATACTACACCTTTGTGAACTTGCGCCATTGTGCCTGTCCCTAAGGGTTGAGCTTCATAGCTCACCCAACGATACCGATCTCTTTCAGCTTCAAAGAGCTCTCGGACGAGCGGAGCAGGAATTGGTTTTGCTTTTGACTCCAATTTTTTGAAGATCTTAAGAAGTTCAGGGTTAATTCCCGATTCTCGAGCAACGACTTGGAGTAACTTTTGAAATTGAGGGCCAGAAGCAAGAATCATTAACTCAAACTTTTCAACAGGGCCAGCATTCAGGTTAGCGCCGATGAACTGAGACAGAATCTGCTTCTTTGAATCCAAGCTGAGGCGTCCAAAATATTCCTTCAACGCTGACATAATAAAGGCTTTCATCGCTTCGTGCTGGCCCGACTGCTGACCAGAGCCTTCTCCCACTTTGGCGACCGAAGCTCCCGTTTCTTGAATGGCGCGAATTTGCTCTTGGACGATCGAAGAAACAGCACTGAATCCTTTGAGGATCCAATCTCGCTTATCTTGCTTTTTAAAAAGAGAACGAAGGGAATTATCCACCAGGAGATCCTTCTTTGATTCAAATTCAAGAAGTGGTCTTAAACTCAACTGAGACTTCGCACGCTCATAGAGCTCTTCATTCTGCGCCAAGGTAAATCCATCAATTTGCTTCTGCAGAGCGGGGGTCGCGCCTTTGAAAAGCAAAGGGCCACGAGCAGGACTGGCTTCGATCAACGTCAGATCACTTTCCAAAGAGTAGCTGTTTGGCCACTCACCTCGATAAAGTTTTAGAAACTCTTGGAAGGACTTTACTTGGACTTCTTTGGGCTCTTCGCTGAAATAGCGACGTACCTCTTTTTCAAAACGATCGGCAATTTCGAGCTGTTTTTCTTCGCTAGCACCAGAGCCTGCGAGTAGGTAGGAAAAAACCAGACGTTGCTCATAAGACAGATAAAGAGGCTTTTCCCCTGTCCTTGCGAACAGAGTATTCCCGAAACTGAGAATCAGTCCGATGATCCCTATCTTAAGCTGTTGCTGCTTCCACATTTTCATTATCCTAAATACCCCGCCCTTTTTCGCCATTACCAGGGCGTTGCAGGTTTGGTGCTCGATAAAATCGGCCTCAGAAGAAATAGGTTCGATTTGGGGGGCGTCCCGGCTGGTGAGGTCCTTTTCAGTTCTGTAAATTTTGCGAAGGGAGCGAATCACTAAAGACGTGGAATCTATATCAGCATTCAAGTAAAAGAAAAACACCGCGGCCACGATGGCCCTGAAGTAACCTCGAGCAAGTGGCCTTTTGCAGACCAGCCATTCACTGCAATTTCAGTCAAAATTTCCTCGGAAACAACAAGGGGTCTTGGACCTGGCACAAAAAACAAGCAGCGCTGCATACGCGGATCTGGACACGGCTTAGCCCTTTGACATTGCCCTACAATAGTAAATCCGCTAAATTGCAGCCACTTTCCAGGAGTTGTTATGCTGAACCATGTATCCTTGGGCATTCACCCCAATCATGCTTCTTTTGATCCCGAATCGGCTTTGAGCAAACTGAAGAGTTCTGCTGACTGGGTGGCTCTTCGCTATGTGAACGAAAAAAATCATTCTCGATCTTTTAAAAATGGAAAGTCAGAATCTCATTCGGTGAGTTTTGATCGCGGAGTGATGATCGAAGTCTTTGTGAACGGATATTTTGGCTATGCGGGCACCAGTGATCTCAGTAACGCAGGCCTCATGAGAGCCCTTTTAAAAGCGAAAGAAGTCGCTACTTTGGCAAGCCAACGGGGCATTTCTGAGTTCACTTTGGATCAAAGACCGGTGGCTCGCGGAGAATATCAAAGTCCATTCTTTCAAAACTTAGACGGCACTTCACTGAATGAGTTCTGCGACACATTGAGACTCGCCACTGAGAGAATGAAAGCTTCAGATAAAATTGTATCCACTAGAGCGGACGCTCGGATTATTGAAACACATCAAGTTTATGTTTCAAGCCATGGAACCCATGTGGATCAAAAATACCTCATGATTGCGACAGACTTTAAAGCGACTGCAAAAGAAGGCAGCGAAACTCAATCTCGCTCTGACAAAGGTGGTCTGGCCCGCTGCAATCAAATGGGGCTTGAAGCACTTGACCGACGAGAAGTTCTCGCTCGCTGTGAGCAAATCGGCCGCGAAGCCCTGGAACTCTTAACGGCCCCCAATTGCCCTACGGACACTCGCGACTTAATCCTTGCTCCTGACCACATGTTGATTCAGATTCACGAATCTATCGGTCACCCCCTCGAGATCGATCGAATCTTAGGGGATGAAAGAAACTATGCAGGGTGGTCTTTTGTAAAACCCTCAGATTTTGGAAAACTTCAGTATGGATCAAAGCTCATGAACGTGACTTTCGATCCCTCAGTCCCTGGTGAATTTGCTTCGTACGCTTTCGATGATTGTGGAAATCCCGCGACTCGCGAGTATTTGATCAAAGATGGCTTGCTGGTTCGAGGACTTGGCTCTTTGGAAAGTCAAAAGCGCTCTGGTATTCCAGGTGTTGCGAATTTTCGCTCAGCTTCTTGGAACCGAGCTCCCATTGACCGAATGGCCAATGTTAATCTTGAACCGGGCTCGAGCTCTCTGGCTGAGATGATTGCGCAAACAGAAAAAGGAATTTACGTCCAGAGTAATCAGTCTTGGTCCATAGATGATTACCGAAATAAGTTTCAGTTCGGAGCCGAGTACGCTCAGTTGATTGAAAATGGAAAGCTCACCACCGTCGTTAAGAATCCCAACTATCGCGGAATCACTGTGCCATTCTGGAATAGCTTAATAGCTGTGGGCAATGCCGCTGACGTCGAAATGTATGGCTCCCCTTACTGTGGCAAAGGCGAACCCAGCCAGATCATTCGTGTGGGCCATTCGTCTCCTCATTGTCTCTTCTCGCAAATTGAAATTTTCGGAGGTGGCCATTGAAAGAGCTTTTTCAAACACTGGGTGCCAAGTTGTTTACCGAGCTCAAATCCGGAGAAGAGCTTGGGCTTTTTCTTTCAGCAGAGCAAACAGACTATGTGCGCTTCAATCAAAGTCGTGTTCGCCAAAGCACTTTTGTTGATCAAAAAGTCATGACAATGACTTTTCAGAGCCCGTCGCGAAAAGTGGTGTTTGATCTAACACTTTCAGGAGTTTATGACATCGACTTTGCCCAAAGCTTAAGTCTTCTTGAGCGCGCTCGAGAAGAAGTAAAAGTCCTGCCACAAGATGATTTCGTCTCTCCGATGAAAAATGCAGGGAACAGCCACCAAGAGCACAAAAGCGAGCTCCCGACGGTGAATCAAGCCATTGAAGAGATTTGTCGGGCGGCCGATCATGTAGATCTGGCAGGTTTTCTTGCCCTGGGGCTCACAGTTCGAGCAAGCCTCAATCACTTAGGACAAAATCATTGGTTTAGCACAGAGTCTTTCTTTTTTGATTATTCACTTTATACCAAAAATTCGAATGGCGAGAATAAAGCAGCGAAAGGCACTTACGCAGGCACAGATTGGGACTCAAAAAGTTTGGCTGAAAACATCCGTGAGTCGGTCCACTGGATCGAACTTTTGAAAAAGCCCACCCAGTCTGTTCCTCGAGGCTCTTACCGTGTGTACATGGCACCAGCTGCGGTTGCTGATCTTGTGGGAATGCTGAACTGGGGTGGCCTCAGTCTCAACTCTTACAAAAATGGTAGTTCACCTCTGAATCAACTGATTGAAAAAGAAAGATTCTTTCATCCTGCCATCACCGTGGAAGAAAATTTCGGCTTAGGCCTGAGCCCCAGATTCAATTCCTTAGGTGAAGTCTCTCCCGAAAAGTTGAAACTGATCGAAAACGGACAGCTTCAAAATCTATTAGTGAGTTCAAGGTCTGCTCAAGAATACTCGGTTTCCACCAATTTTGCAGACAAAAGGGAGTCCTGCCGGTCCATGAACATGTTGCCTGGCACTGGCACCTTGAGCTTTCCTTCGACACAAGCGCTCGATAGACTTGGAACCGGTTTGTACCTGGGAAATCTTCATTATTTGAACTGGAGTGACTTAAAAACAGCTCGCATCACGGGGATGACTCGGTTTGCTTGTTTTTGGGTTGAGAAAGGGCAAGTGGTTGGACCTATTCAGGATTTACGCTTTGATGAAAGCTTGTATCGCTGCTTAGGTTCTGAAGTAGAAGCTCTAACGGATGAGTCCTTTGTGGCTCCTGAAGTCGACACTTATTACCAAAGATCCCTCGGCGGAAAGAAAGCTCCTGGCCTTCTCTTGAAGGACTTCACTTTCACTTTGTAAATCTTCTAAGATCCCCTAGTCGCGAGCTTAAATCTGAGATATAAGGTCTCTGAAATTAAGGAGACTTTTATGGCCGTACAATATTCTCTCGATGTAAAAAAATTGATGACAGATTTACGAGGCGACAAAGGCGTTGCCGCTTTGAAAGACGAAGCTGAAAAAATTCGCGCAGAACTTAAAAAACTGAGTGCCATGGGCAAAACGGAAGCTTCTTCACGCTTAAAGTCTATTGAAGCTCGTTATGTAAAAATTCTGAACCTCCTTCAGGCAGCGCAAAAGGACTTGGATAAGGAAATGAAGAACACCGTATTGGTGGCTCGTAAAACAGCCAAAGATGCTGAAAAAGTTCTTTCCAGCTACAAAAAACTGGCTTTGAAAGAAAAATCAAAGTTTTTGGCCGCTTTTTCAAAGAAGCAGTCTGTTAAAAAAGCGACTTCTAAGAAGACAACAAAGAAAACCACAGCGAAAGCTTCAAACTAGTCCGCGTCAATGTAGGCATTTGAACCCCATGTGTGCTAGCTTTCCTCTCGGATAAGCTCTTAAACATGGGGTTTTTTTATGCAAACAAATCACGAATTTTCTGGTCGCCATATTGGGCCTCGAACTTCTGATGTTCGGGCTATGCTCAAAGAACTTGGTTTTTCAACTTTGGAAGAAATGGCTTCCAAAGTGATCCCCCCAAATATTCGTTCTCGAAAGAGTTTTGATCTGGGCCCTGGTCTTTCTGAATTTGAAATGCTTCAAAAAGCAAAATCAATTCTGAGTAAGAATAAAATCACTCGCAATTACATTGGGCTCGGTTTTCATGACACGATCACCCCCACGGTGATCCAAAGAAACATTCTTGAGAATCCAGTTTGGTACACGGCTTACACTCCTTACCAAGCTGAGATCGCTCAGGGTCGTATGGAGTCCCTGCTGAATTTTCAAACCATGGTGACCGACCTGACGGCGATGGAGATTTCCAATGCCTCTCTGCTGGATGAAGGAACTGCGGCTGCTGAAGCTATGGCGATGGCCGCTAATTTGGTGAAGAACAAGGCCGTTGATTTTATCGTCGATGAAAATTTACATCCCCATGTGATTGAAGTCTTGCACACTCGGTCAGAGCCTTTGGGACTAAAAATGCATGTGGTGAATGTGGACACTCATCAAATCACGACACCATTATTTGCAGCGATCGTGGCTTATCCTGGAACCGATGGAGCGGTTCAAATCCGCCGAGAATTAGCAGATCGCATGCATACTCAGGGTGGAATGCTGATCGTGGATGTTGATCTTTTGAGTCTCACATTACTCAAGCCGCCTGGAGAATGGGGCGCTGATATTGTGGTTGGTAACTCTCAACGGTTTGGAGTTCCACTTGGGTTTGGCGGTCCTCACGCGGCCTTCCTAGCAACGAAAGATGCGCACAAGCGCTTGATGCCGGGCCGATTGGTCGGTGTCAGCCAAGATGCTCAGGGGAAGAAAGCTCTCCGATTAGCTTTGCAGACACGCGAACAACATATTCGCCGCGAAAAAGCGACTTCAAATATTTGCACAGCTCAAGTTTTGCTCGCCAACATGGCTGCTATGTACGCAGTTTATCACGGCCCGCACGGTTTGAAAGCTATCGCGGATCGAATTCATGCTTTGGCGGCGGCTTTGGCCACCGCTCTTAGAAATCAAGGTTTGAAAGTTTCAGAGCAAACATTCTTTGATACTTTAAAAATTGAAAACGTAAACGTGGCGCAAGTTCGACAAACCGCCGAAAATTTGGGAATTAACCTCAGATACTTGAACGATCAGACAATCACTTTGTCTTTGCATGAAAAAACAAATGTGAAAGATCTCCAAGATTTGGCTTCTTGCTTCGGCGTGAAAGCCGATTTCTCATCGGTGCTGGAACAAGGATACCAGTCGATCAACCCGGACCTTGTTCGAACTTCTTCTTACCTCACTCATCCTGTGTTCAATAGCCATCACTCGGAAACAGAGCTCTTGAGATACATTCATCACCTCCAAAGCAAAGATCTGACTTTGGCTCACTCGATGATTCCCCTCGGGTCTTGCACGATGAAATTGAATGCCACGACGGAACTGACTCCGGTCTCCTGGCCAGAAGTGAACTCCCTGCATCCTTTTGCTCCGCTCAACCAGACTCAAGGGATGCTTGAATTGATTCGCGATCTCGAAAAACAGCTCTGTGAAATCACCGGCTTTGCAGCTGTGAGCTTGCAGCCCAATGCAGGCTCTCAAGGCGAATTTGCAGGTCTTTTAGTGATCCGGAAGTACCACCAATCTCGGGGCGATCATCACAGAAACATTTGCCTGATCCCAAGTTCTGCTCATGGAACAAACCCTGCCTCAGCTGTCATGTGTGGAATGCAAGTGGTGGTTGTTGCTTGTGACGAGGCCGGAAACGTTGATGTCACTGATCTCAAAGCCAAAGCCGAGTTGCACAAAAATAACTTGGCAGCACTGATGGTCACTTATCCTTCCACTCATGGAGTGTTTGAAGAAAGCATCACTGAGATTTGCAAAATCATTCACGATCATGGCGGCCAAGTGTACATGGATGGAGCTAATCTTAATGCTTTAGTGGCTCTTTGTCGCCCCGGAGAGTTTGGTCCCGATGTTTCTCACATGAATTTGCACAAGACTTTCAGTATCCCCCACGGGGGTGGAGGGCCTGGAGTCGGCCCGATTGGTGTCGCTGCTCATTTGAAGAGCTTTTTACCCACACACTCTTTGGTGAAAGAGGCAGGTCCCAAAGATGGAATTTCAGCAACCACGTCTGCACCATGGGGCTCGGCGAGTATTTTGCCGATCTCTTGGACCTACATTACAATGATGGGAGAACAAGGCTTGAAGCAAGCAACTCTCATTTCGATTCTCAATGCAAACTATATCGCGAAAAAATTGAATTCTTATTACCCTGTTCTTTACAAAGGGAAAGAGGGACTCGTCGCTCATGAGTGCATTATCGATCTTCGACATCTCAAAAAATCGGCGGATGTCGATGTGACTGATGTGGCTAAGCGACTGATGGATTATGGGTTTCACGCACCGACCATGAGCTGGCCTGTCGCTGGGACATTAATGATCGAACCCACAGAGAGCGAAAGCAAAGCTGAGCTGGATCGCTTCATCGAAGCGATGATTGCCATCCGAAAAGAAATCCAGGCCGTCGAAGACAAAAAAATGGATCCCATGGACAATCCATTAAAGAACGCTCCTCACACCATGTATGTAGCCACAGCGACCGAATGGAAACATCCCTACAGCCGTGAACAAGCTGTTTTCCCATTGCCATGGGTAAAAGCGAATAAGTTCTGGCCTGCGGTCGGAAGAGTCGATAACGCTTTCGGTGACCGAAACGTGGTGTGCTCTTGTCCCCCTCTCGAGGATTTCCAATAATCAAGCAATAAGGTCTCCAATGAAAAAAATCGCACTGATTCGATTAGATAAAATTGGGGACCTTGTATCCACACTCCCTTGCGATGAGGCTTTTGCTTGGTCGGGGGAATGCACATGGCAGCCGACCTGGGTCGTTTATCAAAGTGTTTCTTTTCTGTGTGAATATTCTGAACCCAAAAGAAATTATGTTTCACTGTCAAGTGCTGAGACTGGATTTCGAGAACTTCGTGACTACTTAAAAAAAGAAAAGCCCGATGCTGCGCTGATTTACTACGCCCCTTGGTGGGCCAGCTTTGCTTGTTGGCTTGAAGGCATTCCCCTCCGAGTGGGGCGAAAATCGCAATGGCACTCTTACTTGTTTCTGACTCACTCCCTCAGACAATCAAGATCTCATTCAGAAATGCACGAAGCTGAGTACAACTGGGATCTCACCCGATTTGCGGCTCTCAAGTGTGGAATATCTCTTGAACCCTTGAAAAAATCTCTGGGATATCTCTCGCTGGCTCCCGCTCCGAATCGTCAGCTGGCAGAAAGATTCGGTCTACTGAGTCAACAATATGTGGTGATTCACCCTGGTATGGCGGGTTCGGCTCGCAACTGGAGTCAGGGCAATTACAATGCCCTCATTGAAAAGCTGGTCAATGCCACAACAGTGGTGATCACTGGCACCCCCAGCGATGAGCCCTATCTAGATCAAATCAAAGCTCAATGGCAGAATCATGACAAAGTTATTTGGCTTCAAAATGAATTGAAAATCAATGAGCTGCTCACCGTCCTGAAGAACGCACTTGCTGTGGTCGCCCCAAGCACGGGAGTTCTTCATCTTGCCGCGAGCGTTGGGACAGCCACCGTGGGACTGTATTCGCCGATCAGAGCCCATGCTTCGAAGCGCTGGGGTCCCCGCTCAGCCCGCACGCAAATTTTGGAACCGGAAGTCCAATGCCCCGCAAGTTCGAAGTGTTTAGGGACAACCTGCAAAGACTATGACTGCATGGATCACATCAAAGTAAATCAAATCATACAGAAAATCCCCTTCGAGTCGCACCGACCATGAAGGTCTTAAAAATTCCCCAAGAGCTGGTTGATGCTATCGAAGGATGCCTCCAGGATCTCGGGACTTCTTTGACTGATTCAAAAAAAATCAGTGAGGCCGTTCTCAGACAAAGTGATTACTATATTAAAAATCCGCTCGGACGCACACCTTGGTCAGAGACATGGTGTCAGGTTGCCCAACTCGCTTACTATTTACCTTTGAATTTTCTTCGCGCGCAAAGAGTTCAAGCTGAGATTCCCAAGACCACTGAAATTTTGGATTTTGGATCAGGTCTCGGAGCTGGAAGTTTGGGCCTTTTGCTGAACAGGCCGGTGCGCCGAGCTCAGTTTGTGGAGACCTCCCTTGACGCTCAAAAAATTCATCAAAAGATTTGTAAAGCACTGAAGATTTCTGCGGATCTTTCTTGGAGCACTGCTTTGCCTCAAGACAATCCAGAAACTGTGATCTGCTCTTATTCACTGACTGAGCAAGAGAACCTCCCGAGCTTTCTCATGAAAGCGCAACATCTGCTTTTGATAGAACCTTCCACGAGTCAGGATGGTCGCCGGCTAATGGCTTGGAGAGAACTTCTCGTGCAAAAAGGCTTTCATCTCTTGGCTCCTTGCACTCATCACCAACAGTGCCCTCTGCTGAAAGAAAGTGCTAAAGATTGGTGCCACGACCGAGTTCATTGGGAGATGCCTGACTGGTTTCAAAAGATCGAAGCGGCCTTACCGATGAAAAATCGTACACTGACGCTTTCTTATTTAGTGGCTTCCCAAAAACAGAAGCCTCTTCGAACAGCGCAAGAAGGTCGCCTGGTCGGCGACTCTCTTGTTGAAAAAGGTAAAACTCGTCAGCTCATCTGCCGAGGACCTTCCAGGGAATTCCTCGTATGGATGCATAAGAATGGTCCTGCAGAGACTCTCTTTCGAGGAGATCTTTTCATCGTTCCTCAGGACGCTCAGAAAGTCTCCAACGAAGTTCGATTGGCCCCAAAATCGCAGTAGTTTTCAGTCATGAAAACACAAATCAGTTTTTTTATCTCATTGGCCTTTTGTTTGACTTTAAGCTTGTCTTTGAACGCCCTTGCACAATTCTCACAGAAGCAAAACTTGACACCCCTTGAAGGTTTTTCAAATCCTTGGAATCTGTCTTTGGCTCAGAGAGAACGTATTCTTGAGTCGTATTCGCATTTAGATCTTGATCGAAAAATCGCTACTCAAGCCCTCGAAGATGCGGTGATTTTCTTTGAACTGAACAAGAATAAGATTCCTCGCCATGATCTCCTGGTCGTGATCGATTATTCAAAGCCTTCTTGGCAGGACCGCTTTTATGTCATCGACTTAGAAACTGGAAAAGTGGAAGCCTTCAAAACTTCTCACGGAAAAGGGTCAGATCCCACTCACACAGGGCGAGCCCAGTTCTTTTCGAACACGCCTGACTCTAATATGACCTCTTTGGGGTTCTATTTAACGGGCCACGATTACGATGGGCAATATGGCAAAGCGCTGAAGATGCATGGTCTTTCGGAAAGCAACTCAAAGGCTTTTGACCGAGCGATTGTCATTCATGGCGCTGGCTACGTGAACGAGAGTGAAAATTGGGTGGGCCGCAGTCAGGGCTGTCCTGCTTTAGATTTCAAATTCTCTACCAAAGTGATCGAAAAGATCAAAGAGGGTGCGTTGATTTATTCATGGGCCAACTAAGACCTCTAGAACTGCCCCTGGGGGGCATCTGTCCAAGCTTTTGACAAGTAGTTGTTAAGGATCCCCTCCTCTTTTGAATCTGACTGTTGATTCCAAGGCCCATAATTCGCAGTCGGGACCGATGGCGAGGTAGCTCATGAATTTGTTCAAACTGTTTCCAATTGCTCTTGCATCGTGCATCACTTTTTCAGCTTTGGCTCAAAGCCAAGGTGACTATTTTGATGAGATTTTTGATGCCAAGGGAAAAGTGAGACCCCAATACACAGAGGCCTACCAGATCTACTCTCGAATGTCCGAAGACCAAAAAGGGAGCTTCCTTAATGAAAGTCGCAAAGCATTTATGGGCGACAATGCACTTGATCCAATGCCCAGAATTTTAACGGCTGAAGAGTATGATTCGACCCTGAAGCCCGGCGTTCAGCAGCGGGCTGATGCTCTCAGAGCTTTCCTCCAAGACCATCACTCCGGTCGCAGGTCATACTCTGGTGCGGGAATTATCCCTCGAGAGGTCGTGGATCGAATCATTCAAAGATCCAACGAGCAAAGTTACAAAGGGCTGATCCCAGCCGATCAAATTGCTTTTATGTATGGCCCTGACATCATCCGCGATCGTCGTGGTCAATGGCGCGTGATCGAAGATAATCCAGGCTTCATTGGTGGATTAGGAGATATGAAGCTCGCTCAAGATCACTTGTTAGAACAGTTTCCTGAACTTAAAGATGCTTTTCGAGTGCGAATGGCCGACGAATTTTATGATCAAGTGGCTCAGCGATTCAAAGCTCGAGCTGCAGAATTTGGCGGAGTGGCTGTTCTTTACATGACACCCCCCTACGCTGATAATGAAGACAGGCGTATTCGAAAACTTTTTGCAGATCGAGGAATTGCAATAGTCACTCCCAATTCCATTCAACAACTCAGAGTCACACCCCAGGGCGTCTATCTTTACGATAAAACGCAACCTGAAAAGCTCTCCAATAAAGTCGGCTATGTGGTTCTAAATGGGGAACACTATTGGTTGGATATGTCCCATCCCGTAAATTATGAGCGCTGGATAGTGAAAGCTGCAGAAAACATTGTCGAAAATCTTCAAGAAGAAAACAGATCGCAGCGAACCGCGCAGTCCAAGAAAGAATTCAACGCGGGGACGATCAAGGCCTTCCAAGAGGATTTGAATCAAAAAAAGATCAATGTTGAAAACCTTGAATTCATGATTCAGACACTGGGCTATGGACACTGGATCAACGAGGGTAAGCGCGCTTCCCAACAGGCCCGTGGACTGACGCAAGCATTCATGGATCGAAAAGTAGGATTGAACTACACCCCTGGCATTGATTTTATCGGAGATAAAGAATTTTACCTTTATGTGGAAGATCTTATTCGTTTTTATCTGAAAGAAGAACCGATCATCAAAAATATCCCCACCGCAAGATTTGCAAATCGTGATGGCGTTCTCAATGAGGTCCTTCTCAAAAGAGTCTTTGATAACCTGGAACGCTACGTGATCAAGAAAGTCGACGGTCGCGGTGGAGATGCGGTTTGGGTCGGCCCCAAAATCACCAAAGAGGAAACGCAAAAAGTACGGGAGAGAGTTCTCTCAAATCCTTCAGAATATATTGTGCAAGAGTTCACTCCACTGTCGCGCTTGAATGACAATATTGTGGATGTTCGAGTGATCACCGAAGTTGGCCCCAAAGATTCTTTTGTGACCGATACTCCTTGGGGACGAGGCCTCCCCAAAGATGGAAACGGAAAAGTGAACTTGAGCGACAAAGGCCGCGAAGTCACAGTCCTGATCCATGAAGGCGCTTGGGGCATGTGTAAAAATACTTACCTGCGATAAGTCCCGACTTGGTGTCTGACCCAATTAAAAAAAGGCAGCACTAATTCGAGATCGCTGACGTTTTTTTCAATGAACTTCGGTGAAATCACTTCTTTCCTGGAAAAATATTTTCCGAGGTAAAATTGCTTGTGCCAAAGATACTTGGTGCAAGGTTCTTCCGGGTTAAATCCTTTAGGAAATCTTTTGTATTTGTCACCGAGAAGCTCTCCCCAGTTCTTTTTTAATTTTTTCTCCTGCAGGAGAGAGTCAATTTCTTCAAAGTTTTCCACCGTGGCCACTCGCAAAAGACTCAACTGTCGTGAAGACACCATGTAGAGCCCAAGACCCAAAAAATTATCATCTGATTTATGCCCCACTTGAAAATGAATGCCAGGGTTCCATTCAAACAGCGATGTTTTCTTTTCCCACAATGTAAAGTGAGAGAAATTTTTGATGAGACCTCCCCCTTCAGCCGCCCGATTCTTGGGTCTCAGCGGGCGAGTCACCACCGAAGGATCCAAAGAAATCCGCGGCAGCTCTAATTGATATTCTTGTCGAATTCTTGTGACCAAATGAGCCATCGGAGCTTTGACATGGTCCTCATAAAGAGCCCGATTCTTTTCAAACCATTTAGCGTTGTTTTTATTCTTGTGGGCTAAGTCAAAATACTGAAATGTCTTTTGCGTGAATCGGGGGTTCATTGTACAACCTCGGTCATGGAAAAATTAAGTCGAACTCCGCTTTTTGAAGAACATGTCAGATTAGGTGCCCGAATGGTAGGTTTTGCCGGTTGGGAAATGCCCATTCAGTATAAAGGCCTGCGTGAAGAGCACGACTGTGTGCGGACCCATGTCGGTCTTTTTGATGTTTCACACATGGGTGAGATTCGCTTTAAAGGGCCCCAGGCTTTGAAAAGCTTAGATTGGCTCACGACCAATGACGTCTCTAAACTCGAAGACGGCCAAGCTCACTACTCTCTGCTGCCCAACGCTCAGGGTGGGCTCGTTGATGATATTTATGTCTATTGCCTAAAAAAGAACCAAGACTACTTGGTTTGCGTGAACGCTGCGAACATTCAAAAAGATTTCGAATGGATGAAAACTCATAACCAAGGTGCAGAGCTCACAAACGAAAGTGACTCTTGGGGACAAATTGCCGTTCAGGGTCCCAAAGCTCCTCAAGTGCTGGATGAAGTTCTTGGTTTTAAAGTCAGTGAACTTCCCAAAAATGCGATTCGTGAGTTTCAATTTCAAGGCCACCTTGGCTATGTGGCCACCACAGGCTACACTGGCGAGAACGGTGGCGAAGTATTTATTCAAGCCGCGGGGACAGCGGCGCTCTGGCAAGAGCTGCTCAAAAAAGGAGCAAATTTTGGTGTTCAGCCCATCGGCTTAGGCGCTAGAGACACTCTGAGAACAGAAATGAAATATTCCCTCTACGGCAATGAAATTGATGACCACAGCTCTCCTTATGAAGCTGGGCTCGGATGGGTTATTAAACCCACCAAGAAAGATTTTATCGGCAAATCCCCAATCCTGGCCTCTAAAGAGGGCGGCCTCAAACGCCAGCTGGTGGGATTTAAAATGCTCGAAAAGGGAATCCCCCGCCATGGCTATGTCCTGTTTTCTTTTGACAATAAAGAAATCGGATTGGTAACTAGTGGAACTCATTCACCTTCTTTGGATGAACCTATTGGAATCGGCTATGTGCAAGCTGCACACGCTGCAGAAGGTTCACAAATTTTGGTGGATATTCGAGGCCGAAAAGTGAAAGCTCAAGTGGTTTCGACGCCGTTTTTAAAGAAATAAAGGAGCACCAGATGGCATTTCATATTCCTGAAGATTATTACTACACCAAAGATCATGAGTGGGCTCAAGTCGATGAAAATATCGTCACTGTAGGCATCACTGAGTATGCTCAAAATGCTCTGGGCGAAGTTGTTTACGTGGAACTTCCTGAAGAAGGCCAAAAGGTCAATCAAGGCGAGCCCTTCGGTGTTGTTGAGTCTGTCAAAGCCGTGAGTGATCTTTATTCTCCTGTTTCTGGAACAGTGATCGAAGTGAACTCCGCTTTGAACGAAGATCCCTCCGTTCTCAATGACGATCCCGTGAACAACGGGTGGCTCGTTCGTATTGAAATGGACACAGAAAAAGAATTGGCGGCTCTGATGAGGGCTCCGGATTACAAAAAGCTCATTGCAGAAGCCAAGTAATTCGTCTAAAAAGTTTTTAATCTTATTTTCGGCGTGCCCAGCTGGTGGAATTGGTAGACACACTAGGCTTAGAACCTAGCGCCGAGAGGCATGGGGGTTCGAGTCCCTCGCTGGGCACCAAATCTTTTAAACTGCCCCTGAATCCTGTCCCCAGAGGCCCTCATCTTCCGGATTTCAATCAGATATTTGGGTGTTTCTTCTGATCCTAGGAATTGAGTTCATTCCGGACCTTGCAAATGAATGGGAAGATGGTCAACGCTTGCCCTCATTGTCATTCAAATTCGGTTCAAAAAAAGGGATTTTTCAGGCAGAAGCTGACCCGCAAATATGTCCA